>UQPY01000063.1 GCA_900542965.1 uncultured Collinsella sp.
GATGTGTATAAGAGACAGGGTCGGTGCTGCGGGTGCGGGGGCTGGGGCCGCTGCGGGTGCCGAAGCCGGTGCCGGTGCGGGAATTTGTTCGCAAGCAGAGGTGGGCACGGATTTGATGACGGGTGCGGGCTCTGGCGTCGCTTCCGGCTTGATCGTGGAATCTGCGGGCTCCACGGTGGCGGGCGCGTCTGCAGCTGCAGTTTCAACCTCAACCTGCGTCGCGTTCTCGTCCTCGACGCTCGACTTTGCCTCGATGGGCGTGGACGCCATGGTGGTGATGCCGGCGTTGGCGTTCTCGGGGTCATAGACGACCGTGAGTGAGATGGCAGGCTGCGGTGCCTCGGGCTCCGATGCCGCCTCGGTAGCGTCCTGTTCTGCGGGCTCTTCGGGCTGATCGTCCTCGGCCTCGTCGCCAAAGACATCGCTGTTTTGGAGCGCAGGCGCCTCAGGTTGGCTAGCGGCTTCTTCGGGTGTCGACTTGGGAGCCTCGTTGAGCTCCGTAGTGGCTTCCTGCTCGGATATGACTTTGGGATCGGTCGTGGCAGTGATTTCGGTTTCGGCTTCTGCTGTTACCTCAATAGCGGCTTCGATCTCGGGCTCGGGCTCGGGCTCCGGAGCGACTTCGGCCACGGGCTCGGGCTCGGGACGCTTAACGTGCTTGGGACGCACGGCCTTGAGGTCCTTCTCGCCGCGTTTTTTCTTTTTGTAGGACTGCTTGGCTCCCTTGGCTGCCTTGGGCTTGTCCTCGCCCTTGGCAAGGGCGGCATCCCAGGCCTCGTTGGCGATGACAGTGGCATACAGGCGACCGCCCTTAAAGACGGTCAGCTTAATGCAGTCGTCGAGCTCCTCGAGCAGCTCGCGCGTGGACTCGAAGCCCAGGTCATAAGCGGCCATGTCACCAGCGGCGAGTGCCTCCTCGACCTGCGTCATAAACGTTTGCTTGCCGCATCCGATTGCATCGCGCAGCAGGCGATACAGATAGATGTGGTTGCCCAGCGAAAGCGTGGGCCTAACTATTGTCTTGCTCATGGCAAATCTCCTCTTTACACACCAAAGCATCTTACCATCGCACGGGGCTTGCCATCTCGTCGCCCAAGGCAAACGGGCGCGACCGTTGCCGGTTCGCGCCCGTTATGCAGGTCGGTTATCTATGAGAGGCAAACGCGCTTAGTTGCCCGACGTCGTGCCTTGGCTCGAGCTGTCAGATGCCGTGCCGGACGCGGTTCCGCCCGAGCTGTTAGTGCTGCTGTTGTCGGTAGATCCCGTGCCCGATGTATTGCCGCTCGTCTGGTCGCCCGTGCTCGGTTGAGAGCCGTCAGTCGTTTGGCTTGAGTCGGTTGTGCCGGATTGCGTACCGCTGTTGTTCACAGAGGAATCGGTGTCCTGCGACTGATCGGGGGTGTTCGAGGACGAGTCGGTGGATGTGGAGGTGCCCTGCGGGTCGTCCTGCTGGCCTTGCGATTGACCGGAGCTATCCGCGTCGTGCTCGGTCGTATGCGACGAAAGGATTGGCTCGGGGCGCTCACCCAGACCCTCACCGGCGGTGGTGATAAGGATGGCACCGGCGCAGGCGATGACCGCGACAATGGCGATGGCGATCGAGAAGACGATGACCTTCTTTTGCGTCTGACTGCGCTCTGCCGCGGCCTTGGCGCGCAGGCTGTTAGGGGCGACGCGCGCTGTGGTCGCGCGTCCCGCAACCTGGCGCATTTCCTGCGTGGTCGCGGCGCCACCTAGGTGCTCCTCGACATCGGGCTCAACGGGCTCGTAGGCGCCGGCAGGGTAGTCGACAGCGGCATGCGTGCCCTTGATTGCTTCGGCGCTCGCAGAGATAAAGTGGCGGTAGACCTGCGAGGACACAACGGTGATGACCGAGCTCACGGCGGCGCCGATCACCGATCCGGCGATACCGATCTTGGAGGCAAGCGCGACGCTCGTGGCAGCAGCTGCGGCGCCGGCGATGATCTGGGGAATGGAAATGTCATCGAACAGGCCCTTTTTGGGCGCGATGGCCATGGTCTGTCCGATGGAATGGTTCTCGTGCACGCCGTTGTTGAGCGATGCCGGCGTCATGACGCGCGTGCGCGGCGCGTCGGTGTACTTGGTTGTCATACGGGGTCCTCCCGGCGTAAATCTGCTTCGTTTCATTCAGCCATCAGGGTACCCACCAGATGTGAATCGTACGTGACATTTAGCAGATACCATCAACTCATCAAGGGGGGCTTGCTGTCTTTGGTGCAATAGCTTGATGCTAAACTGGATTTACGATTGCGAGGTGGTTTACGTGATGTACCCGTATATGACATTCGAAGACGGTACCGAGGTCGTTCATTCTGACCTGATTGCAGATGAGGATATCGAAAAGGTTGTCGTGCATTTTGAACGACCGACGGCAGAGGGCTTCGACTCCGCTCGCTGTGAGTTGCCTTCCTGTTCGTGGACTGACTGGGAAGGGCATTTTACTCAGAGTGAAAAACGAGCTTTCGAAGAGTGTTTGAGCAAATCATTTAGATTAGTTCGAGTTTAGTTCGAATAAAGAAGCCGAATGCGATGACCTAAAGCGTATGCATTTTTAGTATTAGATGCGTATGAAATGGAGGATGTGAATGGATGAGCTAATAGACTTTAAAAAACGATTTCTCAAGAATGGCGAGCTGGTTTCAATTCCAAAAAAGGAAAGCTATAAAAGAATCATGCTGCTATGGGCCGTCTCTTTCTTTGAATTAAATACAAGTTATACGGAGCTTCAGGTTAATCGTGTGCTGTCACAGCTCTATCCTGATTATGCCGTGTTGAGGCGGTACTTGGTTGATTATGGATTCCTATTAAGGGATGAACGAGGCCTGAAATACGAGGTTAATCGTGATGTTCACGGTATTGAGAGCTAGCCATCCGGTTCGGGTCCTATATATTGCTAGAGGGATAAGCGAAATAGGCAATTGGTGTGCGAATATTGCTTTGCCAATGCTGATTTACGAGGTAACTCACGATGTTTCTGCAACTGCTTTGATGGTCTGCTGCAGATTTGCCCCCTCTCTGTTTTCAGTTTCGCTCGCGCAGCTGCCTCAGAAGATGGGTATCGGGACACTGCAGGCCATGAGATTGGCAGACTTAATTCGCGCGGGATTATTCGTTTGCTATATTTTTGTTGATAGTAAATGGAGTATGTTTGCTATTACGTGCGCGGTATCGCTTTGCCGAACGGTTGAAATGCCCTGCTTTTACTCGTTGTTAAGAGCCAATACGAATAGTATCAATCGCGACGTAATTAATAATTCGTTTGGGTTTCTGCAGAATTTGATGATGGTTCTGGGGCCAGTTGCCGGCGGTTTTGTTGTCGCTCAATTTGGGGCGGAGGCTGTTCTTGCATTAGACGCGCTTTCTTTTGCCGCGTCGTTCTGGTTGCTGCGAGATGTTCCGTCGGTTATCGAGGTTAATGATAAAGAGGGGATAAGCAAAAATGAAAAAAACAGGACTGCATTTAGTGATCTTAGCGCGAAGCACTTGGCAATTGGTTTCCTATTAATCGATATTTCTAGTGGCGTGGCATTCGGCTCTCTGAATTCTCTTTTGCCAGCTATAGCGCAATTGCAATTTGACTCGTCATCGATACAATATGGATTCCTTCAGAGTAGTCTTACAATCGGACTGTTGTTCGGAAATACAATATATGGTCGTTTAATTAGTGGTTCCGATTGCGTTAAATCATATTGTTTTGTGACGTATCTTGCGCTCGGTGCGTATCTGGCGTTTGGCTATCGTTATGCGTCTGGGATATCGTTTATTTTCCTTTTTATCGTCGGTGCCGGAAACGCCATTCAAGATGTGCTTCTCATAACATCGCTGCAGGATTTGGCGAGAGACGAATCTGAATCGATAAGCCTGTTTTCAATTAGGGAGTCTTTGCAATCGGTTGCTGTTGTTATTTCAACACTCCTTGTTTCGCTGTTCACGAGCACCGCGATGTTCTCAATTCTCGTTACAGGACTTGGTGTATTTTCAATTATGATGGTAGCTGCGTTTCAATTGAATTATTTGCGAAAGATGTGACGTTGATATACCTAAAACGCTTTTAGTATTTCCACCAGGATGGAGTCCAGTGGGGCCGTATCTTGCCTTGCCTGTTTTGAAGTCATATCTTCAAGAGGTTGAACAATATAAAGTTGACATTGTTGACTTAAACGTGGAATTTTACGATGACCTCCTATCTTTTAGACATGTCGAAGAGTGCTGTAAAAGGTATCGGGAATCAAAGGATTCGTTTAGTTCGAATGTTCAATTAACAATCGAGTTGATACAAAAGTCAGCACTTAATGTTGACGAGGCAAAAGATATTTTCAGATCGAAGAGATACTTTAATCTAAAAGAAAGACAATATGCTGAAAACATTTTTAGAAATGCACTCTATATCATAAATCACGTCTCGTATGGAGTTAAATACACGTTCAACTCCATAGATCTGCCCTATGATTATTATTCGACACCAGAAATAATGAAATCGCTTGCGGATACCTTGCATAATCCGTTTATTTCCTTCTATGAAACTGCCTTTCTTAAGCGTATTCAGAGGGAAAAAATTGAGTTTATTGGGATTTCGGTGAGCGGCTGTTTCCAATTGATTTCTGCAGTTACGTTAGCGAAACTGATTAAAGAAGAATGTCCATCTGTTAAACACGTCTCATTGGGCGGCAATTACATTACTCGTTTAGCAGATGACTGCATGAAAGAATGGCATCCCTTTTTTGAATACATTGATTCGATAATGATGTATGACGGCGAAGAGCCGCTTGCACGTCTTCTTGAGGCTCTTGACTCCGGTGATGACAATCTCGACTGTGTTCCAAACCTTTGCCATGCTAAAGGTGGAAAGATATATAAAAACCATCGGATTGAGCAAACATTTATCAACGATACAGTTCCCGATTTCGATGGCTTCGCCCTTTCTAAATACTTCATGCCTGAGTTAATATTGCCGGTTTATTCCTCTAGGCAGTGTTTTAATCATTGCGCCTTCTGCACCATTCCCGGTGCTACCGGTGGTTGTTACCGAAAGATGCCTATATCGAGAGTATTTGAAATAATGTGTCGGTTAAATGAAAAATACGGCACGAGAGTTTTCTCTTTTGTGGATGAAACATTCGAAGGCAAAAGAATGGAGCAACTCGCGGATGAAATAAACGCATCGGGAAAAACGTTTTTCTGGCATGGAGAAACGAGGTTCTCTCCAACCCTAAGTACAGACGTTTTCAACAAGATATACCAAAGTGGATGTAGGCAGATTCAGTTTGGCCTCGAGTCATACAACCAAAGAGTTCTTGATCTAATGAAGAAGAACACGAGAGTTGATTGGATTGATCGCAATATCCATGATTGTCTCAATGCGGGTATTCCTGTTCATCTATTCTTTATGATTGGCTTTCCGACCGAAACTAAAGAAGAGGCTCTGAACACCTTAGCTTATACAGAGAATGTTTTGAATTATTCAAAACAGGTATGTGGTGTTCCATATTCCACGAGAGGATTTACGAATTTTGGTCTCGTTATGGGGTCGGATGTTTGGAATCATCCCGATAAGTATGGTGTCTCTGTAATGCCGAAGTCCCAATATGAGGATTTGCGCCTCGAAGTGGATTATGTTTCAGGCACTGGTTTAACTTTAAATGAAGCAAAATCCTTATCTGATGAGCATCATATTGATTTTTATATGCAAGAGGTCATAAACGGTAGCGACACAATTGACTTGCCCCAGCGGCTTCATATTTCAGAGGTGACCTGGATCCTAGATTCTATTCACGCTGTCAGGTATAAGGGACATTTGACCAAAGTAAAGCGACGGCTAACTAGTCTAAATCCAGCTGATCGAATCTGGCTGGATTCCAAGACCTCTGTCGTGCTCGTTGAGCCATTTGCCTACTTCTATAATTCTGAATACCATCATGTCTATGCTGTTTCCCAGTTGGTATACCTTAAGTTGGCCCGTTTATTGGAGGCCGATTGTAGCATTTCTCTTATCCTTGATCAGGGCGACCTCGAGCTGACAAGGGCGATAGAAGAACTGTTGCATTATGGATTGCTGAATACAAATATCGATGCCGATTATGTAATGCACGATAATGGTTTTCAATTGGTTAAAAGTTCGTTTGCGAAAGAAGTCGGACGCTCAAAAGAGGGGTTAAGAGTACTGCTGAGTTGTGCCACCCATAGAATGTGTGCGGTTAATGATTTTTCGTTCGCTTTGCTTTCGTTGTTTGAAAAGCCGATTACTAAGAACGAGGTGCGCGACATTTTGAAAAAAGAGGGACTATCGGCAAACGAGGAGCAATTAAACAAGTTGGTTGATAATTGCATGAAAGCAGATATACTACAATTGATTAGATAGAGGAGGTTTCTGCATGGACGTTATTAACAAAGATCTCTTGGAGCAACTGAAAGAGTTTCAGGAAGAGGGCGTCGTGGTGGAAGTGTTCGACTTTGAGGACTACATGGATAAATTCTGCCATTAGTTTCGGAATTTACTCGCCTCGCTTAAAGGAGAAGTCGATTATCGATTTCTCCTTTTTTAATTAAAGATATTTTTGAAATACATGCTTTTAGCACAGGTTGGCCTCTCAGTAAACTGGGAGGTTGCTTTGGCTAGTTAGAGATATGTGAACGTCCGTTAGACTGAATCTCAGGGTAGAAGGGGCCTCCAGTGTCCAGATCAACAAGGCAATGCTGCGTTTCGGCTAATAAGAACGATGGCTTTTTGCGTGTGGCGGCGGCGTCGCCGCAGATTCGCGTGGCCGATGTCGAGGGCAATGCCGAGGTTGCGCTGGCGGCTGTTCGCGCGGCTGTTGAGCGCGGCGTTCGCGCGCTGGTACTGCCCGAGCTCAACTTGTGCGGCTATACCGCGGCCGATCTGTTCCATAACCGCACATTACTGCATGCCTGCGAGGCTGCTTTGGTGCATATCCTCGATGAGACTCGTGAGCTGCCGATTGTCTTTACTATCGGTCTTCCCGTTGCAGTTGCCGAGAATATCTACAACTGCGCCGCCGTGTGCTGCGCGGGCGAGCTTTTGGGTCTTACGGCCAAGAAGTATCTGCCCAACTATGGCGAGTTCTATGAGCGTCGCTGGTTTGCTCCATCGCCTGCGGATCCCGTGTGGGTCGAGTTTGCCGGTCAGGGTCCGGTCCCGCTGGGTTCGGGGCTTGTCTACCGTTGCTGTGATGAAGGTGCCGAGGATATGGTGCTGGGCGTTGAGATCTGCGAGGACCTGTGGGTGCCGGCACCCCCTTCGACCGAGATGGCGCTTGCCGGCGCTACGGTGATCCTTAATCCCTCTGCTTCCGACGAGATCATCGGCAAGGCAGACTATCGCCGCAGCCTTATCTCTAACCAAAGCGCACGCCTGTACTGCGCCTATGCCTATGCGGATGCGAGCGAGGGCGAGTCCACGACCGATATGGTCTTTGCGGGCGAGAACCTTATCTACGAAAATGGCTCCAAGCTCGCCGCCACCAAACTGCTTACCTGCGATATGGCCGTCGCCGATATCGATCTTGACCGTCTGGTTGCCGAGCGCCGCCGCTCGACGACGTGGGCGCGCGCGGACGATGCGCCGGAGGCCACGACCGTTGAGTTCTCTTTTGAGAGCACACTCTCCGAGGCTCCCGTCCTGCGCAACGCCTGCGACATCGACCGTGTCTTCCCCCGCGCGCCCTTTGTGCCGGCCGACCATGGCGACCTGGCCGAGCGTTGCGAGACCATCCTCGACCTGCAGACCGCCGGCCTCAAGACCCGCCTTGCCCATACGGGTACCAAGGCGGCCGTCATCGGTCTTTCGGGCGGCCTGGACTCCACGTTGGCACTGCTTGTGACCGTGCGCGCCTTTGATGCGCTGGGGCTGCCGCGCACCGGTATCACGGCCGTGTCCATGCCTGGCTTTGGCACGACGCATCGCACCAAGTCGAATGCCGAGTCGCTCGCCCGCGACCTGGGTGTGAGCTTCCGCGAGGTTTCGATCCACGCGGCCGTGGAGCAGCACTTCAAGGACATTGAGCACGATCCTGCCGTGCAGGACGTGACTTACGAGAACAGCCAGGCCCGCGAGCGCACGCAGATTCTGATGGATCTGGCCAACCAGGCTGGCGGTTTTGTCATCGGTACGGGCGATCTGTCGGAGCTGGCGCTCGGCTGGGCTACCTATAACGGAGACCACATGAGCATGTATGCCGTCAATGCGAGCGTGCCCAAGACGCTTGTGCGCCATCTGGTGCGCTATGCGGCTGATGTCTTTGGCGGGCGTATTGCCGAGGTCTTGCTCGATATCTTCGATACGCCGGTATCTCCCGAGCTTCTGCCGCCCACGGGCGACGGCGAGATTGCGCAGAAGACTGAGGATTTGGTGGGCCCGTACGAGTTGCACGACTACTTCCTCTACTACCTGCTGCGTTTTGGCTTTGAGCCGGGCAAGATCTACCGCATGGCGCTCAAGAGTTTCGAGGGTGTCTACGACGCCAAGACCGTCCACACGTGGTTGCGTACGTTCTACCGTCGCTTCTTTGCCCAGCAGTTTAAGCGCAGCTGCCTGCCCGATGGCCCCAAGGTGGGCTCGGTGACGCTCAGCCCGCGTGGCGATTGGCGTATGCCGAGTGACGCCAGCTCACGTCTGTGGCTCGCACAGATCGACGCGCTCAATGCAATTGACTAAGGTTGGCTAAATTGAACCAATGCGGGGGTTGCAAGCGTTACACTTTGGCAATCTGATGGCCCGTATCGCGCGGCGCTCTTGTCGGAGCGCCGCGTTTTTTATATCGAAAGGTGGCACCATGCAGGCATCGCAGCGTCTCGACCGCTTTGGCGCGGAGGTCTTCGCTTCGCTCAACAACAAGCTTCTTGCGCTTAAGGCCCAGGGCAAGACCATTTACAACATGAGCGTGGGCACGCCCGACTTTAAGCCGTACGACCACGTGGTCGAGGCGCTGACCCAGGCCGCGCAGGACCCAGAGATGTGGAAGTACGCCCTGCGCGACCTGCCCGAGCTCAAGCAGGCCGTGTGCGATTACTACGAGCGCCGCTTTGGCGTTTCGGGCATTACGCCATCCATGGTGCAGTCGTGCAACGGCACGCAGGAGGGCGTGGGTCACTTGGGCCTTGCGCTGCTCGACCCGGGCGATACCATCCTGGTGCCCGATCCGTGCTATCCGGTCTTTGAGGCGGGTGCCAAGATTGCCGATGCCAGGCTCGAGTACTACCCGCTGGTTGCCGAGCACAACTACCTGCCCTACGTGGCGGGCATCGATCCAGAGGTCGCCGATCGCGCTAAGTACATGATCGTGTCGCTGCCCGCCAACCCGGTGGGTTCGGTGGGCACGCCCGAGGTCTACGAGGAGATTATCGCCTTCGCCCGCGAGCACGACCTGCTGATCGTCCACGACAACGCCTACTCGGACATCGTGTTCGACGGCGAGCCGGGCGGCAGCTTCTTGCAGTATCCCGGTGCGCTCGAGGTGGGTGTGGAGTTCTTCTCGCTCTCCAAGTCGTTTAACGTCACCGGCGCCCGCATCGGCTTTTTGGTCGGTCGCGAGGACGTGGTCTCGGCCTTTGCCAAGCTGCGCAGCCAGATCGACTTTGGCATGTTCTTCCCGATTCAGAAGGCGGCTATTGCCTGCCTGAACGGTCCGCGCGATGAGGTCGAGGCGCAGCGCCTGAAGTACCAGGAGCGTCGCGATGCCCTGTGCGACGGTCTTGAGGGCCTGGGCTGGGAGCGCCCCAACGCGCATGGCTCCATGTTTGTGTGGGCCAAGCTCCCCGGTGGTCGCACCGACTCGATGGCGTTTTGCGAGGAGCTCATGGAGAAGGCCGGTGTCGTCGTGACGCCGGGTGCGAGCTTTGGTCCCTCGGGCGAGGGGCACGTACGTATGGCGCTGGTACTGCCGCCCGATCAGATTGCTTTGGCTGTTGAGGCTATTCGCGAGGCGGGCCTGTATTAGGGATTCGTTTCTGTGAGTCAATAGCTCGAAACCGATTTCGTGCAGTTATTATACGAATTCTGCAAACAATTTCGGTAAACGGTCGATATTTGGCTGCAATAGGAGCATAATCAAAGTCCCGATTGGATGTATTGGGATTACGGCAAGCCGCTCGGGTCGCCCTGGGCGGTTTGTTTGTGGAGAGAGATGGGAGTTTGTAATGGTTAACGAGAAGAAGGTCGCTATTGTCGGCTGCGGTTTCGTCGGTTCGTCTTCGGCGTTCGCACTGATGCAGAGCGGTCTGTTCTCCGAGATGGTCCTCATCGACGTGGACAAGAATCGCGCCGAGGGCGAGGCCCTGGACATCGCGCACGGCATGACGTTTGCCGAGCCGATGAAGATCTACGCTGGCGATTACTCTGATGTCGCCGATGCTGCCATGATCGTCGTCACCGCTGGCGCCGCCCAGAAGCCCGGCGAGACCCGCCTGGACCTGGTCAACAAGAACGTCAGCATCTTTAAGTCCATTATTCCCGAGATTAAGAAGTCCGGCTTTGACGGCATCCTGCTGATCGTCTCCAACCCGGTCGACGTTCTGACCTACGCTGCCATCAAGATGTCCGGCCTGCCCGAGGGCCACGTTATCGGTTCCGGCACCGTGCTCGACACCGGCCGTCTGCAGCAGATGCTCGGCGCCCACGTCGAGGTCGATCCGCGCGACGTTCAGGCTTACGTCATGGGCGAGCACGGCGACTCCGAGTTTGTCGCTTGGTCCAGCGCCCAGGTTGCCGGCGTGCCGCTGAGCACCTTCTGCGAGCTTCACGGCCATCTGGAGCACGAGGCTGCCGAGAAGCGTATCGCCGAGGACGTCAAGAACTCCGCCTACACCATCATCGAGAAGAAGCACGCCACCTACTACGGCGTCGCCATGGCCGTTAAGCGCATCTGCACCGCTGTCATGCGTGACGAGCAGACCGTGCTGCCCGTTTCCTCGCTCATGGTGGGCGAGTATGGCCTGTCCGATCTGGCTATCTCCATGCCGACCGTCGTCGGCCGCGACGGCGTTGTCTGCCGCGTCCCCGTGCCGCTGAACGATGACGAGCAGCATGAGCTCACCGTCTCCGCCAAGGCCCTCAAGGACATCATCGACAGCGTCGATTTCTCCTGCTAAATAAGGCTCGTTTGCCAGCAAGCTACAATGAAGGCGCTCAGGCCCCACGGCCCGGGCGCCTTTTTTGGTGCATTTGGGTCAGGTTTGTTTGCACCAAAAGGGGCGCGATTGGTGCAAACGAACCTGACCCCAATGCACCATTGTTGATGGGAGGGCCATGTCGGATTCGCCTAACTTTTTGACCTATGCCCAGACGGCGTTTGATTCGTTTGAGGAGCGGACGTTCTGCGCGGTGGACAGCCTGGTGTTTGCATGGCTGTCGTATTTGCGCTTGCCGGGGGATATGCCGGAGCTTGCCGGCTGGCAGGGACTGGACGTGCGCGAGCTTCTGCGCGCGGAGTGCTACCCGGAGATGATTGGCGACCTGTGGGATCCGGAGGGGAGCCGTGCCTTACTGGAGGCTGTGGCGGCAAGCCCTCGCTACCGTGGCGTGCGCGTGTGCGGTTATCGTGCCGTGAACGATGTGGCAACGACGGAGCAGTTTGCGGCCATGACGTTCCGATTCCCGACAGGATTTTCCTATCTTGCCTTCCGGGGGACCGACAGCACGATCGTGGGCTGGAAAGAGGACTTTAACATGGCTTTCCGGTGTCCTGTGCCGGCCCAGGAATCTGCGGCGCGCTATGTGGACGAGGCGGTGGCCGCGATTGATGGTCCGCTCTTGTGCGGAGGCCATTCCAAGGGCGGAAACTTGGCGGTGTATGGCGCGGCGATGCGCTCTGACGCTGCTGGCGACCGGATCGAACGGGCCTTCTCCCACGATGGCCCCGGCTTTGTCGAGGAGTTCCTGAGCGGTGACGCCTTCGCAGGTCTTTCCGGCCGCATCGACAAGACCTGTCTCTTATACA
>UQPY01000064.1 GCA_900542965.1 uncultured Collinsella sp.
CGGCATACTTGATGATGCCGGCGGTGGAGCCGATGTAGTCGGCCTCGGCCAGGACATCGGCCTTGCACTCGGGGTGCGCCAGCACGAGCGCATCGGGATGGGCCTCCGTCGCATCGACGATCTGCTCGACGGTGATGATGTGGTGACGCGGGCAGTAGCCCTTGTTGAGAATGACGTGCTTCTGCGGCACTTGCTCGGCCACAAAGCGGCCCAGGTTCTGGTCGGGAATAAACAGAATGTGCTGCTGCGGCAGCTCGGACACGATCTTGACGGCGTTGGAGCTGGTGACGCACACGTCACTCCAGCTCTTAATCTCGACCGTCGAGTTGACGTAGCAGACCACGGCCAGGTCGTCGCCGTACTCGGCGCGGGCCGCGTCGACTGTCTCGCGTTTGACCATGTGCGCCATGGGGCAGTCCGCACCCGGCTCGGGCAGCAGCACGGTCTTGGTGGGATTGAGTAGCTTGGCGCTCTCGCCCATAAACTCCACGCCGCACAGCACGATGGTCTGCTGCGGCAGGCTCTTGGCGAGCTTTGCCAGGTAGAAGCTGTCGCCGACGTAATCGGCAACGGCCTGGACCTCGGGCGCCACGTAATAGTGAGCCAGAATCACCGCGTCACGTTGGGTTTTTAGTTGCTGAATGGCCTCGACGAGCTCTGCGGGCACCAGTGCCGCGCGCTCCGTTGCCGTCGCTGCCGATGCCAGGCCGGCCGCGATATCGCGTGCAAGCTCCGACGCATCCATGTTCGCGCTCTGTGCCATCAAGGCCCCTCTCTTTTGGCGAATCTTGGGGCTTTAGTATGACACCTAGGTTTACAGCTGACAAGACAGCTGTAAACCTAGGTGTAAAGTTGAAATAAAGATTCAATCATGCGGCAGGTCCATTTTCGAACTGGCAAGCTGAGGATAGCCGAGCTCTCGATAGCGCAGGAGGCATCTTTCGCCACCGCAATACCGCTCGGCGCGAGTTGCGCACCATGAGGCACGAACGGGCGCTCCCCCGCGAGTGGTCCGCGCCCAATGTGGCAAAATCGAACTACTAAGGGGGCTCAGAATGCTCAAGATTATTGCCTGCGACGATGACGTCGCTTTTCTAGATAGACTGCACCGGATGATCGACCGTTGGTCGACCGAGACGGGCACGGCGGTCGATGTTGCGCTCGTTACGCGCGGCGAGGACCTGCTGGCGCGCCATGCCACGTCGCGCGCCGACATCATTCTGCTCGACATGATCATGCCGCTCGTCAACGGCATGGACACCGCGCGCGAATTGCGCCGGGCCGATACCGCTGTGCGTCTGGTGTTTCTCACCTCATCGCCCGAGTTTGCACTGGAGTCCTACGAGGTCCGAGCCTTCGACTATCTGCTCAAGCCCGTGACTTACGGACGCCTGGCGCAGCTACTCGACGAGCTTTCGAGCATGCGCCCGGCGGTAACCGACGAGCTCGTGATCAAAACGTCCTTTGGCTACCACGCCCTGCGCCTGTCCGACATCGAATATGCCGAGGCGCGCAACAAGCACGTGGTCTTCCACCTGCGCGACGGACGCGATATCGAGGCACTCGAGTCGTTCCGCAGCGTCGAGGACCGTTTGGCGCAAAATGCCACCTTCTTTAAATGCCACCGTAGCTACCAGGTCAACTTGCGCAACATCGACCACTTCGATCGCACGGACATCGTCATGCGCTCCGGCGCGTGCATTCCGCTGTCGCGCAGCAGCAAACAGGGGTTCCAAGACGCCTACTTTGCGGTGCGCTTTGAGGGCGGGAGGCGCTGATGATCTCCTCGGTCGAAATGGCCCTTTGGGCAATCCACCACGCCACAACGCTACTCTTTGGCGTCTTTGCCTCGGCGGCGCTGTGCGGTATCGAAATCAATCGACGCCATGCACTCGAGTTGGTGGGGGTCGGGGCCGCAACCGGCGCTGCCTTTTCGATCGCCAATGTCGTTGGCGGAGAGCTTTTTGCCCGTCAGGTCTATCCGCTCGTCGTGCACCTGCCGCTTACCGTCTACCTATGCGCGCGCTACCACTTGAGTCCGCTGCTCGCGGCGTTGGGCGTCACCAGCGCCTATCTGAGCTGCCAGTTCAGCAATTGGATGGGTATCGCCGCATTTGCCGCAACCGATTCTCAGATCGCGTACTATCTGGCACGCATCGCTACCACGCTCGCCGTCTTTGCCGTCCTGTTGCATTGGGCCGGCGACATCGGTCCGCGCTTAGCGATTAAAAGCACCACCGAGCTGGGCATCCTTTTAATCCTGCCGCTCGTCTATTACATCTTTGACTACGCCACCAACGTCTACACCACGCTGTTCCACTCGGGCTCGGTGGTGACGGTTGAGTTTTTGGCATTTGCGCTCTGTGCCTTCTATCTTATGTTTCTTGCCGTTTACCTGCGCGAATACGAAGAAAAGGAAACCGCCGAGCGAGAGCGTTGGATGCTCGAAACCCGCGACAGCGCCGCCATCAAAGAGCTCGAGGCTTGGCGTCAATCTGGGCGCGAGCTGTCGATTCTTCGCCACGATATGCGCCACTTCCTACGCGGCCTTGCGGTTTTAATCGAAGAGGGTCACGTCGACGAGGCGCTCGGGCGCATCAACGAACTCTGTGAGACAAACGACCGCACCGCCGTGCGCCGCTACTGTGCCAACGAAACGGTCAACATCGTGCTTTCGTCATTTAGCTCCGATATCAACCGAAACGGTATCACCGCCGACCTGCGCGCCGCCGTGCCAGAGAACGTCCATGTGGCCGATGTCGACCTGTTTAGCGTGCTCTCGAATGCCCTGGACAACGCCATCGTCGCCGCGAGCGCCGCTCCCCAGGGCAAACGATTCGTCGATCTGGACCTGCGCTACGAAGACGGGCAGCTGCTGCTTTTGGTCTCTAACACGTTTGACCGCCCGCCGCGTATGGTTGACGGCATGCCCGTGGCCCAGCACGCCGGCCACGGCTTTGGCACCAAGAGCATTAAGCTCGCCGTCGAGCGCATGAACGGCAACTGCCAGTTCCGCATTCACGGCGACCGATTTGAGCTGCGTGCCGTGATGTAGGGACGCGACAAGCTGCCGGCATGCTCGGCCCGCCGGGGCCACCTTGCCAGCGCCGGTCCGCTACAGCGGCGCGGCGGCCGGAGTCAGCTGTTTAATGTAGGCCCACATGCGCTGCTTGGCGGCCTTGTCGGTGAGCGCCGCCTCAAAGCCGTCGAGCGCGAGCACGCGGCGCCCTTGCACATGGGCGACCAGGCCGGGCTTGAGCATGGCGGTGTCGAAGTCGTCGATCGCCACGAGCATATCGGCATAGGTCTCGCGCATGGTATCGGCCGCACGATCATCCAGCAACAGCACCGCCTCGGGGTCCAGCGCCTCGAGCGCCTCGCGGAACAGCTCGCACGGCAGGGCATGGCCCACCGCCACCGTTCCGTCGCCCGCACCGGCGACGCTTGCCAGCACGCAAAAATCCTCGGGCGCATAACCGATGGCCCCGAGCGCCTTACGCAGCGCCGCGCCATCCGCGCCTGCGGCAAGCTCGCCGCCCGAGCGCTCGGCCTCATCCAAATCGCCTTTTACCAGCACAATCGGCGAGCACGCGTTGCCTGCGATGCGCACGCCACGACCCGCAAGCGATGCGAGCTCCTGCTCGGCCGCCTGGGCGATGGCTTCTTTTTTCTGGCTTTGTGACATAGGTATGCGCTCTCCAATCGTTTGCGTGCCCACCATTATTTGACACTCCCCATGGCTAAAGCCAGGGGATTCTTGCTTCACCGAGAATTGCCTAGACTGCGCATGCAGCCGTAGGTCTTACGCCCTCTCCACAAGCGTTTGCGGCGTCTGCCGCGGTTCCCGCATGCCCTGCGGTACCTTCCAGGATTCTCCTTCCCTCGCGGGCGATGTTGACGGCGGCGTTCAGGTCGCGGTCGTGACGCATGCCGCACGCGGGGCAGTCCCATACCCGTTCGGCCAGCGTCAGTCCCCTGTAGACGTAACCGCATGCGGAACACGTCTTGCTGGACGGATAGAACCTGCCCACCCTTACGAAGCCGCGCCCCGACCATGCGCATTTGTACTCGAGCTGGCGCGCCAGCTCCGACATGGCGGCATCGCCCACGGCCTTGGCGAGGCGGCGGTTCCTCTGCATGCCCCTGACGTTCAGGTCCTCGACCGCGATGTTTTGGCTTTCTCCCACCGCATGCGTCGTGAACTTGTGCAGGGCGTCCTTCCGCCGGTTGGCAACCTTCTCGTGCGCCCGCGCGACCCTGACACGCTGCCTGGCGCGATTTGCGGAGCCCTTCCGCTTGCGCGAGAGCCGCCGCTGCTCCCGCGCCAGCCTCCTCTCGCTCCTTTGCAGGTTTTTGGGGTTGGGCAGGCGCTCCCCCGTGGAGCAGGTGGCTATGTCGTGTATTCCCGCATCGACTCCCAGGAACCCGACGGTCGGGGCCGGCGCGTCCGTGGCGGGGACGTCCGCGCAGCATATCGCCACGTAGTACTTGCCGCTCGGCACCTGCTTGACCGTCGCGGACAGGACGCGCCCCTCCACGGGACGGCTCACCCGCGCCCTGACGGTCCCCAGCTTTGGCAGCCTCACGTGCCTGGCGTCGATTATCCCGACGCCGTTCGTGCGGTAGCTCTTCCTCCCCGCGCGTTTGGACTTGAACTTCGGAAAGCCCACCTTGCCTGGTGCGCGGAAGAAGTTCTTAAATGCCTTGTCCAGGTCGCGCAGGGACTGCTGCAGTGCCATGGAGTCCACCTCGGAGAGCCACGGCGCGTCCGCCCTCTTCCAGGCGGGGATCTGGGTGATGTAGGAGTTGATGTGCCTCGATTTGCCCGTCCACGCGTACTCGTCCCGCCTCATCGCCAGCACCCTGTTGTAGACCCAGCGGCAGCAGCCGAAGGTCTTCTGCAGGAGGGCCTCCTGCTCGGCGCTCGGGTATATGCGGTACTCGAAGGTCTTGTCCATGGCCCTCACGCGTTCCTCTGGTCCTCGATATACTGCCTGACGGCCTCGGGCGTCGCCCCGCCGACGGTCGAGACGAAGTAGCTGTTCGTCCAGAGCGTCGGCAGCTTGCGCTTCAGCTGCGGGAACTCGGCGCGTAGGTCGTGGCTGGTCCTGCCCTTGATGCGCTTCACGGCCCGGTGGATGCCGAACTGGGGGTCGACTGAGACGAGCATGTGCACGCGGTCGGGCATGACCTTGATTTCCCTTATCTCGAAATCGAGTTCCTCCGCGACCTCGTGCGCGATCTCCTCGAAGCGGGAGCCGATGCCGTCCACGAGCACCTTCCTGCGGTATTTCGGGCAGAAGACCACATGGTAGTCGCAGTCCCAGACTATGTTGTCGTTGCTCCTGTATCTATCCATGAAAACAGTATACCACTTGCAGCCGTATATGTATATCGGCTGACGCCGATGCGCCTTATATCCCCATATCTGAAGAAAGGGGTTTTGCGGCGCTTTTGATAAAAGAGCCGCCCGCGAGTGGTTGCTTTGCGGGCCGCTGGGTATAAGCACGGTCGTACTGAGTTTTACGCGGCCGAGCCGCGTCGCATTATGGAGGTCACCATGGCTGACATTAAGCAGATTACCCCCGAGAACTTCGACGCCACCGTCAACGGCAGCCTTCCCGTGCTGGTCGATTTTTGGGCTCCCTGGTGTGGGCCCTGCCGTTCGCTGTCGCCCATCGTTGACGAGGTTGCCGATGAGCTGGCGGGCAAGCTTGCCGTTGCCAAATGCAACGTCGACGACAACCAGGACCTGGCCATGAAGTATGGCGTCATGAGCATCCCCACGCTGATTGTGTTTAAGAACGGCGAGGAGATTGACCGCTCGGTTGGCGCTCTGCCCAAGGCGAGGCTGCAGGCGCTGCTGGAGAAGCATCTGTAATACGCTTGTTACTTACCCGCCGTCCATGAGCGGTTTTGCACCGCTCGCCGGACTGCCGGGTGCGGCGCGTGCGACCACGGATAGTATGGTAGTTACAAACAGCCCCCAGTGAACGGGTGCGAGTCGCACAGACTCGCACCCGTTTTCTTATGCAGCTGCGCACAGAGTGGGCGTAGTAAAATCTGAACCACTGAACTGCCCCATACAAAAGGAGATTTCCCATGCATGATGTTGGAATGAACATGAGCCAGCTTGCCATGAGCGTCAAGCAGGTCGACGACACCATCGAGCTCGCTCACGAGTGGAGCCATCAGCTGCTGCATGCGACCGAGAATTTTGACATGGAGCGCATCGGCGCCAAGCTCGAGGCCGCCATGGCTGCGCTGCACGAGGCGCATGACGCGCTCGAGGGCTACGAGGACGCCATCGAGGCCGACCATAACTCCGTCGGCTCCGTGAAGCTGGTGTAGCGTGACCGAGCACGAGCACGAGCACGAGCACGGCTGCGACCACAAGCACGAGCATCCGCACGGTCCGGCCGACCAGGCGAGCTGCCGTTGCGCCGGCTCCAGCTCCGAGCTGGTCCGCTTTTCGGTGACCGCGCCCGACGATCTGCTGCGCCGCTTTGACGAGCAGATCGCACGCCGCGGTGACGTGGCCAACCGCTCCGAGGCCGTACGCGACCTGATTCGCGCCTCGATCGCCAAGGAGCAGATGCGCACGCCCGATGAGCATGTTATCGGGTCGCTCACCATGATCTACGACCACCATACCGGCGACCTGACGCGCCGTCTGGACGAAGTGCAGCACGACTACACCGACGAGATCGTATCGACCATGCACGTGCATCTGGATCACCACAACTGCTTGGAGATTCTGGCGCTCAAGGGTCGCGGCGAGCGCGTCTACGAACTAGCCGACCGTCTGCTGGGACTGCGCGGTGTTAAGCACGGTGAGCTCACCTGCGCTGCCACCGGACAAAGCCTAGGACTGTAGCGGGATTTCCCGCAGCGCACCTGCCAAAAAGGGACAGGTTTGTTTTGGCGGGTTTAGAAGTTTTACCTACCAAAATAAACCTGTCCCTTTTTGGTCGGTTTTGATGAGGGAGAGCCGCATGCGGCATGTGCATATTCATGTGACGGGCATTGTGCAGGGCGTTGGCATGCGGCCGTTTGTGTATCGCGAGGCCATGGCGCATGGCATCTGCGGCTGGGTGCTCAACGCAGGCGACGGCGTGCATGTCGAGGCGCATGCCTCGGGTGCGGCCGTCGACGGCTTTGTCGCCGCGCTGTCGGAGCACGCACCCGCGGCTGCCCGCGTGGAGCGCGTCGACGTTGCGGATTTGGAGCCCGGCACTTGGGATGACGCCAATGAGCAGGACTTTCGCATTGTGGCGTCACAGGATAAGACTGCACATACGACGCTCATCTCGCCCGATATCGCCACCTGCGACGACTGCCTGCACGAACTGTTCGACCCCGCTGATCGACGCCACCACTACCCCTTTATCAACTGCACCAACTGCGGACCGCGCTTTACCATCATCCGCTCGCTGCCTTATGACCGAGCGGCCACCTCTATGGATCGCTTTCCCATGTGCCCCGAATGCGCCGCGGAGTATGCCGGCCCACTTGACCGGCGCTTTCATGCGCAGCCCGATGCCTGCTTTGACTGCGGGCCGCATATTACCTGGCGCGAGGCGGCAGGCGGCATGGTGCTCGAGAGCTCAGAGGCGACGCCGGCTGTCGGCGACACGCGCGAGTCTAGCGACGCTATTATCGAGCGCTGTGTCGAGCTGCTCGAGGCCGGCGGCATTGTTGCCATCAAGGGCCTGGGCGGATTCCATCTGGCTTGCGACGCCGCCAACGAGCAAGCAGTAGTCGAGCTGCGCCGTCACAAGCGCCGCAGCAACAAGCCGCTTGCCGTTATGGTGCGCGACCTTACCGATGCCGAGCGCCTGTGCCGTGTCAACGACGCCGAGCGCGACTTGCTGGCCGGCAGCATCCGCCCCATCGTGCTGCTGCGCCGGCGTGGTGTTGGCATGGGAGATTCCTTCGATGCTCTCGCACTTGCGCCGTCCGTTGCGCACGATCTGCCCGAGCTCGGCGTCATGCTCCCCTATACCCCGCTTCAGCATCTGCTGCTTGCCGCGGCAGAAACGCATGGCATGCACGCGCTGGTTATGACCAGCGGAAACTTGAGCGAAGAGCCCATCGAGACCGATGACGATCTTGCCTGGGAGCATCTCGTTGCCGCCGGCATCGCCGACGCGCTGCTCGGCAATGACCGCGCGATCCTCTCGCGCTACGACGACTCCGTGGTACGTGTGGTCGACGGGGTCGTTATGCCCGTGCGCCGCGCTCGCGGGTACGCCCCGCAGCCGTTGCCGCTGCCGGCACTCGCCAGCGCCGCGCCCTGTGTGCTCGCCTGCGGCCCGCAGCAAAAGGCCACGATCGCACTCACGCGCGAAGACGCGAATGGAACGTCGGCCTGTTTTGTGTCGCAGCATATCGGCGATGTCGAAAACGGTGCGACTTTCGATGCGTGGAATGCGGCACGCACGCGACTGGAAGACCTTTTTGACCTAGCGCCCGCCGCGCTGGCCTGCGACTTGCACCCCAGCTACCTATCGAGTCAGTGGGCACGCGAACAGGCGCGCGAGCGCAATCTGCCGCTTATCGAAGTCCAGCACCATCATGCGCATATCGCGAGCGTGATGGCTGAGGCTATCGCCACAGGACAGCTTGCACCCAATGCGCGCGTACTTGGCATCGCCTTCGATGGAACGGGCGCTGGCACCGACGGAACCATTTGGGGCGGTGAGTTTCTTGTCGCCGGCCTCGCCGATTTTGAGCGCACCGCGCACCTGCGTACCTGGGCACTCCCCGGTGGCGCCGCATCTGTGCGCGACGCCCGCCGCAACGCCTTTGCCCTGCTGAGCGAGCTCGGCCTGCTCGAGCACCCAGGCGCCGCTCGGCTTTTGGACAGCCTCGACGAGCAAACGCGCAGTATCACGGCTACGATGATCGAACGGAATATCAACAGCCCGCGCACGAGCAGCATGGGCCGCTTGTTCGACGCTGCGGCCGCGATCCTGGGCATCTGCGGCACCGCAACCTACGAGGGCGAACCCGCCATCGAGCTCGAGGCCGCCGCTTGGCGCGCTCTCAACGACGAAAACAGCCATTTCACTGACAATCAAGCGGGTGTATCCGCATCCGCCTCAACATCGCTGGACAGTTTGTTCAGATACGTATTAACTACAAACCCCCTATCCGGCATTTTTGGCTCGAATTTGGCCAAAAAGGGCTCTCCAGACACGCCGTTTGCGGCGAATATGTCTGCCGAACACCCAAAAACGACCCATTTGGGGTGTTCGCAGACGGCTTTTGCCACCCAGAGCCCATCACAAAAATACGTATCTGAACTAACTGTCCAGGCGGCCTCGGACAACCCCCTCATTTTGGATCCCAAACCGCTTTTTGAGGCGCTTTTGAGTGGAATCGAGGCCGGTGTGCCGGCCGACAAGCTCGCGCTCGACTTCCATATCGCCATTGCACGCGCATCGGCACGTATCGCAAGCGAAATCTGCGCTCGCGAAGGCATCGACATCGTCGCGCTCTCGGGCGGCGTGTTCATGAACCGACTTTTGCTTCGGCTCCTCACGCGCGAGCTCAAAGACGTCGGTCTTGCCGTCTTGGTTCCCCACACCGTGCCCGTCAACGACGGCTGCATCGCCTACGGCCAGGCGGCGGTCGCCCGCGCTCGCCTCACGCAGATCGCATCGCGGTAGGCTGCTTGGCCAGCCCATGCGCCGCCGTCTCACAGGTGTAACGCGTTTGCCCGCAACCCCCGCGAGCGCTACCATCAACTGATGGATTATTAAGCGCCCATCCAGCGCAAAGCGTATAAAAGGGAAACATTATGTGCCTTGCCGTTCCCGGTAAAGTGGTCAAACGCGACGACGACCTAAAGGCGATCGTCGACATGATGGGCATCGAGCGCCCCGTATCGCTGCGACTTGTGCCGACGGCACAGGTGGGCGACTATGTTCTCGTACACGCCGGCTTTGGCATCCAGATTGTCGACGAGCAGGAAGCCCAGGAGACGCTCGAGCTGGTCAACGCCATGACCGAGCTGGTCGAAGAGGACCAGCTCGCCACCAACCCGGCCGAGGCATACTAGTGGCGGCGGCGCAACCGGTTCACTCCGGTATCGACTTTTCGGCATTTCGCGACCCACGGCTCGCTCGCGAGCTCATCGACCGCATTCATGAGCTTGTCGGCGACCGCACCATCAACCTGATGGAGGTCTGCGGTACGCATACCGTGAGCATTGGCCGCTATGGTTTTCGCTCCATTATGCCGGCGGGGCTCAAGCTGTTGAGCGGCCCGGGCTGCCCCGTCTGCGTTACCGCAAACCGCGACATCGACCACGCAATCGCACTCGCCAAGATGGACGGCGCCATCATCACTACCTTTGGTGACATGATGCGCGTGCCCGGATCGTCCACCTCGCTTGCCGCGCAAAAGGCAGCCGGACGCGACATCCGTATCGTCTACTCGCCGCTCGACGCGCTCGATATCGCCAAACACAGCCCCGACCGCCCGGTCATCTTTATGGGCGTGGGCTTTGAGACTACGACGCCCACCATCGCCGCCGCCATCCTGGAGGCCGATGCACGCGGACTCCAGAACTTCTCGGTCTATTGCGCCCACAAGACCACGCCACCGGCGCTGCGCGCGATTGCCAACGACCCCGAGACCACTATCGACGGCTTTATCCTGCCGGGCCACGTCGCCACCATCACAGGCCTGGTACCCTTTGGCTTTTTGGTCGATGAGTTTAGGACCCCAGGCGTGGTCACGGGATTTGAGCCGGTCGATATTCTGCAGGGTATCTGCATGCTGGTGCAGATGGTCGTTGAGGGGCGGCCCGCGATCGACAACGCGTACCGTCGCGGCGTCAACGTGGACGGCAACCCCGTGGCGCGCCAACTGGTCGAGCAGGTGTTTGAGCCGTGCGATACCACATGGCGCGGGCTGGGACCGATTGCCGCCTCGGGCCTTTCCATCCGCCCCGAGTTCTCGCGCTTTGATGCCCGCGCTCGCTTTGACGTGCCCGTTGAACCGACGGTCGAGCCGCGCGGATGCCGTTGCGGCGACGTGCTGCGCGGGGCCATCGCACCGAGCGACTGCCCACTTTTCGGCCACGCCTGCACGCCCGGGCATCCTGTTGGCCCGTGCATGGTGAGCTCGGAAGGCAGCTGCGCTGCGTACTTTAGATACCAAATCTAGCCCGAACGCCCCCACGCACCAGACGCACCACGATTGGAGTTTTCGATATGTCCCATAGCGTCACCGATAGCACTGTCCTGCTGGGCCACGGCTCCGGCGGCCAGATGATGAAGCGCATTATCGACGAGGTCTTTCTGGATGCCTTTGGGTCGCCCGAGCTGCTCGAAGGCAACGATGCCGGTGTCGCCGCCCTGCCCGCGAGCGGGCGCATCGCCATGTCGACCGACAGCTTTGTGGTGACGCCGCAGTTCTTCCCCGGCGGAAATATCGGCAGGCTCGCCGTGTGCGGAACCGTCAACGATGTTGCGACCTCGGGTGCCAACGTGCGCTTCCTTTCGTGCGGCTTTATCCTGTCTCTTATACACATCTGACGCTGCCGACGACTAGTCGAGTGTAGA
>UQPY01000065.1 GCA_900542965.1 uncultured Collinsella sp.
GCGTCTCGTGGGCTCGGAGATGTGTATAAGAGACAGGAAGGGGCGCCCGGTTGGAGCGCCCCTTGTTTAGGGTTTTGATTAGGTTTTAGATCGTGTGTGGGCTAGCGGCGCTTGCGGGTGGCCGTTGCCTTGCGGACGGACGTCTTCTTGGATGGCGCCTTTTCCACCGTCGTGGCGGCAGGGGAGACCGGGGTCTCCTTGGCGGGTTCGGGCTTGGCCTTTGCCTCGGCCTTGGGCTCCTCTTTGGCGGCAGCGGGCTTGGCCTCGACCTTAGCCTCCGCCTTGGGAGCAGCAGCCTTGGTCGTGGTCTTCTTGGCCGTCGTCGTGGCGCGCTTGCGCGTGGTGGTCTTGGCGGCCGGCTTGGCCTCGGCGGGAGTCTCCTCGACTTTGGCGGCCGGCTTTGCGGCTGCCTTGGTCGTGGCGGCCTTCGTGGTCGTCGACTTCGTTGCCGTGGTCTTCTTGGCTGCCGTTGTCTTCTTGGCGGTCGCGGTCGACTTCTTGGCAGTGGTCTTGGCCGGTGCCTTGACGGCGGGCTTGGCCTCGACGGCGGCTTCAGCCTTTACCTCGGGAGCGGCCTCGGCCTCGGCGGCCTTCTTTGCAGCGGCGGTCGTGCGCTTGCGCGTCGTCGTTGTCTTGGTAGCGGTGGTCTTGGTTGTCGTCGCCTTGGTCGTATTGGCCTTCTTAGCCGTCGTCTTACGAGTCGTGGTCTTCTTTGCCGCAGGCTTCGCAGCAGGCTTCACCTTGGGCTCGGGCTCGGGAGTAGCCTCGACCTTCACCTCGGGCTCGGCCTTAACGGGCTCAGCCTCAACCGGCTTCTCTTCGGCCTTGGACTCCCCAGTGGCCTCCGACTCAGCAACAGCCTCAGGCTCCACAGCCGCCGGCCTCTCGATCTCCGGATGCATAAAGAAGTACAGGTCCAGATACTTGTCGGCCGAGCGTGTCCAGCTAAAGTCCTGGCTCATAGCCTGCGTGACCAGCTGGTTCCAAGCATCGCGGTTGTCCCAGAACAGGCGTGCCGCGCGGAACACGGCGTCGCCCATCTCGTCGCCGTTAAAGTTACTAAACGAGAAGCCCGTGCCCTCGCCGGTAAACTCGTTGTACGGCTGCACGGTGTCCTTCAGGCCACCGGTCTCGCGCACGATGGGCAGGGTGCCGTAGCGCATGGCGATGATCTGCGACAGGCCGCAGGGCTCAAACTTCGAAGGCATCAGGAACATGTCGGCGGCGGCATACATACGCTGCGACAGCGCAGGATCGAACTCGATGCGTGCGGCCATGGTGCCGGGATACTTGTCCTGGAAGTAGCGCAGACCGTCTTCGTAGTCGCGGTCGCCGGTGCCCAGCACCGCCACCTGCACGCCGCCGGACAGGATGCGGTCGAGCGCGTACATGACCAGGTCCATGCCCTTCTGACGCGTCAGGCGAGTGACCATCACCATGAGCGGACGGTCGTCGCGAACCTCGAGCCCCAGCTCTTCCTGCAGCTTGGCCTTGCACACGGCCTTGCCCCCACGGTCCTCAACCGTGTAGTTTGCGGCAATGCGCTTGTCGGTCGCCGGGTCAAAGCCCGCCACGTCAATGCCGTTCAAAATGCCCTGCAGGGCGTAGGAGCGCTCGCGCAGCACGCCGTCCAGGCCCTCGCCAAACTCGGGCGTCTGGATCTCGCCCGCATAGGTGGGGCTCACCGTTGTGATGGCATCGGCATAGTGCAGCGCACCCAGCATGTAGTTGATGCTGCAGGCGTCGCAACGCAGCTGCGAGGCGGCCGCGGGAATATGCGCCACACCCAGGATGTCCTCCATCACGGTGTCGCTAAACTGGCCCTGGAACGCCACGTTGTGGATCGAGAACACGGTCTTGACGCGGTCGTACAGCGGCAGGCCCTGGTAGAACTCGCGCAGGAACACGGGCGCCAGTGCCGTCTGCCAGTCGTTGCAGTGCAAAATGTCGCACTCAAAGCCCTCGGGCAGGTGCTGCAGGCTCTCGGTGATGGCCTTGGAGAAAAATGCGAAGCGCTCGCCGTCGTCAAAAAAGCCGTACGGATAGTCGCGCGCAAAGTAGCGCTCGTTGTCCACGAACATATAGGTGACGCCGTCGCGCTCGAGTTTCTCGAGCCCGCAGTACTCGTTGCGCCAGCCAAGGCTCACGTAAAAGTCGGCAAAGTGCTCCATCTGCGCCTTGTACTCGTCCTTGATGGTGGCGTACTTGGGTACCATTACGATAACCTCGGCGCCGGCGCGCACGAGTGCTGCAGGCAGCGAGCCCGCCACGTCACCCAGGCCACCGGTCTTTACAAACGGTGCGCACTCGGCCGAGGCAAACACGATCTGCATCTTTTTGCTGGAATCTGCCATATTGTCTCCCATGTTGTAATTCGAGAATAGCCGCCTGGCGCTAACCGGGCGGCTATTCTACATGTTACGAGCGATGTTGCGGTGCCAACGTTAACGCACGATGGTGGTGTCGGAAGTTAACGGAGCCTTGCCCAGCACCAGAATGTTCTCGGGCGTGCCGCGAAGCTCGGTATTGGTGGGGACCACGTTGTTCTTGTCCAGGATGGCATTCTCAACGCGTGCGCCGCTCTTGATGATGCAGCTCTGGTTGATGATCGAGTTGGTCACCGAGGCGCCCTCCTCAACCACGACGCCGCGCGACAGGATCGAGTTACGCACAGTGCCCTTGATGATGCAGCCGGCCGAGATGATCGAGTTGCACGCGTGGCTGCCGGTCGCATAGCGCGAAGGCGGCACGTCGTGAGCCTTGGTCAGGATCGGGCGCTCGGGGTCAAAGAGCTGATCGGCCACGGTCTGGTCGAGCAGGTCCATGCTGCGGCGGTACAGCGACTTCTCGCTAAACACGCCCACGACCTCGCCCTTGTACTCGTAGCTGCACACGTCGATGTTGCCAAAGTCGCCCTGGAGTGCCTCGAGCAGGTCCAGATAGTCGGCGGCCTGGTAGTGGTCGATAATCTCGAGCAGCGTCTCGCGGTTGACGATGCAGCAGTCCATAGAGGCGTTGTCGCCGTACGCGACGCCGGCGCTCACGCCCGTCAGGCGGCCGTTCTCGTTAATTTCGAGTTTGGTCTCGTCATCGACGTTGCGCGTGGCCTTGCAGTACACCACGGTCATCTGGGCACCGGAGTTTTCGTGCGCGTCGATGATGGTGTTGAGGTCCATGTTAAAGATGATGTTGGTGCCCATCATCACAACATAGGGCTTGTCCGAGCGCTGGAACAGCGTCTTGTTGGAGATGATGTCGCGCAGTAAGAAGCGCATGCCGCCCTTGGTGGTGCCATACGCGTTGCCGGGCACCATGAACAGGCCGCCCTTCTTGCGGTCCAGGCCCCAGTCCTTGCCCGAGCCCACGTGGTCGATCAGCGAGCGGTAGTTTCCCGGCATGACGACGCCGACGGTCTTAATGCCGGCATTCATCATGTTGGACAGCGGGAAGTCGATCAGGCGGTAGCGGCCCAAAAACGGAACGGACGCGATGGGGCGGTCCTTGAGCAGCACGCTGCCGTAGGTCGAAGAGTAGTTAGCGGTGATATAACCGATGGCCTTGCGATTGATCATCGGATCATTCCCCCTTCCCGATAACGACGTCATTTCCAACGACGGCCGTATCCTTGGTGGTATCGACAGAGCCGAGCTTCACGCCCTCTTCGACCGTGGAGTTCTCGCCCAAAATTGCGCGGCAGATGTGCGCGCCGCTCTTAACGTGCGCACCCGGCAGCAGCACGGAGTCCTCGACCACGGCGCGCTCCTCGATGATGACATCGGTCGAAAGGATCGAGTGGCGAGCGGTGCCGTAAATCTTGCAGCCGTTGGAGACCAGGCAGTCGTCCAGGCGGCCGTCCGGGCCAATGTAGTGCGGCGGACGCGTGGTTATGTTGGACATGATGGGGAAGTGCTTGTCAAACAGATCGAACTCGGGGTTGTTGCCCAGCAGGTCCATCGAGGTCTCGTGGAAGCTGGCGATGGTGCCGACGTCCTTCCAAAAGCCGTGGAACTCGTAACTGTACAGGCGCTTGCCCTCGCCGAGCAGCTTGGGGATGATGTCCTTGCCAAAGTCGTGGCTCGAGCGCTGGTCCAGAGCGTCCTCCTCGAGCGCCTCGATCAGCACGTCTGCCGAGAAGATGTAGATGCCCATGGACGCGAGGTTCGAATCGGGCTTATCGGGCTTCTCGGTGAACTTGGTGATGCGGCCGTCCTCGGGGTCGGTGGTCAGGATGCCAAAGCGGCTGGCTTCCTCCCACGGCACGGGCATAACGCTCACCGTGAGGTCGGCGTTGTTCTCAATGTGCGTCTTGAGCATCTTGCGGTAGTCCATGCGATACAGATGGTCGCCCGAAAGAATCAGGACGTACTTGGGGTCGTTGGCCTTGATGTAGTCGAGGTTCTGCGTAATGGCGTCGGCCGTGCCCGCATACCAGGCGCCGCCGGTCTGCGTCTCGTACGGCGGCAGGATCGACACGCCGCCGTCACGGCTGTCCAGATCCCAAGCCTCGCCCGAGCCCACGTAGGCATGCAGCAGGTAGGGACGGTACTGCGTCAGAACGCCCACCGTGTCGATGCCCGAGTTGGAGCAGTTGGAGAGTGAAAAGTCGATAATGCGGAACTTGCCACCAAAGCTAACCGCCGGCTTAGCAATCTTTTGAGTGAGTGCCCCCAATCGGCTGCCCTGTCCTCCTGCGAGGAGCATCGCGATGCATTCTTTCTTACTCATCGATTTCTCCTTCTGTCATCGATGTTCTTAAACCCATTAGCGACGGGCGCGGCGCTCGGTCGCGCCCGTCGAGTAATGCCGTGCTGGCATAAGGGAGCTCGCGCGCCTTTACGCGTGCCAGATCTCGTCGCGGTACTCGCGAATGGTGCGGTCGCTCGAGAACCAGCCGGAGGAGGCGGTGTTGAGCAGCGCCTTGCGGTTCCAGGTCTCCTGGTCGCCGTAGCTGCCGGTGAGCTTCTCCCATGCATCCACGTAGCTGCGGAAATCGGCCATGACCAGGTCGGGGTCGTTGTTGTTCATAAGCTCGTTGTAGATGCTCTCGAAGTTGCCCGAAAGACCCGCAAAGGTGTTGTCCTTAAGCTCGTCCATCACGCGGCCCAGACGCTCGCGATCGTTGTTGAGCGTATCCCACGCAAAGTAGCTGTTGGATGCCCAAAGCTGCTCGACCTCGGGAGCGGTCAGGCCAAAGATGGCCTCGTTCTCGCGGCCGGCCAGGTCGGCGATCTCGATGTTGGCGCCGTCGAGGGTGCCCAGCGTAATGGCGCCGTTCATCATGAGCTTCATGTTGGACGTGCCCGACGCCTCCTTGCCGGCCGTGGAGATCTGCTCCGAGATCTCGGCGGCGGGGTAGATGAGCTGGGCGTTGCTCACGCGGAAGTTGGGGATAAAGCAGACCTTCATGACCTCGTTGACGCGGGCATCGTTGTTGATGACCTCGGCCACGGAGTTAATGAGGCGGATGGTCTCCTTGGCGAAGGTGTAGCTCGAGGCAGCCTTGCCGCTAAAGATGAAGGTCGTCGGCGTCACGTGGAAGTTGGGATCGGCGATGCGACGGTTGTAGATGTCCATCACCTTCATGATGTTCATGAGCTGGCGCTTGTAGGCGTGGAAGCGCTTAACCTGAACATCGAAGACGGTGTTGGGGTCAATGACCAGACCGGTCTCGGCCTTAACGTAGGCGGCCAGGCGCTCCTTGTTGGCGCGCTTGGAGGCACCCACGGCCTTCAGGAACTCGGTGTCGTCCTTAAACTCCTTGAGCTTCTCCAGCTCAAAGGCGTCCTTCAGCCAACCGTCGCCAATGGCCTCGGTCACGAGCTTGGCGTAGGTGGGGTTGGCCTCGGCAAAGAAGCGACGGTGCGAGATGCCGTTGGTCTTGTTGTTGAACTTCTCGGGCGTGAGGGCATAGAAGTCCTTGAGCACGATGTTCTTGATGATGTCGGAGTGGATCTTTGCCACGCCGTTGACGCTGTGGCTGCAGATCACGGACAGGTTGGCCATGCGAATCTCGCCGTCCCACAGAATGGCGGTCTGGCGCAGACGCTCCTGCCAGCCCTCCTGCGTGGTGTCGAACGACTCGTGCCAACGACGGCTGATCTCGTCGATGATTTGGTACACGCGGGGGAGGAGCTTGGAGAACGTGCCGATGGGCCACTTCTCCAGAGCCTCGGGCAGGATGGTGTGGTTGGTGTAGCTCACGACCTGCGTCACGATGTTCCAGGCGTCGTCCCACTCGAGCTTCTTCTCGTCGATGAGGATGCGCATGAGCTCGGGGCCGCACATGGCCGGGTGGGTGTCGTTGGTATGGATGGCCACAAACTGTGGCAGCAGCTCCCAGTTCTCGCCGTGCTCCTTCTCAAAGGTGTCGAGCAGGCTGTAGATGCCGGCGGAAACAAACAGGTACTCTTGCTTCAGGCGCAGCAGACGGCCGTGCTCGCCGGCGTCGTTGGGGTAGAGGATAGCGCTGATGGCCTCGGCCTCGGCGCGCTCGGCATCGGCCTGGGCGTAGTCGCCGCGGTTGAAGGCCTCAAGGTCAAAGTGCTCCTCGACCGGCTCGGCAGCCCAGACGCGCAGCTTGTTGACGGTCTCGCCGGCATAGCCCACCACGGGGATGTCATAGGGGACGGCCAGGATGTCCTGCGTGTCCACCGTGCGGTAGAACGTGCGGCCGTTCTCCTCAAAGCCCTCAACATGGCCACCAAACTTGATGGTCACGGCCTTGTCCTGACGGCGGACCTCCCAGGGATAGCCGTGGGTGAGCCACTCGTCGGTAGCTTCGACTTGGCTGCCGTTGACGATCTCCTGCTTAAACAGGCCGTAGCGGTAGCGCATACCGTTGCCGTAGCCGGCAATGCCCTCGGCTGCCATGGAATCCAGGAAGCATGCGGCAAGACGGCCCAGGCCGCCGTTGCCCAGCGCCGGATCGGGCTCCTGGTTCTCGATGACGGAAAGGTCGAAGCCCATGTCGTCGAGCGCCTCGGCGACCATGTCGCGCACGCCAAAGTTGAGCAGGTAGTTGTCGAGCAGGCGGCCGATCAAAAACTCGATCGAGAAGTAGTACACGCGTTTCTTGCCCTCGGCGGTGGCGCGGGCGTCGCTCTTGGTGGCAACGGTGCGGGCCTTCTCGGCCACGAGCTTGGCCAGGGCGTTAAAGCGGTCGAGGTCGCTCGCGGCCTCGACGCTCTTGCCACTAATGCTCATGACGGCATCGCGATAGAGCTCGGTAAACTCCTGCTTGTTGTCGAAGATCTTATTCATACGTTCCTTTCCCCCGGGGATGTTTCTCCCGGAACGGTTATGACTTGTATCCTACGCCTCGGCGAGGCGGGTAATTACAGCTGTAACGGCTTTGTTACGCATCCTTGTCAGACGACTTAACAGAAGCAGACTTGGCCTTGGCAGCGGCCTTTTTGGCGGCAGGCTTCTTGGTCGCGGTAGCCTTAGCAGCGGGCTTTGCGGCGGCCTTAGCCTTGGCAGCGGCCTTGGCCGTCTTCGCTGCCGGAGCCTTCTTGGCAGCCGCAGGCTTGGGCTTCACCGAGGACGTACGCTTCTTGGGCGCAGCCTTGGGCTCCTCGACCACGGGCGGCTTGTAGCTGCTAGGACCGCGGCGCTTAAGCACCACGCCAGCCAAGCCGGGCACCTTAATCTCAATGGAGTCCATCTGCCCGTTCCAGGGATAGGGTTCGCTCGAGCAGGTGTAGGGCTCTTCGCCGGCATAGCCGCTGCCGCCAAACTCGGGACGGTCGGAATCGAAGATGACCTCCCAGTCGCCCTCGCGCGGCACGCCCACACGGAAGCTCTCGTAGCTCGCCGGATCAAAGTTGATCAGGATCACCAGGTCGTCGTCGATGTCCTCGCCCTGGCGCACAAAACTCACGATGGACTGCTTGGAGTTGTCCGCATCGATCCAGGTAAAGCCGTCGTCGGTGTATCCGCGCTCGTACAGGGCGGGCTCGGCGGTGTACAGGTGGTTGAGCGCCTTGATAAACGCCTGATGATGCTTGTGAGTCTCGTACTCCTCGGTCAGGAACCACTGGATGGACTCGTAGTAGCGCCACTCAATAAACTGGCCGATCTCGTTGCCCATAAAGTTGAGCTTGGCGCCGGGGTGCGTCATCTGGTAGAAGGCGAGCGTGCGCAGACCGGCAAACTGGCGCCACCAGTCGCCCGGCATGCGGCCGATGAGCGAGCACTTGCCGTGCACGACCTCGTCGTGGCTCAGCGGGCAGATGAAGTTCTCGGTAAAGGCGTACATGATGGAGAACGTGAGCAGCCCGTGGTTGCCGGGGCGCCACGGAAAATCGGTCTGTATGTAGTGCAGGGTGTCGTTCATCCAGCCCATGTCCCACTTGTAGTGGAAGCCCAAGCCGCCATCCTGCGGCGGATAGGTCACGAGCGGCCACGCGGTGGACTCTTCGGCCATCATCATCACGTCGGGGTAGTGCGCCTCCACGGCGCAGTTGACTTGACGGATAAACGCACTGGCGTCCAGGTCCTCCTCGGTACCGTACTTGTTGAACTTCTTTTGCCCCGGATCGTCTATGCCAAAGTTGAGGTACAGCATGCTGGACACGCCGTCCATGCGAATGCCGTCCACGTGGAAGTTCTCGAGCCAGTACAGCACGTTTGAGACCAGGAAGGAGCGGACCTCGCCGCGGGCGAAGTCGAACTTGTGCGTGCCCCAGTTGGGGTGAATCTCGTGCTCAAACAGCATGTGGCCGTTAAAGGTGGCAAGGCCGTGGGAGTCGGCGCAAAAACCGCCGGGCACCCAGTCCATGATCACACCGATGCCCGCCTCGTGGCACGCATCGATAAAGTGCATGAGCTGCTGCGGGTTGCCGTAGCGCGACGTGGCGGCGTAATAGCCAGTCGTCTGGTAGCCCCAGGAGCCGTCGAAAGGATGCTCCATGAGCGGCATGACCTCGATATGCGTATAACCCATGTCGCGCACGTAGTCCACGAGCTCCACCGACAGGTCGTCGTAGGTGTAAAACTCTCCGCGCTGTGCGGGGAAGGGATCCATGGGGCCGGGGTAGTTGCCGTACTCGTCGGGCTCGCCCTGCGGCGCGTCGCCGTGGCGCTTCCACGAGCCAATATGTACCTCGTAGATGTTAAGGGGCTGCGACATGTGGTTGTGGCTGGCGCGGCGCTTGAGCCACGCGGCGTCGTTCCACTTATATCCATCGAGGGTCCACAGCACGCTCGCCGTACCCGGAGGGCACTCAGCCTTAAAGGCATATGGATCGGCCTTGTAGAGCTTTTCGCCCTCGTTGGTCTCGATAAGGTACTTATAGAGCTGGCCCTGCTCGGTGCCAGGAATAAAGCCTTCCCAAATAGCGCTCGTATGCATGGGCACCAGCGGGTTGGCGTCCTCGTCCCAGTCGTTAAATTCGCCAATGACGTGGACGCTTTTTACGTCGGGCGCCCAAACGCAAAAGCGCCAGCCGCGCGTACGGTTCTGCGTGTCGGGGTGAGCGCCCATCTTTTCCCAGCTGCGCTCCCAGGTGCCGATGCCAAATAGGTAGACATCGTCCTTGGTGAGCTCTGGTGCGTGTGGGGCGGCTTTGCGGGTAGCGGGCTTTTTGGTTGCTGGCTTTAGCTTTGTATCGCTCACGTTTGATCCCATCATGACGCGGCAGCGTGTTGCCTTGGTGACTAGATGCGAAAGGTCCAAGGCTGCACGAATCGAAGGGACGGCGATAGTTCTATGATTCGTTCCACCTCGCGTGCTCGGTGGAACTTTCGGCAAAAACTACGATAACACCTGTACGTTAGTTTTATGGACGAAAGCGAATTTGCGAGCGCGTTTAATCGGTAAGCGACATGTTTATACCACTGGCAGAATTGCCGTGGTAAAACCCTTGACAGTTTTACCAATTAGGGTTTCAAAACTGTTAGGCTAACGTTTGGTAAAACGTTTTTAGCAGGTTGTTTACCATTTGACATCGAAAGGCTCGTTTATGAACCACATCGCTGCTCCAAGTGTTGCTTTTATTTTCGATTGCGACGGAACATTGGTTAATAGCTCCCCCGTCTGGGGCCATGCGCAGACCGAGTTATTGCGCCGTCATGGCATTGATGTAACGGTCGACGATTTTGCCCAGTTTGAGCATTTGTCGCTCGAGGACGAGTGCGAGGCCTACCACGACACCTGGGGCGTTGGCGCGAATGGCGAGGAGCTGTATCGCGAGCTGGGCGAGATTTTGATTGATGGGTACTCCAAGGTGCCGCCGCGCGAGGGCCTGCTTGCATTTTTGGAGCAGGCGAAGGAGGCCGGTATTGCCATGTGTGTGGCCACGTCCACGCCGGCCGAACTGGTGCAGTCCGCCCTTGCGGCTGCTGGCCTTGATCGCTATATGGAGTTTATTACCACGACGGGCGAGGCGGGACGCTCCAAGCAGTTCCCCGATGTATACGAGTTGGCGCTGCGTCGCTTGGGGGAGCGCCACGGGCACAAGTTTGAGCGCGCGTGGGTGTTTGAGGACGCCGTCTTTGGCCTTAAGAGCTCTGGCACTGCAGGCTTTAAGCGCGTGGGTATTTATGACCCGCATGGCCGTATGGAGCGCGACGAGGTGCGTGCTAACTGCGACGTCTTTATCGACAGCTATGAGGACCTTGACCTGGCCCGCGTGCTTGAGTTTGAGGGCTAGGCGAGGGCCGTGGCTTGCAAAGTATTAGTGGTTTGCGGCTCTCCGTTGGTGGCGAGCGCGGATCTGCTGCGTCAATTGGCAGGGGAGTGCGACCGCATCGTAGCTGTAGACCGCGGCTTGGACGCCCTGTTGGGCGCTGGACTGAGCTGCGACGTCTACGTGGGCGACGCCGACACCGTTAGCGATGAGGGACGCGCTCTGGTCGATGCCGCCGATGCCTTTGAAGTGGAACGACACAACCCTTACAAGGACTATACCGATTTGGCATTGGCGCTCGATTCCGTTCGCCGCCGCTGGCCGGGTGCCGAAGTAATTGCGACTTGCGCAACCGGCGGCCGCCCGGACATGGCCCTGTCTGTGTTAGGGCTACTGGCAGGCTATGCGGACGCCCCCGTTTGGATCAAAGAAGACGAAGTGACGGCCAGAATCCTGCATCAGGACGAGACCTGGATCATCCAGGACGCCGAGGGCAAAACCTTCTCCATCATCGCCATAGCCCCCAACACAGAGATAAGCGAACACGGCCTAGAATGGGAGCTAGACCACAGTCCCCTAGGCTTGTTAGCCGACACGGGGATCAGCAACATAGTAAGATCCACCGCAAAGATTGAAGTTCACGCTGGCACTGCGATAGCGTACTTGTTGCGTGAGGGTTTTATCGGGACGGTGGGTTAATTGACTGATTTTGCCGAAGTCAAAATCAGTCAATTCAACCCATTACAGTTTGAGTCGTCCGAAAGGGCGGCTCTTTTCCGTTGCATGGTTATACGATTGAGCCGTACCGGCAGTCGCTGGCCGACCGCCCCGGACGGCCGTCAGCCCCTGCCCCGTAGAGCTGTCTCTTATACACATCTGACGCTG
>UQPY01000066.1 GCA_900542965.1 uncultured Collinsella sp.
ACGTGGCACTTCCACTACATGCAGTATCGCGTAATGGATGCCACCGGAAAATACGCGCTTTGCGACTGCACGGGCTACCGCTTGGACGGCACCGATACCGAGCCCAGCATGTATGTGGGCATTATCGTCAACCGAAGCCTAGCGGATACGACCGACTCGGTAACGGGCCTGGGCGATGTCCACGCGCTGGTCAACGCTATTGGAGAGATGCGCCGCGTGCCGCACGAGGCAGGCTTTATTGCCATTAAGGTCGACGATATCGCCGAGGTCAATGCCCGCTTTGGATTCGATGCAGGCGACCGCGTGCTCGCCGAAAGCGCCGCCTGCCTCATGGATTGTTCGCGCGGCAAGGGCCGCCTGCTCCGCTCAACAGGACCGACATTCGTGGCGCTTTTCGACGACCTTGATCCCGAAGAGACCAACGCGATTGCAGAGGAGATCGAGCGGTTCCTGGGTTCGCCTGTGCTCATCGGATCGCTTGAATACCAGCCGCCCATTCGCGTGGCTACGCTTCATCTGGACGCCGTCGACCGACAGCCCGTTTCCATTCTGAATGAGCTCAAAGCGCTACTTGAAGAAGCGCCGCAGGTACCGGGCACCAAACTGGACTAGCGTCGTGGGGCGCGATGTGAAACACAAGCCGTTTCGCATCGCGCCCCACGCCATCTGCTCTCTCGTGCGATAATCCTCCGCAGAAGTCACCAAAAGCAGAGGGAGTTTGTGATGAAGGTTCTTTTGGTCAATGGCAGCCCCAAGGCAAACGGCAACACCGCCCGCGCGCTCGCCGAGGTCGCCGAGCAATTGCATGCCGAGGGCATCGATACCGAGGTGTTCCAGCTGGGCGCCAAGCCCATTCGCGACTGCATTGGCTGTGGCCAGTGCGGCAAGCTCGATTGCCGCTGCACCTTTGACGACGACGTGGTGAACGAGCTGATCGCTGCCGCCGAGCAGGCAGATGGCTTTGTCTTTGGCTCCCCCGTCTACTACGCGCATCCCAGCGGACGCATCCTCTCGGCTCTCGACCGCGCATTCTATGCTGGCAGCAAGGCCTTTACGCACAAGCCGGGCGCCGCTGTCGCCGTTGCCCGCCGCGGCGGCACGTCGACCACCTTCGATGTACTCAATAAATACTTCACCATCAACCAGATGCCCGTGGTCGCCTCCACCTATTGGAACAACGTCTTTGGCGCTGCGCCGGGCGAGGCCGCCCAGGACGCCGAGGGCCTTGCTACCATGCGAAACATCGGTAAAAACATGGCATGGCTCCTGCGTTGCATCGAGGCAGGCAAGGCTGACGGCATCGATGCCCCCGAGGCCGATCGCGAGCGCACCAACTTCATTCGATAAGTCCAGCGGTGGTCACCTCGAAGTTCTATCAATGTCAGCGAAAAGCCAGCTGATGAGGCAAGGTGCCTTGAAAGAGGAGGGCGCTGGGCTTTTGCCCGCGCCCGACGATTGAAAGGCAGATTGCCCATCAGATGGCTTTGCAGCGTCGAGGTGACCGCCGTTCGTTAGAACGGCGGAACATAGATATGAACGTGCAAATCTTCGGCACCAAAAAGTCCTTCGACACTAAGAAGGCCCAGCGCTATTTTAAAGAGCGCCGCATTAAGGTGCAGTTTATTGACCTTAAGGAAAAGGAGATGAGCAAAGGCGAGCTCACGAGCGTGATGCAGGCGGTCGGCGGCATCGACAAGCTGCTCAACCCCAAGGCCAAGGACGAGGAGACGCTCGCGCTCATCCAGCACCTCACCCCTAGCCAGCGCTTCGACAAGTTGCTCGAAAACCAGCAGGTTCTAGCCGAGCCCATCGTGCGCAACGGCAAGAAGGCCACCGTCGGCTATTGTCCCGATGTATGGGGAGCCTGGGAGTAGCCTGTGTTATTTGCCGGCGCGTGGGTATAAGAGCAGGCGTTTGGCATAAGATTCAACTGTAAGCCATGTCTAACAAAGGAGGGCACATGCCCAACAAACCCGTGAAGATCATCATGCTTACCGGATACCTCGGTGCCGGCAAGACCACGCTGCTCAACCACATCCTCGCTAACGACGGCGGCATCCGCGCCGCCGTGATCGTCAACGATATCGGCGAGATCAACGTTGACGCCAGCCTCATCGCCGACGGCGGCCTTTCCGAGACCGACGACCTCATCCCGCTCACCAACGGCTGCATCTGCTGCACGCTTTCGGATGACCTTGCCAACCAGCTGCAGGGCATCGCCGATTCGGGCGACTTCGATTACATCATCATCGAGGCCTCGGGGATCTGCGAGCCCATCCCCATCGCCTACACCATCTCGAGCTTCTGCGACGAGGCCAAGGTGGGCGGCGAGCCCAAGCTTGCGCTCGACAACATCGTGGCCGTGGTCGACTGCGCCCGCATGTACGACGAGTTCAACGGCGGCCGCGACCTGCTGGCAGAGGATATCGACGAGGACGACATCGAAAGCCTGCTCATCCAGCAGATCGAGTTCTGCTCCACGCTGATCCTCAACAAGACCGATACCGTAACGCCCGAGCAGATCGCCGAGCTCAAGGCCATCGTGCGCAGCCTGCAGAAGGACGCCGTGATCGTCGAGGCTCAAAACGGCGAGGTTCCCATGGAGGAGCTGCTCGATACCGACCGCTTCGACTTTATGCGCGCCTACAACTCCGCCGCCTGGATCGAGGCCATGGAGCACCCCGAGGAGCACGACGACCCCGAGGTGCTCGAATACGACATCGAGACCTTTGTATACTCGCGCCGCAAGCCGTTTGACCTGCAGAAGTTCACCGATTTTGTTGAGCAGGAGTGGCCCGACGAGGTCATCCGCGTCAAGGGTCCGCTGTGGCAGGCCAGCAATCCGGACATGTGCTACATGTTTGAGCAGGCCGGCCACCAGATGCGCCTGATGGAGAACGGCCTGTTTGTTGACTCCGCGCCCGAGGGCGAGAAGCAGAAGATCATCGATGAGAACCCCGAGATCATGCAGATTTGGAACGACGAGACGGGCGACCGCATGACGAGCCTGTGCATCATCGGCCGTCACATGGACAAGGACGCGCTCATCGCCTCCCTCGATGCCTGCCTGACCGACTGGCACCGCGCCTAGGTTTATCCAAGCGGGCATTTTTCCGCTACGTAACCGCCAAACCACCACGAAGGTGCCTGTCCCCTTCGTGGTGGTTTTTCGTTCTATGCCAAGGAGATTCATGTTCAACATTGTGCTGTATGCGCCCGAGATTCCGGCCAATACGGGCAATATCGGCCGTACCTGCGTGGTCACCGGCGCCCATCTGCATCTGGTGGAGCCACTGGGCTTTTCGCTCGACGACAAGACGGTACGTCGCGCCGGCCTGGGCTACTGGCAGAATTTGGACGTGACGACCTATGCCAGCTGGGAGGATTTCCTTGCGCGCAACGGTCTCTCCCCCGCCGACGAGCGCCTGCATCTGCTGACCAAAAAAGCACGCCGCACCTATGCGCAAAGTACCTACCGCGACGGTGACTTTTTGGTCTTTGGCAGCGAGAGCTCGGGGATTCCCGAGCCACTGCTTGCCGCGGCGCCCGAGCGCTGCGAGCGCATCCCGATGCTGCGCGATTGCGACTCACTCGATAACGCCGAGGCCTGGGAAGCCCACGAGGAATCGCTCGGGCATACCGAGGACAGCCACAAGGCAATCCTTCGGCAGGATATCTGCGGCAACTTCGTCAACCCGGACGACTACCGCATCAGCGCGCTCAACCTCTCCAACAGCGCCGCCATCGTCCTCTACGAGGCTCTGCGCCAAACAGCCTTTCCGGGAATGTGACAAAGGGACTGCCCCTTTGTCACATTCGGTTAGAGGTGGCGGCCGGTAATGCTTGTGGAGCAGGCCGCAATGTCGGCTGGCGTGCCGGCGCAGACGATTTGCCCGCCCGCGTCGCCACCGCCCGGGCCCATGTCGATCACGTAATCGGCGTTACGGATAAGGTCGAGATCGTGTTCGATCACGACAACCGTGGCGCCCTTGGCAACAAGGCCGTCGAACACACTCAGCAGTACCTGAACATCGAGCGGATGCAGACCAATCGTGGGCTCGTCAAACACAAACACGGCATCATCCTGCACACGACCCATCTCGCTCGCGAGCTTAAGACGCTGTGCCTCGCCGCCCGAAAGCGCCGGCGTGGGCTCACCAAGTGTGAGATAGCCCAAGCCCAGGTCGTGCAAGGTCTGCAAGCGCGTCTGGACCTTCTTGAGTCCCAGTGTGGCGTCGAGGGCCTCGTCCACACTCATGTCCATGAGCTGCGGCAACGTAAGTAGGCTCCCGTCCTTGCCCTCGCGATGGATATGCGAAGCCGCGTCTGCATAGCGAGAGCCGCGGCATGCGGGACAGACGATCTCAACATCGGGCAAAAACTGCACGTCGAGCGATATCGAGCCCGTGCCGTCGCACGTAGGGCAGCGCAAGGCACCGGTGTTGTAGCTAAAGGCGCCCGCCTTGTATCCCGCCGCCTTAGCCTCGGGCGTACGGGCAAAGGCGCGGCGCAGCTCATCATGGATGTCGGCATAGGTTGCCACCGTCGAGCGCACGTTGGCGCCGATGGGCGTGGCATCAATCAGGTTGGCGCGCGCGATGCCCTCGGCATCGATCCAACGCACGTGCCCCGGCAGGCGCTCGCCAGCTGCCTGCGCCTTGAGCGCCGGAATGAGTGTCTCGAGCACCAACGTCGTCTTACCCGAACCCGAAACGCCCGTCACCGCGACCAAGCGACCGCGCGGGATATCGACTTCGAGCGGTTTGACGGTATGGATGGTATCGGTCGCCATGCGGATATGGCCCTGGTCGAACATTTCGTCGTCAGCCACCTGCGGCCGCAAGCGCTTGGGGTCTGCGCGCAAAAACGGTGCGATGCGGCTACCCTGCGATTGCTCGACCTCATCCACCGTACCGGCGGCGATCACATTACCGCCGCCCGCTCCGGCAACGGGGCCCATCTCGACCAGATAATCGGCTTCCGCCAGTACGCGCGTATCGTGGTCGACAACGACCACGGTGTTGCCGTCATCCACCAGATCGCGCATTACGCCCACCAAGCCGTCGACATTGGCAGGATGCAAGCCGATCGAGGGCTCGTCCAGCACATAGAGCACACCTGTCGACCGGTTGCGCACCACGCGGGCGAGTTGCACGCGCTGGCGCTCACCTGTGGAGAGCGTGGCGCCGGCGCGATCGAGCGAAAGGTAATCGAGCCCCAGGTCGACCAGGCGACGAGCCGTGCTCAAAAACGAACCGCAGATATCCACTGCCATGGGCTGCATCTCGGTCGGCAAGGATGCGGGCACGCCGCGCACCCACTCAATCGCCTCGCCCAGCGTCATGGCAGCCGCCTGTGCCAGATTGATACCGCGAACCTGGGGCTGGCGCGCAGCCTCGGAAAGACGCGTGCCGCCGCAATCGCGGCATGGGCCCTCGCGCAAAAAGCGCGCAACGCGTTTGAGACCCTTGTCGTCCTTAACCTTGGCGAGCGCATTCTCGACGGTATAGACGGCGTTGTAATAGGTAAAGTCGAGCGGCGTGGCGCCCTCGCCGTTTTTGGGAACGTAGAGAATGTGTTTCTTAACCGCCGGACCATGGAACACGATGTCGCGCTCTTTAGGCGTGAGCTGGTTAAACGGTACGTCGGTACGCACGCCCATCTCGCCGGCCACCTGCTTCATCAGATCCCACATGAGCGTGCCCCAGGGAAGGACCGCACCCTCGTTGATAGTCTTTGACTCGTCGGGCACCAGGCTCGCTTCGTCCACCTCGCGCATGACACCGGTACCGCCACAGGTGGGGCATGCACCGCCGCTATTGAAAGCCAAATCCTCGGCACTCGGCGCGTAGAACTCGCGGCCGCATGTCGGACACGTGAGCGACAAGCCTGCGGCCACGTTAAGGCTCGGCTCCACGCGCGCTCCGCAATGCGGGCACACGTGATGGGCGCAACGGCTAAAGAGCAGACGCAGGCTATTGTTGAGCTCGGTCATGGTGCCAAAGGTCGAGCGCACGCCTGGCACACTGGGGCGCTGATGCAACGCGAGCGCCGCCGGCACGTGCAAGACCTCATCCACCTGGGCATGTTCGGCCTGCGTCAGACGACGGCGAGTATAGGTGCTGAGCGCCTCCAGGTAACGGCGCGAGCCCTCGGCGTAAAGAACACCCAGCGCCAGCGAACTCTTGCCCGAGCCCGACACGCCGGCAATACCCACGAGCCTTCCCAGCGGAATATCGATATCGATGTCCTTGAGGTTATGGACGCGCGCACCGCGCACCTCGATAGCACTTGGTTGTTGCGACACCGTCATCGCTCCCCTTCTGCTCGCCCACGCCAGTCTTCGCAGGTCAAATACGTAAAGCACTCGGTACGCACATCGCCCATAAGCTCGCAGGGCACGTCGCGCTCAACGTGATGCGGCGCGAATCCACACTTTTGTTGAACGCGTAACGACTTGTCATTGCCCTCGTAATATCCGCACCAAAGCGCCTTGCAGCCAAGCGTTTCGAACGCATAACGCTGCATGGCTCGCACCGCTTCGGGAGCAAAGCCTCGGCCCCAGAACGGCTTTGCGACCCAATACCCCACCTCGAGTTCGAGTTCAGCGCTCCGATCGCTCGACTCGCAACGAGGCGGCATGAGCCCGATGCTGCCCACAGGCTCGTCTGTCGCGGCAAGGCAAACAGCAAAGGTGTGGGGCGCCGTAAAGACCGTTCGAATGATCTCCCTGCTCTCCTCAACACTTCGATGTGGCGGCCAGCCCGCAGCCGGCCCCACATCCGGGTCGCTCGCATATGTAAACAGGATCGCCGCATCCGTCTCGCGCCACGGACGAAGCATCAAACGCTCGGTATGAATCGCCATGTTTTGACCTCTCCCAAACATCAATGTGACAAAGGGACCGTCCCTTTGTCACATTACTCGTGCCATAAAATGCGATCGCGAATGTATGCGCCCAGCATGGGCACGGTAAACCGGACGAGGCCGTATCCGGCGGCCTCGATGACGCGCTCGCGAATCAGGCTTGCGCGATATTTACTCGCCCAGCTCTGAGTGCGATCGCAGCGCTCAATGATATCCGCCATGCGCGTCGGCTTACCCTCGTCAGTAGCCATGGCCTCGATAAAAAGGCGCTGTGGACTGCGCAGCCCGTAATACAGGGGCGCATCGACCGCTTCGTAGAACTCGGAGACGGCATCCGCATGGCCATCCTCGACATCGCGCCTTTCAATGACCTGCGAGTTGCGCCGGACAGCAGAGCGCCACATGTAATATCCCACCAGCTGGACCATGTAGGGATGCCCCATACTCTTGCGCGCCGCAAGGTCCGCCGTCTCCGCGTCAACGTAAAGGCCTGCGTCTTTGACCGTCTGGATATATGAATCGCGCACCTTGGGCAAAGAAATCGCCCCCAGCGTACGCTGCTGAGCACGGCGCAAAAACGTCACACTCGGCTCTTCGAGCAGGTCGTCAACCATACTGGGCAAGCCGGCAAATACCAGCGCAAGACCGCACTGGTCGCTATCGGGCAGGCCCGTAGCATCCTGATCTCCGAGCACCTGCTGATAGAGAACGGCAAGAGCCGCCAGTTCCTCGATTGACGCAGATTGTGCCTCGTCAATCGCAAACAGTATGCCCTTGCCTGGACCGAGCTTCTTGAGGCGCTCGTTGACCAGCCCCCGCAACGTCTCGCCCTTTGCCCGAGCCGCCTCGACCGACATCCGGCCAAACGACGGCCCAAACTCCATTGACGTCACAACGGGTTTATTCGAGCGAAGCGCGTCGGCCAGGCGATCGCACAAGCCAAGCGAAGCGGAATCGGAGACAACCGCCCATCCGCGCTCGCTGGCTAGACGTTGCAGCTCCCGCAGGAGAACCGTTTTACCGCAGCCGCGGTTTCCCGTAATGAGCATGAGCCTGCCCGGCGCTCCGGCGCCGTTATCGAGCCCTTCCTCAAAATCTTCGATGACCGACTCGCGACCGATGAGTATCGGAGGCCGCTTGCCGGCCGTTGGCTTAAAGGGGTTTGGATTCATGTCGGCCTCCTCGGATTGGCAAACGCTGTTAATAGTTATACCAACTTATACCGAGTTATACCAACAGGATGCGACAAAGAGACTGACCATCTATCACCTATGGCCGAAAAACTCGGCGTCCGCCGCTCGCCAGGAGCGGAAGGTGGTGGGGTCGACCTTTACGTGGGCTGCGGCGGGTACGTCGTACCATTTGACCGTGTAGCCGGCGCCGTGGGCGCAAAAGACCGAGTCGGGCGTGTTGGGCAGATCGGCCTCGGGCTCATAGGCGGCCGTCTCGATTACGCGCTCGGCATCATGGCAAGCCGCATAGCCGGCGAACTCCAGGTACAGATGTCCGCGACCGCTCGTGTAGGCAGCCACCTCCAGCGCATAGTCCTGCACCTCGGATGCCGGCACGCGACCCACAAGCTTCGCCCGGTCTCCCGCCATCGTCGGCGGCTCGTACTCGGCACCCATGCGCGTGGCATCCGAGAGCGCCCGGCCCACGCACTCCCCCGGCACCTCGAGCTCAAAGTGGTACCACGGCTCCAACAGCACGGCTGCGCCGGCCTCACGCGCCTGCATGAGGCCCTGGCGAATCGCACGGTACGTGGCCTGGCGAAAATCGCCGCCCTCGGTGTGTTTGGCATGCGCGCGGCCGCCCGTGAGCGTAATGCGCACATCGGTGATGGGCGAGCCCGTCAGCACGCCCAGGTGGTCGCGCTCCATGGCGTTAGTGAGTGCCAAACGCTGCCAGTTAAGATCGAGCTCATCGGTCGAGGTCACGGTGCCAAACTGCACGCCCGAGCCCGCCGGCAACGGCTCCAAGCGCAAATGCACCTCGGCATAGTGGCGCAGTGGCTCAAAATGGCCCACGCCCTCGACCGGCTGCGAGATAGTCTCCTTATAGAGAATGCCACCAGACTCAAACGCAATCGAAAGGCCAAAGCGACCTGCCAGCACCCGCTGCACGACCTCGAGTTGCACGGCGCCCATCAACTGCAAATGAATCTGTTCAAGATGCGTATTCCAGCTTACGCCGAGCATGGGATCTTCGTCAGCCAACTCAGTCAATGCTTTGAACACCGTATGGACGTCGTGTTCGCCCGGCAGCACCGTATAGGTGAGGACTGGCGCAATGACGGGCGCATCGCCCGCGGGCTCCGCGCCCAGGGCGTCCCCTGGGCGAACGTGCGCAAGACCCGTCACGGCACAAATACCGCCAGCAGCAACTTCTTGCGCAAGCTCATACTTCTCGCCGTTATAGATGCGTACTTGATCGACCTTCTGCTCCCATGCCTCGGCACCGGAACGTCCGTCAATCATCTGCTTGGCGTGCAGCGTGCCACCGGTCACTTTAACCCAAGCCAAACGCTCGCCGCGATCTCCGCGGCTGACACGATAGACGCGCGCGGCAAACTCCGGGGACCACGCCTGCTCACGCATCAGCGCGCATATGCCATCCAACAGCTCGTCCACGCCTTGGTCCTTGAGCGCCGAGCCGACAAAGCAGGGAAAGAGCTTGCGCTCGGCAACCATGCGCGACAGCGTTGCGACAGAAAGCTCACCCACTTCAAGAAACTCCTCGAGCGCCGCTTCGTCCAACGCAGCAGCGTCCTCCTGAACGGCGCCGCCCGCCAGCAATTCGTTGGCATCCAGGCAGCCTTCGGAAAGACGCTGCCCAAGCTGTGCCAGCAAAACATCGCGGCCAGGATTCTCCAAATCGATTTTATTGATATAGATGAACGTCGGGATGTCATAGCGCGCAAGCAGGCGCCACAGAGTTTCGGTGTGCCCCTGCACGCCATCGTTGGCACCCACCACCAGAATCGCGTAGTCGAGCGCGCGCAACGTGCGCTCTGCCTCGGCAGAAAAATCGACATGCCCTGGTGCATCCACGAGCATGACGTGGGTATCGCCGTGGTCGAGCACGGCCTGCGACGAGAAGATCGTAATGCCGCGCTCGCGCTCAATCTCGTTCGTATCCAGATGCGAGTCGCCATCGTCCACGCGGCCGCGCTTGCGAATGCGGCCCGCGTTGAACAGCATGGCCTCGGCCAACGTGGTCTTGCCGGCATCGACATGCGCCAAGATTCCAACGACCGCTTGCTTCGACATGGCTCTCCTCTTATTGCAAGCCCATCGCACACGGCAATGGGCATCCTCGTTCCACACTGGATGATACAATTTACGGGCCGGCGGGCGAAGCGGGCCCTATCCCCCGACCGAGCTCATCGCCCCGCGTTGCCGCGCGGCGATTTTCGTAGGTTCGCGCCTTGCGAAAGCCGGCACCCCCCCCCTTTTTGTCTGCCCGGGCTCATCCGGGGCGGTAACAATGCGAACCCCACAACAGCGAGGAGCCACCATGAAGGCACTGCTCAACGAGTTCAAGGAATTCATTAATCGCGGCAACGTGATAGACATGGCCGTCGGCGTGATTATCGGCGGCGCATTTACCTCTATCGTGACCTCGCTTACCGATAACATCATCAACCCGCTTATCTCCGTGATTGCCGGCGGTAGCGCCACCGAGATCTCGGGGTTGGTGGTGCCGGGCACCAATATCGACTTTGGCGCCTTTATCGGTGCATGCATCAACTTTTTGATTGTGGCGGCGATCGTCTTTGCCTTCGTCAAGGCCTTCAACAAGGCGCAGGAGATTGGCGACAGGCTCGCCGGTGCCACCACCGAGGAAGCCGCACCCAAGCCCATCTGCCCCTATTGCCTGGAAGAGGTGCACGAGGGCGCGACCAAGTGTTGCCACTGTGGAAGCGAGCTGCCCAAGGCGTAACCGCAGAGGCAAGACCCCCTCCAAGACACAACGGGCACCCCTTGCATCGTAATCAATCAAAACCACCCCTAAAAGGGGTGGTTTGCTCTTAGGGTATAACCCCTGTCTCTTATACACATCTCCGAGCCCACGAGACGC
>UQPY01000067.1 GCA_900542965.1 uncultured Collinsella sp.
GATCTACACTCGACTAGTCGTCGGCAGCGTCAGATGTGTATAAGAGACAGCCCGACGACCCCGCCCGCATGCCCATCTCGGCGGCGCGGCGCAGCATCTACACCGCCATCTCCGCGCTTCGCCATGCCGGATACGAAATTGAGTACAAACGCGGCGTGGGCTACAAACTTCTTACCCGCCCGCTCACCGATGAAGAGATCATCCGGCTCCACGGTATGGTCATGCGCAACCGCTCCACGCCTATCGCTATCCGCAAGAGCATGGCGCAGCACTTAGTTGCCATGGCGAGCGCCGACGTTCGCGGCTACCTCGATACACCCGAACCCGCTCCAAGCGCAGGCAGCAAGGCTACCAAGGCAACACGCACGCCCATCAAGCGCATCGACACGTGCGAGCTCGTCGAGCAGGCCATCGACCACGGAACCACGGTGAGTTTTGATATTTCGAGCGTCACGACACGCGGCGAAACCGAAGCAGCACGGATGACACTCCGTCCCTTTGCCATCAGGCAGCGCGATGGCATCTCGTATCTGCTGGGAACGGTCTACGACGCCCGAGGCACCGACGATACGCTGCGCACCGTCGAGATCGCCCGTATGAGAAACGTCACCACACGTCTCCTCGACGGCAAGAAGCTCTTCGCCGCCCTAGACGAGGACGACGCCTCCTCCGCCGCATAAGACCCTCCGCCGCCCATTCGACTACCCGTACCGCCCATCCGATTCTGTATTAAAAAACCCGCCAGGCTGTTGTAAAAATGGACATCAGCGCTACTATAGTTCCACTTGCACTTTGTCCCAGTGCAGTGTTTCCAGCCATTTTTATACTGGGGGTAATGATATGAAGGACATCACCATCAGCCGCAGGAGCCTTCTGGTCTCCGCTGGCCTGCTCGCGCTCGCCCCGCTCGCCGGATGCGGCGGCAACTCTGGTTCCGGCTCTGCTGCCGCCGGTTCCGACTACACTATCGGCGTTCTGCAGCTCACCGAGCACTCCGCACTCGATGCCGCCAACGACGGCTTTGTCAAGGCCATCAAGGAGAGCGGCCTTAAGGTCAAGATCGACCAGAAGAACGCCCAGAACGACCAGTCCACGTGTAAGTCCATTGCTGACAAGTTTGTGGGCGACAACGTCAACCTGATTTATGCCATCGCCACGCCCGCCGCGCAGGCTGCCGCCGGCGCCACGGCCGATATCCCCATCGTGGGCTGCGCCATCACCGACTACGCCGCCTCCGGCCTGGTCCAGGACAACGACAAGCCCGGCACCAACGTCACGGGCGCTTCCGACCTCACCCCGGTCGCCGAGCAGCTCGAGATGATGCAGAAGGTCCTGCCCGACGTTAAAAAGGTCGGCCTGCTCTACTGCACCGCCGAGTCCAACTCCGACGTCCAGATCAAGGCCGCCAAGAAGGAGCTCGACAAGCTGGGCCTCGAGCACACTGACTTCACCGTCTCGAGCTCCAACGAGATTCAGTCCGTCGTCGAGTCTGCCGTGGGCAAGGTCGACGCGCTGTACTCCCCCACCGACAACACCATCGCCGCGGGTGCCTCGCAGGTCGGCCAGATCTGCAAGGAAAACAAGCTTCCCTTCGTGACTGGCGAGGAGGGTATGTGCATGGCCGGCGGCCTGTTCACCCTCTCCATCAACTATGAGGACCTGGGCTACGCCGCGGGCGAGATGGCCGTTAAGATCCTGAAGGGCGAGGCCAAGCCCGAGGATATGCCGATCAAGCACCTCTCGAGCAAGGACCTGGTCGTCGTCAAGAACGACGAAATGGCCGAGGCCCTGGGCATCGACCTTTCCGCCCTGGACGCGTAATGCCATACGCGGCATGCGTCTAGAGCCCGTGCTCGCGCTTTAGCCGCGTTATTCAATATCTGAGCCACAGGGGCGGGCGCTGTAGACCGGCGTCCGCCCTGCTTGTTTCAGGTAAAACAAAACGTCTGTCCGTAACTCTTCTATGCATTGTTACCGCTATTATGGTGAATCACGTGTCCACCCTATCCTAGGAGGTATGAAGCATGCTCATTGCATTGCAGGGCGCCGTTTCGCAGGGCGTCCTCTGGGGCATTATGGTGCTTGGCGTGTTTATCACGTTCCGCCTGCTCGACATTCCCGATATGACCTGCGACGGCAGCTTTGCCCTCGGCGGCTGCGTCTGCGCTGTGCTCATCGTCAATAACAACGTCGACCCGCTGTTCGCCGTGCTGGCCGGTATGTGCGCCGGCGCCATCGCGGGCGCCGTCACGGGCATTTTGACCACCGTCTTTGAGATTCCTGCGATCCTCGCCGGAATCCTCACCCAGATCAGCCTGTGGTCCATCAACCTGCGCATCATGGGCAAGTCCAATACGCCCATTCTTGCCAAGGGCACCGTGTTCTCCGCCGTCAGCAATATGACCGGTCTGCCGCAGTCCACCGTTGCCATCATCTTGGGCATCCTGCTCGCCGTGGCTATCGTTGCCATCCTGTATTGGTTCTTTGGCACCGAGATCGGCTCGGCGCTGCGAGCCACCGGCAACAACGAGTACATGATCCGCGCTCTGGGCGTCAACACCAACTCCACCAAGATGATCGCCCTCGTGCTCTCCAACGCCCTCATCGGCCTTTCGGGCGCGCTCATCTGCCAGAGCCAAAAGTATGCCGACATTGGTATGGGCACCGGTGCCATCGTTATCGGTCTTGCCGCCATTGTTATCGGCGAGGTGCTCGGCCGTCTGCTGCCCGGCGGCCTCACGCAGTTTAGCGTCCGTCTTGCCTCCGCCGTCTTTGGCTCCGTGGTGTACTTCCTTATCCGCGCCATCGTGCTGCAGTTGGGCATGGACGCCAACGACATGAAGCTGCTCTCCGCCGTGATTGTCGCTGTGGCCCTGTGCGTGCCCGTGGTTTGGGAGCGCTATAAGCTCCGCAGCTCCTACACGAAGGGGGATGAGGCAGATGCTTAAGCTCTCGCACGTCAAGAAGACCTTTAACAAGGGCACCGTCACCGAGAAGCGCGCGCTCACCGGCGTCGACCTCACCCTGAATGACGGCGACTTTGTAACCGTGATCGGCGGCAACGGCGCCGGCAAGTCCACGCTGCTCAACATGATCGCCGGCGTGTACCCGCTCGATTCGGGCGTTATTGAGCTCGACGGCACCGACATCTCGCGCCTGAGCGAGTCGCAGCGCGCCAAGTACCTGGGCCGCGTGTTTCAGGACCCCATGCGCGGTACCGCTGCCGACATGCAGATCGCCGAGAACCTGGCCCTCGCCAAGCGTCGCGGCCAGCGTCGCGGCCTTTCGTGGGGCGTCACCAAGGCCGAGAAAGATGAGTACGTCGAGCTGCTCAAGCGCCTGGACCTTGGTCTGGACACGCGTCTCAACGCCAAGGTCGGCCTGCTCTCGGGTGGCCAGCGCCAGGCACTCACCCTGCTGATGGCCACGCTCACCAGGCCGCGCCTGCTGCTGCTCGACGAGCACACCGCGGCCCTCGACCCCAAGACGGCCTCTAAGGTGCTTAACCTGACCGAGGAGATCGTCGACGAGAACCACCTGACCACGCTCATGGTCACGCACAACATGAACGACGCCATCCGTCTGGGCAACCGTCTGATCATGATGCACGAAGGCCACGTGATCTACGACGTGGCGGGCGATGAGAAGAAGTCGCTCACCGTAGCCGACCTGCTGCAGAAGTTCGAGGAGGTCTCGGGAGGCGAGCTCGCCAACGACCGCATGCTGCTGAGCTAAAACCTGCCAAAAAGGGACAGGTTTATTTTGGTAGGTTTTATCTGCGCAAACGTCAAAACCGCCGCAAAGGGACAGACGCCCTTGCGGCGGTTTTCGCATATCATGTCGATAATCCAGCGTCAGCAGGGACCACTGGTCAAGAACTAAGGAAACTGCCTTGAGAAGATCTCTTCCCCGCCGTGCAAACCTTAAACCTTATACCCACCAAGAAGCCCGTTCGAATTTGATCGGACGGGCTTCTTGTTGGGTATCATGGTTGGACGATCATTAGGAGGTTTTCCCCACATGGAATTGTTTGAGCCGATTCTTCATTTCTTTGAGCAACGGTGGGTCCACAACATCATCTGGGCCGTCATCTTGGCGATAGGCACCGCCGTCGCCGCCAAGGTCGTATCCAAGACCCTGAACCATCTGCTCAACCGAGACGATAACCCGCTTCCGGCATCGAGTATCTTCATCAACATCGCGCGCGCCGTCATCTGGATGATTGGCGGCAGCTTTATCCTCGACAACTGCTTTGGCATTAACGCAAACGCCCTCGTCGCCGCTCTTGGCGTCGGCGGCATCGCCATCTCGCTGGGCTTTCAGGACACGCTGTCAAACCTTATCGGCGGCATGCAGGTGACCTTTATGGGCATCATCAAGCCCGGCGACAATATCGAGGTCGGCGGCGTGTCGGGCGTGGTCCAGGACATCACCTGGCGTCATACGACCATCGAGGACGCCTGCGGGCAAACCATCATCGTCCCCAACTCAAATATCTCCAAGAACACGCTCGTGCACCTCATGCCCTTTGGGCGTGTGGCTGTGCCCGTTGCCGTAAAGGACACGTCCAAGTGGGCCTCGCTCGACGCACTGGCAGACGAGCTGACCAGCGCCACCAAGGCCGCCGTGCTTCCCATCTCGGGCTTTGACAAGGAGCCCTACGTACTCTTTAGCGAAATCGGCGACTTTGGCATCAAAGGAAAGATCATCTTTATCGTCAGCGACGACAGCACTACTTTCACGGCAGCCGACGCCTGCATCCGTGCCATCGCCCCCATCATCGCCTAACCCGCCAAAAAGGGACAGGCACCTTTGTGGTGGTTTTCATTCGTGGTACCATGGTTCATATAGTTGTTTAAACGACTAAGGGAGCAACATCATGGAAGAGGCCTATCGTCAAGCACGCAAGCGCGGCGAGCAGGGACGCCGTCGCGCCATCAGCCAAAGCGAGCACCCGTACCTTACGGACCTCGACAGCCTCGTTGCCCAGCTCCCCTTAGGTCAGCGAGAGAATGTCGGCCTAAGGGATATTCCGCTCGAAATGGTCGTCGGCACAGTCACCAAAGGCCGTCAGTCCGCCTTTTCATGCAACTTTATGCCCCTGCTGCCGTTTAACACTGAGTTCGCCCGCAAGTGGTCCAACCTCTACGACATCCAGGTAACCGAGGGCTATCGCGATCCCATCATCGTCACCGAGTTCATGCATCGGTTCTATGTCCAGGAAGGCAACAAACGCGTCAGTGTCCTCAAATTCCTGGATGCTCCAACGGTTTCGGCCAGGGTCACCCGTCTCTACCCCGGCACATGGGATTCCGTCGAAAGCCGCCTGTACGGTGAATTCTGCGCGTTTTGGCGCGTCTGCCCCCTATACGAAATCGAGTTCTCGCGTGAGGGAAGCTACGAGACGCTCGCCAAGATGCTCGGTCGGAACCTTATCGAAAAATGGCCGCAGAAAAAGGTCGACTACCTGCGCCACACCTTCCTGCTCTTTAAGCGCGCCTACCTTCGCGCAGGCGGCGACCACCTGGACATTACGCCCGCCGACGCCATGCTCGTCTACCTCAATGTGTACAACCAGGACCGCCTGCTGGATACGCCGACGGATATCGTCGTAAACCGCCTGTGCAAGATTTGGCGCGAGCTGGTCATTGCCGGCAAAAACGACGAGGACAAGGTCGATCTTGTCGAAGCGCCGAGCGTCGATGAGGAGGAGTCGCCCGCCAAGTCCACCTCCGGCGTGCTCAACTTCTTTATGGGCAAGACTGTCTATTCGGCGGCCAACCCCCTGCGTATCGCCTTTATCCATGAGTTCCCCTGTGCGGCGTCGAGCTGGGACAGTCTGCACGACCAAGGACGTCAGTATCTCGATGAGCACTTTGACGGTATCGTGCGCACCGAGGCGTTCGAAGACTGTCACGATCCGGACGTGTTCTACGCCGCCGTGGAAACGGCTGTCAAACATGGAGACAACGTCATCTTCTCGACCTCGCACCGCCTGATGGAATACACGCTCAGAGCTGCCGTTGAGTATCCCCAGGTTCGGTTCCTTAACTGCTCTATCGGCCTTCCCCACCAAAGCGTCCGTTCGTACTTTGGCAAGATGTACGAGGCCAAGTTCCTCCTGGGCGCCCTTGCCGCCAGCATGGCGGACAACCATTGCATCGGCTACCACGCGTCGGTCTTCGCCTCGGGCGCACTCAGCGAGATCAATGCCTTTGCCATCGGTGCCTCGCTGCTCGACCCCCGCGCGCAAATTATCCTCACCTGGGGCGATGTGCCCGCCGGCGGTCTCGCCGAGGCCATGTGCCGCGAAGGCGTGAGCGTCATGACCGGCGCTGACATGTCAAAGTCGCTCGAAGACCCTACGGCCTACGGACTCCACCGCCTGGTCGATGGCAAGGTTACCGGCATCGCCATGCCGGTATGGAACTGGGGCCGTTACTACGAGCTCATCGTTCGCAGCCTTCTGCACGGCACGTGGGACGAGACCAGTGACGACAACCAGGTTCGCGCCGTCAACTACTGGTACGGCATGAGCTCGGGCGTTATCGATATCCGTTACGCTCCGGGCCTACGCTACCAGACGCGCAAACTCGTGCAGTTGCTCCGCAACGGCATTGTCGAGGGCTCCATCAACCCCTTTGGCGGCGAGCTCCACAGCCAGAACGGCGTGGTACAGATCGAAGGCTTCCCTCCGCTGCCGAGCACGCAGATTGTCGAGATGAATTGGCTGGCGGATAACGTGGTAGGCACCATTCCGCAGCTCGACGATGAGCCGAAAGTCCCTGCCCTATGAAAATCCTTGCCATAGCCGATACCGAAGAACGATGCCTTTGGGAGTGCTTTCGCAAGGAACGCTTTGAGGGTGTCGACCTGATTTTGTCCGCCGGCGATCTGGACCCGGACTATCTTGAGTTTTTGGTCACAGTCATCAACAAGCCGCTCATCTACGTGCGCGGCAATCACGATGATCGCTACGCACGTCATGCACCGGGCGGATGTATCTGCGTGGAAGACAGCGTGTACACGTACCGAGGGATTCGCATTGCGGGCCTTGGCGGGTCCATGCGTTATCGCGACGGCGCCAACATGTACACCGAACGCGAGATGTCCAAGCGCATGCGTAAGCTGTCGCGTAAGGTTAGGATGGTCGGCGGGTGCGACATTCTGCTTACCCATGCGCCCGCCGCCGGTATGGGTGATCTGGACGATCTACCGCATCGAGGGTTTGAGTGCTTTAACACGGCACTTGAGTCCTGGGGGGCCGACTACATGGTGCATGGGCATGTACACCAAAGCTACGGTTACGATTTTCAGCGCGAGCGGCAGCATATGTGTGGAACGACGATCATCAACGCCTGCGGCTATACGCAGTTTGAGCTCGACCAGACGCGCTACCCCATCCGTGGCTGGCAGGCAGCCTGGCTCAATTCGCAAACCATGCGCCGCGAGCTCAAGCGCCACGAGGCCATCGAGGCCTCTACCGCCAGAACACCCTGGTAACCACCTCAGAGGGGACACTGTCCCCTTTGAGGTGGTTTTACCCCGAGATAGCAAGAAACCCGGTCCTGCACGAGGCAGAACCGGGTTTCTTTAGCAATGCTTGCTTTGCTCAGGCAGTAACTAGCAGTTACTCAGCCAGGAAGTCACGCTGGACAGCGGGATCGACCTTGACGCCAGGGCCCATGGTGGAAGACACGGAGATGGACTTGACGTACTTGCCCTTAGCAGAAGAGGGCTTGACGCGCAGAATCTCGGTGTACAGGGCAGCGTAGTTCTCGACGAGCTGCTGCTCAGAGAAGGACTTCTTGCCCAGGGGCACGTGGCAGATGCCGTAACGGTCGGCGCGGTACTCAACGCGGCCAGCCTTGAGCTCGGAGACCATCTTGGCGACGTCCATGGTCACGGTGCCGAGCTTGGGGTTCGGCATGAGGCCACGGGGACCGAGGATCTTACCGATGCGGCCGACCTTGGCCATCATGTTCGGCGTAGCGATAGCGGCGTCGAAGTTGATCTCGCCCTTCTGGATCTGGGCGACGAGCTCGTCGGAACCGATGATGTCGGCGCCGGCAGCCTCGGCCTCGCGGGCCTTCTCGCCCTCGGCGAAGACAGCAACACGAACGGTCTTGCCGGTGCCGTGAGGCAGGGAGATGGAACCACGGATGTTCTGGTCAGCCTTACGAGTATCGATGCCCAGACGGAAGTGGGCCTCGACGGTCTCGTCGAACTTGGCGGTGTCGAGCTCCTTGATGAGCTTGGCAGCCTGAAGGGGGGTGTAGAGCGTGGCGCGGTCGATCTTCTCGGCAGCGGCGTTATAGCTCTTACCATGCTTAGCCATGTGCATTACCTCCTGTGGTTAAACGGGCGTGAGCCCTCCCACATCGTATCGTGTGCCCTATTGCACACATTTAACGGGCGCCCCGGTCGGAGCACCCGTCATTACCTAAAGAAATCGCTACTCAGCGATGGTGACGCCCATGGAACGGGCGGTACCGGCGATGATCTTCTTGGCGGCGTCAATGTCGTTGGCATTGAGGTCCGGCATCTTGATCTCGGCGATCTTGGTGAGCTGCTCCTGGGAGAGCTGACCGACCTTGTCGGCCTGGGGCTTAGCGGAACCAGACTTGAGGTTCAGCTCCTTCTTGATGAGGTGAGCCGCCGGCGGGGTCTTGGTGATGAAGGAGAATGACTTGTCCTCGTAGACAGAGATCTCAACGGGGATGATGTCGCCCTTCTTGTCCTGCGTCTCGGCGTTAAAGGCCTGGCAGAACTGCATGATGTTCACGCCAGCAGCGCCCAGGGCGGGGCCGACGGGAGGAGCGGGGTTAGCTGCACCAGCAGGAATCTGGAGCTTAATGACGTTGGCAACCTTCTTCTCAGCCATGGTCATTCCTTTCGAATCACGAGTGTGAAGTACTTGCTATATCGTAAGCACGCACGTGTTAGAAGCACTCCTGAGATGAGCAGTCACAGAAGAAGCACGCTCGCGCGAACGGACGAAAACTTAAGCGATGACAGCGACCTGGTTAAAGTCGAGCTCGACCGGCGTCTCGCGGCCAAAGATCATCAGCGTGACCTTGAGCTTGCCAGCCTCGGTGTTAACCTCGGAGACCTTGCCATCAAAGTCGGTAAGCGGGCCATCGGTGACGCGGACGGACGTGCCGACCTGAATATCAACCGAGGTGCGCTTGGGCGAATCGCCCTTACCGGGACGACGAGTCATCTTGTTGTACTCGTCGCGGGAAAGCGGAGCGGGCTTGCCGTTGCCGCCCAGGAAACCGGTGACGCCAGGCGTGTTACGAACGCACGTCCAAGCATCGTCATCCATCTCCATGCGGACCAGGACATAACCCGGGAAGATCTTGGAATCCTTGGTCTCACGCTTGCCACCCTCTTTAATCTCGGTGACGCGCTCCATAGGAATCTCGATATCAAAGATACGGTCCTGCATGCCCATAGTCTCGATGCGATGCTCGAGATCGGACTTAACGCGGTTCTCGTATCCAGAGTAAGTGTGAACGACGTACCAACGCTTAGACATGGTTTAGCCCCTCAATCCAGAGAACAGAGCAAGAGCCTCGCCAAAGCCAGCATCGAGCAGAGCGATGACGACGCCGACGACGATCAGAGAAGCGCAAACGACGACCGAGTAGTTCACGAGCTCCTTCTTATCGGGCCACGTGACACGCTTCATCTCGGACTTCACCGAAGCGAAATACTTCTTGGTGCGGGCGAAGAAACCAGGCTTCCCGTTCTTCTTGGACTTCGCAGCCTTCTCGCTCTTCTTGGCAACGGCCTTCTTGGCCTCAACCTTGGAGTTGGCGGCAGCGCTGTTGGCAGGTGCCGGCTGCTGAGCCTTCTTCTTGTTCTTCTTGTTGGCCATTTGGGTTACCTCCGCGCAATGCGCTTATACATGAGTAAACCGTAAGCCCCCAAGTGGGAGCTTACGGAATAATGACTGGCACGCCAGGAAGGACTCGAACCCTCAACACTCGGTTTTGGAGACCGATGCTCTACCAATTGAACTACTGGCGTATGTGACTAGAGACTAGCGAGTCTCTTTGTGCAGCGTGTGGTGACGGCACCAGGGGCAATACTTCTTGATCTCCATACGATCAGGCATGGTCGACTTGTTCTTGGTGGTCGTATAGTTGCGGCGCTTGCACTCAGTGCACGCAAGAGTAACTAGAGTACGCATGTATCCTGAACCTTTCATTTCCGCCCCGTACGGGCACGAGTTGTTACTTTATCAGCTCCACGTAAGTGCTGTCAATGAAAACCTCGAGTCAATTGGTTCTCGGTGGATCCATTCATATTAGGAACACATCAATGAAGCCATCGAAAGCTAATCGACGGTGCATCCAGGACCATTATCGATCCTCTCGACACCAGCAACGGCTCAATATCCATTGCAGAAAAGAACCCGGCACCCATATAAGTGCCGGGTTCTCTAAGTCAACTATATCAGAGAGCTAATTTACTCAATGATCGTGGAGACGATGCCCGAACCGACGGTGTGGCCACCCTCGCGGATAGCGAAGCGCAGGCCCTCCTCCATGGCGATCGGGTGGATGAGGTCGCCCTCGATGGTGATGTGGTCACCAGGCATAGCCATCTCGGTGCCCTCGGGGAGCTTGACCGTACCGGTAACGTCGGTGGTACGGAAGTAGAACTGAGGACGATAACCATCGAAGAACGGGGTGTGACGGCCGCCCTCCTCCTTGGTCAGAACGTAGATCTCACCGGTGAACTTGGTGTGCGGGGTAACCGAACCGGGCTTGCAGAGAACCTGACCGCGCTCGATGTCCTCGCGCTTGATGCCGCGGAGCAGCAGACCGACGTTGTCGCCAGCCTCGCAGAAGTCCATGGACTTACGGAACATCTCGATACCTGTCTCTTATACACATCTGACGCTGCCGACGACTAGTCGAGTGTAGA
>UQPY01000068.1 GCA_900542965.1 uncultured Collinsella sp.
ACGCGCATAAAGAAAGCCTCCCATTTCTCATGTCCAAGAAATGGGAGGCAGTTCATTGCAAGTAACCGGTGAACGGTCGAAAACTACCGTTCACCGATAATCTCAAAACTGGTTCTAACTGGTATTAAATCAAAAAGACCAATTCACATATCTTCACAATGACCTGCAATTTTTCTACACGCTATTTTTAGCCGCCCTGCGTTGTTTAGGGACAGGAAAAGTTCCGATTTTTTGCCAAAGCGTTTCGGAACGGTTTCAAAACCGCAGGTAGAAGTGTTAACGACCGGTAAACGGTCGAAATATCACCGTGAGCGGCGCAAAAACGTTTTACCGTATGAATCAACGAAAGCGACCTCTTCTGGGGTGATATAGTGACAACAACACATCACGTGGTTACTACCAGTTTAGAAACCACTGGTCTTCAAAGAACGCTTTCTAAGAAGCTTTAAGGGCGAGCGCCCGCTGGCTTCCGAAAATCATCGGACTCAGATTGTACACACCTTCGGAAGGGAAATTTGAATGGTTGGCTTTATTCTTACCGGTCATGGACAGTTCGCACCCGGCCTAGCTAGCGCTATCGCTATGGTTGCCGGCGACCAGCCCGCTTTTACCGTCGTTCCTTTTGAGGGCGACCAGGCTGCTTCCTACGGTGAGGATCTCCGCGCCGCTATTACCGCCATGCGCGAGGAGTGCGATGGCGTGCTCGTCTTTACCGACCTGCTTGGCGGCACCCCGTTCAACCAGTCGATGATGATTGCCCAGGATGTCGACAACGTCGAGGTTCTGACTGGCACCAACCTTCCCATGGTTATTGAGCTTCTGTTCCTCCGCGGTAACGCCACGCTCGCCGAGCTTGGCGAGCAGGCCGTGACCGTTGGCCAGACGGGCGTCACCGCCCAGACGGTCGCATCCGTTGCCGGCTCCGAGGAAGAGGATATCTTCGGCGACGAGGACGGCATCTAATGGCCGATTTCGGAGCCAACGTCCTGAGCTCCTCGGTCGCCCTTTTAGGCCTGCTTGTCATCATGGGCTTGATTTACACCATCTGGTCGCAAATCAACATGAAGAAGAAGCAGAAGTACTTCAAGGAGCTGCACACCGAGCTCAAGCCGGGTCAAGAGGTTCTTTTCGCCGGCGGTATCTACGGAACCGTCAAAGGCATCGAAGGCGAGAAGGTCCAGATCAAAGTCCGATCCGGAGCCGTCGTAGATGTTTCGCGTTACGCGATTCAGGAGATCAAGTAACTGTCGTCAGCAAATAACGAAAGGAAGCTGATCAACATGGCAGAACCCAACATTCTTCTTACCCGCATCGATAACCGACTGGTTCATGGTCAGGTTGCCACCCAGTGGAACTCCACCCTGGGCTCCAACCTCATCCTCGTCGCCAACGACGACGTGGCGTCCAACACCATGCGCCAGAACCTCATGAAGATGGCCGCTCCCGCCGGCGTCGCTACGCGTTTCTTCTCTCTGCAGAAGACCATCGACGTCATTGGCAAGGCGAGCCCGCGCCAGAAGATCTTCATCGTGGCCGAAACACCGGAAGACGTGCTTACGCTCGTCAAGGGCGGTGTGCCTATAAAGAAGGTAAACATCGGCAACATGCACATGTCGGAAGGAAAGCGCCAAGTCGCCACCTCCGTCGCAGTTAACGACGAGGATGTCGCTGCGTTTAAAGAGCTGCAGGAATTGGGGGTGGAGTTGGAGATCAGGCGCGTTCCGAGCACGCCTGTTGAGGACACGAGCAAGCTCTTCTCGTAATCCTCGTGATCCACGTTGTCAGGAGTGAAACCCTGACGTTCTGTACGTGAAATCCAAAGTGCGTACATACATTTTGAAAGGAGGAGCAAGATGGAATACTCGATCATCCAGATCGCTCTGGTCTTCGTTGTCACGTTCATCGCGGCAATCGACCAGTTTGACTTCCTCGAGTCTCTCTATCAGCCCATCGTCACCGGCGCCGTCATCGGTCTTATCCTTGGCGACCTCAACACCGGTCTTCTCGTGGGTGGTACCTATCAGCTCATGACGATCGGCAACATGCCGATCGGAGGCGCTCAGCCGCCTAACGCCGTCATCGGCGGCATCATGGCAGCCATTCTCGCTATCGCCACGGGCCTCGAGCCCAACGCGGCAGTCGGCCTCGCCATTCCGTTCGCTCTGCTTGGCCAGCTTGGCGTTACCCTGGTCTTCACGCTTATGTCCCCGCTTATGTCCACGGCCGATAACATGGCTCACAACGCGGACACCAAGGGCATCGAGCGCCTGAACTACTTCGCCATGGCTCTGCTCGGCCTGATCTTCGCTGTCGTCGTCACCCTGTTCTTCATCGCTGGCGCTACCATCGGTCAGACCATCGCTTCTGCCATCCCGACGTGGCTGCAGACCGGTCTGTCCGCTGCAGGCGGCATGATGCGCTTCGTCGGCTTCGCCGTCCTGCTCAAGGTTATGATGAACCGCGATATGTGGGGCTTCTTCCTCATGGGCTTCGGCCTCGCGCTCATCACCGTTGCCAACGATTCGCTGGCAACCCCTGCTCTGCTCATCCTCGCTCTCATCGGCTTCGGCATCGCTTTCTGGGACTTCCAGCAGCAGACCGAGCTGAAGGGTGCAGCTGTTTCTGACGGAGGTGACTTCGAAGATGGCATCTAATGAGTATGTGATCCCGGAGCACTACGAGGATCTCACTCCTGCTCCGCAGCTCGACCAGAAGACCCTCAACAAGATGGCTTGGCGCTCCTGCTTCCTGCAGGCCTCGTTCAACTACGAGCGTATGCAGGCCGCTGGCTGGCTCTACTCCATCATCCCCGGTCTGGAGAAGATCCACACCAACAAGAACGACCTCGCGGCTTCCATGAGCCACAACCTGGAGTTCTTCAACACCCACCCGTTCCTCGTCACCTTTGTTATGGGCATCGTGCTTTCGCTCGAGCAGAACAAGGTTGACATCCCCACGATCCGCGCCGTCCGCGTCGCCGCAATGGGCCCGCTCGGTGGTATCGGTGACGCCCTGTTCTGGCTGACGCTCGTGCCTATCACGGCCGGCATCACCTCCAACATGGCCATCAACGGCAACGCCGCTGCGCCGATCATCTTCCTGGTGATCTTCAACGCCGTCCAGTTCGCTCTGCGCTTCTGGCTCATGAACTGGTCCTACAAGCTTGGCACCAGCGCTATTGACGCTCTGACCGCCAACATGCAGGCCTTCACGCGTGCCGCTTCCATCATGGGCGTCTTCGTCGTCGGTTGCCTGGTCGTCACCATGGGTGGCACCCAGATCAACCTCCAGATCCCCAACGGCACCACCCGTGGCCTTGCCCCTACTACCGTGATCGTCTCCGAGAAGGAGGCCGAGAACTTCACCGGTATGGAGGGCATCGATACCGAGACCGCTGAGGCCGGTACCATCGCCATGACCGATGAGGACGGCAACGCCCTCACCGCCACCGATGCCGACGGCAACGAGGTCAAGTGCGGCGTCGCCGATCTGGGCAACGGCATGGAGTCCGTGACCTACGCTACCGTTACCGAGGATCCGGTCAACTTCTCTGTTGCCGACACCCTCAACACCATCGTCCCGAAGCTCGTCCCGCTTATGCTTACGCTGCTGCTTTACTACATGTTCGCTAAGCACAGCTGGACCCCGACCAAGGGCATTCTCCTGCTCTTCGTCCTTGGCATCCTGGGCGCTGGCCCGCTTGGTCTCTGGCCGAGCATCTGGTAAGGCTCTAGCTTGAGGGGTGTGTCCCTACGCGGCTCACACCCCGACCCCTTAAGCCATGTGTATGTTAAAAGCCGCGTGCTCGAAAGAGCGCGCGGCTTTTGTTTTCTTGATGATTCGGGTGTGGCAGACAGATAATGCTAAACACCCTAGGTAGTTAGCCGAATTCGAGCAAAAGGGAGGATAGGATGGCGATCGGAGCGCGTAAGCAACCGCTGTACGATCAGCTGGTCGATATTCTGACCGAAAAGATTGACCATGAATATCGCGCCGGTGACATGATTCCTTCCGAGCGCGAACTTTCGGAGCGCTATGGTCTCTCGCGCACCACGGTGCGCCTGGCTTTGCAGGAACTGGAGCGTTTAGGACTGGTGGTTCGGCAGCACGGTCGCGGTACCTTTGTGACCGACCGTTCGGCAAAAGCAACCAATCTTATGCAGTCCTACAGCTTTACCGAGCAGATGCGCGCGATGGGTCGCGACCCCGAGACCACGATTCTCGAGTTTTGCGAGATGGAGGCCGATAAAAATCTGGCCGAGCATATGGGATTGCGTATCGGTGATCGCATTTTTAAGCTTAAGCGCCTTCGTTCTGCCGACAACATGCCCATGATGGTCGAACGCAGCTATCTACCAGTTCGTCAATTTCTGTCCCTAAAGCGACCGCTGCTGGAGCGTAAGCCGCTTTACGATGTGATTGAGCAAGACTTTCAGCAAAAGATACGCGTGGCCGAAGAGGAGTTCTATGCGAGCATAGCCCGTCCCACCGACGCCCACCTTTTGGGAATTGTCGAGGGCTCGCCTGTGCTCGATTTGGTCAGGACTACGTATAACGAGTCAAACGAGGTTGTGGAGTACACACTCTCGGTTGCTCGTGCCGATCAGTTTAAATACAAGGTTTACCACCAGCGTAGCGATTAGTGTCCGCATCGTTTCCATATGATGATTCTTTGCATTTAACTGGTTACTACCAGATAACCAACCGAAGTGTATAATTGCACGTCAGAGGATTACTTCTAGAGAGAGGTATTAAAAATGTTCGAGAAGAGTGTCGAGGAGCTCACCGAGCTCGGCGCCCAGATCACCACGGCCGAGATTGCTCAGCAGCCCGAGCTTTGGCGTGATACGCTCAACATCTATCGCGAGAACAAGGAGGCCATCGAGGCCTTCCTGGCCGAGGCTCGCGCTATGGGCGAGGGTCGTCTGTCCGTTGTCTTCACCGGTGCCGGTACGTCCGACTACGTTGGCGATACCTGCGCCCCGTACCTGCGTCACGCTGGCAACACTGATCTCTACGACTTTAAGCCCATCGCCACGACCGACATCGTGAGCGCCCCGCGCGACTTCCTGCGCGCCGAGGATCCCACGCTCGTGGTTTCCTTCGCCCGCTCTGGCAACAGCCCCGAGAGCCTTGCCGCCGTTGCCGTTGCCAAGGAGCTCGTCCACAACGTCAAGTTCCTCAACATCACTTGCGCTCCCGAGGGCAAGCTCGCCGTCGAGTCTGCCGATGATCCCAACGCGCTGACGCTGCTCATTCCGCGCGCCAACGACAAGGGCTTCGCCATGACCGGTTCTTATTCCTGCATGACCCTGCTCTCCACCCTTATTTTCGACACTGCCTCTGACGAGCAGAAGGCCGAGTGGGTCGAGACGATTGCCAAGATGGGCGAGGAGGTCATCTCCCGTGAGCCCGAGATCGCCGATTACCTGGCTGGCGACTTCAACCGCGTGACCTACTTGGGTTCTGGCTCCTTCGGTGGCCTTGCCCAGGAGAGCCAGCTCAAGATCCTTGAGCTCGCTCACGGTCTGGTCGCTACTTCCTACGACACCTCCATGGGCTATCGTCACGGACCTAAGTCCTTCGTCGACGATAAGACGCTCGTCTTCGTATTCGTCAACAACGACGCCTACACCCGTCAGTACGACATCGACATCCTCAACGAGATCGGTGGCGACGAGATCGCTCAGCACACCATCGCCGTTCAGCAGGAAGGTGCCACCGTCTATGAGGGTGAGTCCTTCACCTTTAAGGGCTACGAGGCACTTCCCGAGGGCTACCTTGCTCTGCCGTTCGTGATGTTTGCTCAGGCTATCAGCCTGCTCAACTCCGTGCGCGTGGGCAACACGCCCGATACGCCGAGCCCCACCGGCACGGTCAACCGCGTGGTTAAGGGCGTGACGATTCACCCCTTCACCGCTTAATCGCGTCCCCCTGTAAGGGCGCCCGTCCGCTCATAACGGCGGGCGGGCGCTTTTTGTTTTACGTGAGCTGGGTATAAGCATCACCACAGTTAACTGCTTTAGAAGCAAGGAGTGCATATGAGCACGTACGCAATTAAGGCTGACAAGTTCTTCTTGCCGGCAGGCCCGCAACTGGGCGGCTATCTTATGGTCGAGGACGGCGTCTTTGGCGCCTGGCAGGCCGACGAGCCCTCTTGCGAGATTAAGGACTACACGGGATCGTGGATCGCACCGGGTATGGTCGATACTCACATCCATGGCTTCTACAACCACTCAACTACCGATAACGATCCCGAGGGCATCGATATCAGCTCGACCGAGCTCGCCCGTCGCGGTACCACCAGCTGGCTGCCCACGACGTTCACCGATGGCGTCGAGCAGATCAAGGACGCCTGCGCCGCCATCGCTCAGGCGGACGAGGGTCGCGGCCCCGACTTCTGCGGTGCCCGCATTCAGGGCATCTACCTGGAGGGCCCCTTCTTTACCATGAAGCACGTGGGCGCGCAGAACCCCGCTTACCTCATCGATCCCTCCGAGGAGGTCTTCGATCAGTGGCAGGAGGCTGCGGGTGGTCGCATCGTTAAGAGCGCCATGGCGGCCGAGCGCGACGGTGCCGCTGCTTATGCGGCTGCTCTGAACGCCAAGGGTGTGGTGACCAGCATCGGTCACTCCGACGCCACCTACGATGAGTGCATCGCCGCCATCAACGCCGGTGCCAGCTGCTTTACGCATACCTATAACGGTCAGCGCGGGCTGCATCACCGTGAGCCCGGTGTCGTGGGCGCTGCCATGTCCACGCCCGAGACCTACGCCGAGATCATCTGTGACGGCAAGCACGTTAACCCTGCCGCTATCAAGGCGCTGCTGCAGACAAAGGGCTGGCAACACACGGTGCTCATCACTGACTGCCTGGGCTGCGGCGGCATGCCCGAGGGCAGCTACACCAGTGGTGGCATGGACGTCATCATGAAGGACAACCTGTGCTGGCTCGCCGACGGCAAGAGCATTGCCGGCTCGGTGCTCACGCTTGCCCAGGGCGTCAAGAACATCGTTGACTGGGGTATCGCCAGCGCCGATATCGCCATTCGCATGGCAACCGAGGTGCCGGCACGCTCCGCGCACATCGAGGATAAGTGCGGCAGCATCATGCCGGGTCGCGACGCCGACTTTGTCGTGTTCGACCATGAGCTTACCCTCGTCGAGACGTATGTTGGCGGCCAGAGCGTCGGCAACGCCTTTACCGAGTAACGATAGAAAAAGGCGGCGGGCCCGAATCTGCTCGGACCCGCCGTATGGGTTAAACGCTCAAAAGCACCTTAACAGTTACAGCTTGTTAGCGATCTTCTTTGCCGTGCGCTTGACGCCGGCCACCAGGCCTCCTGCAGGATGCTCCTTCTCGTATGCTAGACGCTTCTCGCGCTTGGCGTACTCTTCGACGATGATATCGCCATATTCGTCTTCGATCTTGTCGAAGAAGTCGACAGCGCCCTTAATTTCCTCAGCGGTCGGGTGTCCCTTTTGGACACCGCCGGCGAGCTTGAACGGCCCCCACGTATCAAAGCCGGGGCAGCCGTAGACACCCATAAAGATGGCCTGCCTCATGCGGCAGATGCCATCGATATCCTTGCCGTACCATTTGTTCTTGCCACCGTAGGTCATAAGGCCAAACACCTTGTCCTGCGGCTGCAGCACGTTCGTGAGCACGCGTGCCATGTCCTTGTCGATCTCGGAGTAATAGATGCCCGTGGCGACACCGATCAGATGATATTCGTGCAGGTCGGGGTACTCGTTTTTACCGAGCGCCTTGACGTCGAGGGTATCGATCTCGGGGTGCGCCTCGACGATGGCGTCCACGAGCTTTTTCGTATTGCCGTGATGGCGCGAGGCGTAGAGGATGATGGTTCGCATAAGAAGGCCTTTCAGCTGTAATTGCATCAATGTCTGTATGGTACCCCGTTACATGGCTGGGATACCGGACGCATCGATGAACGCGCGGGTTTGTCCTTTGGTTAGGGCCGAGACGGGTACTTGCGAGCAAAAAGCAGTTGTTCGAAAGGATGGGCAATGGAATACGCTCTCTCCAACGATTCGATTTCTATTAAGGTGTCCACGGCTGGTGGTTCGTTTACCTCGATCGAGGCCGGAGGTCGCGAGTATTTGTGGCAGGGTGATCCCGCCGTGTGGTCCGGCCAGGCACCGATTTGCTTCCCGATTTGCGGAGGCTTGCGCGACAACAATGCCATGACGTTTGCCGGGCATCACGTGAAGCTCGCCCGCCACGGGTTTGCGCGCAAGCAAGAGTGGAAGCTGCTGAGCCAGAGCGAGAACGAGCTGGCGATGTGCCTGGCTTCGGAGGATAACGCCGCGCTGCTGAGCGATTATCCGTATCCGTTTAAGCTTGTCGCTCGTTATACGCTTGAGGGGGATGCCGTTCGCGTCTCCTATAAGGTGACCAACGAGGGAACCGAGGACATGCCGTTCTTTATCGGCGGTCATCCCGGCTTTAGGTGTCCGCTCGATGAGGGCGAGGCCTATACGGACTACGAGTTGCGCTTTGAGAAAGACGAGGCTGCGGAGCTCTGCACCGCCGTTCCCTCGACTGGATTGATTGACGTGGCAAACCGCTCCAAGAACCCCATGGTGGGAAAGACGCTGCCCCTGTCGCACGAGCTCTTCGATTTTGCGGAGACCATCTTTGACGTGCTCGAGAGCCGTCAGGTTACGCTTTCTAAGAAGGGGGAGGACAAGGGCGTCCGCCTGAGCTTTGAGGGCTTCCCGTATCTCATTGTGTGGAGTAAGCCCGAGGGCGATTTTGTTGCAGTTGAACCCTGGGGCGGCCTCTCGACCTGCTCCGATGAGGACGACGTACTTGAGCATAAGCGCGGCTGCCTTGTCGCCAAGCCCAAGGAGACCATCGTACGCTCGTTCACGATTGAGATTCTGTAATTCCGTTTTGTCGATTCGTATCGCGAGGCACAAGGAGCCTGCGAGATAAGGAGCTAAAAATGATCCTCACCGTTACGATGAACCCGTCTGTCGATACGCGCTATCAGCTCGATGAGCTCATTATCGACGACGTCAACCGCGTGACGCCCGAAAAGACCGCCGGCGGCAAGGGCCTCAACGTGGCCCGTGTGCTGGGTCAGCTGGGCGACGACGTTGTGGCAACCGGTCTACTCGGCGGCCACATGGGCGCCTACATGGCTGAGCTCATGGACGCCAACGGTATTAACAACGACTTTGTGCCCATCAAGGGCGAGACTCGAATTTGCCTCAACATTCTCCACGCCGGCAACCAGACCGAGCTGCTCGAGAGCGGCCCGACAATTGCCCCCGAGGAGCTCGATGCCTTTACCGCCAAATTTACTGAGCTTGCGGGCAAGGCTGACGTTGTCACCATTTCGGGTTCTCTGCCCCGCGGTGTCGAGGCAGACTACTATGCCAAGATCACGGGCATTGCCGAGAACGCCGGCGCCAAGGTGCTGCTCGATACCTCGGGCGCTTCGCTCGAGGCCGCCCTTAAGTCCGAAATTAAGCCCGAGCTGGTCAAGCCTAACCTGACCGAGATCAACGGCCTTCTGGGCACGAGCTTTACCACCGACGATGTGGACGAGCTCCGTGCCGCGCTCGCCTCTGACGCCCGTTTCTCCGATATCCCCTGGGTCGTCGTGTCCATGGGCGCTGCCGGCTCCGTTGGCTTCCACAATGGCCGTGCGTTCCGCGCAAAGACCCCCGATATCCCCGCCGTTAACGCTACGGGCTCTGGCGATTCGACCATTGCCGGCTTCGCACATGCGATTGCTGCCGGCGCCGACGACGAGACGGTGCTGCGTACCGCCAACACCTGCGGCAAGCTCAATGCCATGGATCCCATGACTGGCCACTTGGTTATGGATCGTTGGGACGAGGTCTACAACGGCGTTGTCGTGACCGAGCTGTAAGGGCTTGGGCGTCGGTCCCGGCATCGCTTGCTAGCTCATGTCGACGACAAGTGCAGTAGCATTATGTCGGGGCGCGACACCGACGTTGTCGTGTTCAATCCCGACCTTACCCTGGTCGAGACGTATGTGGGTGGCAACAGCGTCGGTAACGCGTTTATCGAGTAGCCGCCAAAGAAACGATCCGAGAGGGGATTTAGATGATTTACGGTGCATTGGGCGATATCGAGGAGTACCGCGGAATGCTCAAGGGCCTCGACGTGCTGATCGACTGGCTCGAGGAGAACGACCCGGCTCAGCTCGAGGTCGGCAGCCATCCGATTCTGGGCGACAAGGTCTTTGCGAACGTCATGGCTCCCACGACGCGTCCGGAGGCCGAGGCCCACTACGAGACGCATCAGCGCTATCACGACCTGCAGATCGACGTCGAGGGTCGCGAGGCCTTTAAGGCCGCCACGGGCAGCCTGACGCTGGTCCAGGAGTTTGACGAGAAGGACGACTACGATCTGGTCGATTCCGACGCCTCGATCGCCGGCGATCTTGCCGACGATAAGTTTGCGCTGTTCGTTGCCGGCGAGCCTCATATGCCCACGCTCGAGTTCCCGGGCGATGGCGCGCAGCCGGTCAAGAAGATCTGCTTTAAGCTGCTTGCAGACGCTTACTGGGAGGAGTAGCGAACTGCCTGGCAGAGCTATTCGTCTGATGGCGTGATTCCCCTAGGGAAATCACGCTAGGACCCCGCTAAACGTGTTTCCCTAGGGGAATCACGTTTAGCGGGGTTTTCTGTTTTTGAATAGGAAAGCCTCATTTATTTGCGAAGAACATCGGCTAGCCGCAGGATTGAAATCATCGAC
>UQPY01000069.1 GCA_900542965.1 uncultured Collinsella sp.
TTTTGTTTTCCGCTCACAACCTTGTATAGATATATCGTTCCAGCAAAAGAGAAGGTATCGTGGCTATTTTAAATCTATATGGCCAATTCGAGCCCTCACCATGGCAATTGTTGCAGCTGGGTTTCTTTTCATTAAAATTTCACTTTGGTAAATCCCCGCCCCCTAAGCATTAAATCCGAAGTCCACCGAGTGGGCGAATCGGCAACAAAAAAGCCGCCCGAAGGCGGCTATCTTGTGCAATGGAGCCAGCGACCGGGCTCGAACCGGTGACCCCCGCTTTACGAGAGCGGTGCTCTACCAACTGAGCTACGCTGGCGGCCATGTGGTGACGCAACTGAGGCGTCAACGGCTGTCTATGATACGGGACATCGCACATCCGTGCAAGTGTTCTGACGGCTTTTCTCACTTTAAATGCACTAATATTGGAGACGTGATGTCTGCGGCGTCCATTTGGCGCTTGACCTGCTGTCGAGTTGGCTGCCGGCGTCCTGTTCGTATGGATGTCGAGCGAAACGAGGCGGCGATGGCTCAGCCCAAGATTCTCCTGACGCGTATCGACGACCGCTTTATCTATGGGCAAGATCTTGCGCTGTGGAACGAGGCCGTAGGTACTAACCTCGTCCTGGTCGTCAACGACGAGATTGCCGCGGACGCTCGCAAGTGGGCACCCATGAGGGTGGCGGCGCCAGAAGGCGTCTGGACAAGATTTTTCTCGGTGCAAAGGGCTATCGACATCATTCATACTGCAACGCCGCGTCAATGGATTCTGATCATGGTGGCCTCACCCGCCGATGCGCTCGCGCTGGTTAAGGGCGGCGTGCCGATAACCAAGATCAGCATTGGCCATATGCAGGTGGGGGAGGGCAAGCGTCCCATAACGCCCGCGGTTGCCGTGAGCGACGCAGATGTCGCTGCCCTCAAAGAACTGCAGGCGCTCGGCATGGAGCTAGAAATCCGCTATCTCCCCAGCTCCAATCCCGACCCCATCGGCAATCTGTTCAACTGATCCCTTGGGGACGGAGGAAAACGGATCATTTTGCCCTTGCGAGGGACGCGCGCGATGCCGCCTGTCAAAAACTATGTCCATTTACTACGTTTGATCGGCAATCGCCGAGCATGTCGAATTTGAGAAAAACAAAACCGCAGGTAGACGGCTCGCGAATTTAAAAAAACCGGTGCATGGTCGAGCCTCCCGGGCTAAACGTAGTAAATGGGCATAGTTTTGATATGTCACTCATACAGTCACAGCGAAAATGATCCTAAAAGATGGAAAAACGCCCGTCGGCGGTGGTGTCGGCGGGCGCTGCTGTGCGATTTATTGCGTTATGGGCTTAGTGCCTCATAAAGTGGTATTCGATCACATTGCTGTAGGGGTGACCCGGGCCCACAATGCCCTGTGGGAACAGCGGCTGGTGCGGCGTGTCGGGGTACATCTCGGCCTCGAGGGCAAAGCCGGCGCCCCAGCCATAGTTGGCATCGTCCTTGGCGTGCTCGTCGCCCAGCCAGTTGCCGGTGTAGAGCTGCACGCCCGGTGCGGTGGTGTAGTAGTCCAGCTCGCGACCGGTCCACATCTCCTCGACGTGCATCGCGCGGCGCAGGTTGCGACCGTACTGATAGCCATCGATGCACAGGCAGTGGTCGTAGCCACGGGCCTGCTTAATCTGCGGGTCGTCGGCCTCCATGCCAGGCGCGACGGGACGCAGCTCGCGAAAGTCAAACGGCGTGCCTTCGACCGGAGCGATCTCGCCGGTTGGAATGTTCTGGTCATCAATGGGCAGGTAGTGGGCAGCGTTGGCAACAAAGAAGTGTTCGCAGTCCATGCCGGCGTTATGACCGGCAAGGTTAAAGTACGTGTGGTTGGTCATGGACACGTAGGTGGCGCGGTCGCTCTCGCAGCCATACTCGACACGAAAGACGCCGGTGCGCGTCACGGTAAACACGGCCGTAAAGGTGCGGTTGCCGGGGAGACCCAGTTCGCCATCCTCAAGTGAGGTGGTCATGCGCACGGCGTTGTGGACCTCGTCGAGTTCAACATCCCATACGCGCTTGTGCAGACCATGCTCAAGATCGCTGTGCAGGTTGTTGACGCCTTCGTTGGCTGGCATGTGCCAGTCCGTGCCGTCGATGGTGATCGTGGCGCCCGCGGTGCGGTTTGCCACGGGGCCGATGGTCGCGCCAAAGCAGGCGGGGTTGTCAAAGTAATCCTCGAGCTTATCGAAGCCCAGCACCACATCGCGCACGTTGCCGGGAATGTCGGGCACGTCGATGCCCAACACGGTGGCACCATAGTCCATAATGCGAACGCAGATCTCGGGCCCGTTGAGGGTGTAACGATGAACGGGGGTACCGCACGGCGCGGTGCCGAAAAGCTCGGAAGTGATCATTTGGTTCCTAACATCGAGGTATTTCCGACAAACTGTAGCGCGAACAGGCGAGATTATCACTACACCCCACTAAAGCAGGGGGTATTTTTCTCAAAAAAGTGATGATTGGAGCTGTGCGGGCGTTCATTTCTGACGCGCGTGAGTCTGATACAATTTGTTCGTTATTGTTTGAATTGACGTGAGCGTGGAACAGCGAGGACTCATCGTGATTAAAGCGGAGCGACAGGATAAGGTTCGGCAGCTGCTCGAAGAGCAAGGCACGGTCTCGGTCAAGGAGATTTCGGATGCGTTAGGTGTCTCGGATATGACGATCCGCCGTGACCTTGAGGAGCTTGCGAGCCTGGGCGAGATCGAGCGCGTGCACGGCGGAGCCCGCAGTGCGCAGGGCCGTCCACACGCTATGCTGCGCCATGAGTATTCGCACAGCGAAAAGCGCACGAAGCATGCCGAGGAAAAGTTGCAGATTGCGCGCCGTTCTGTGGAGCTTATCGAGGAAGGCTCGACCATCTTTTTGGGGACAGGCACCACGGTTGAGCAGATGGCCTCGATGTTGCCGGCGTTTCGTCTGCGCATTGTGACCAATTCGCTTTCGGTGTTTAACCTGCTCGAGGCGCGCGAGGACTGCGACCTGTGCCTCGTGGGCGGTATGTACCGTCGCCGCACTGCCGCTTTTGTGGGGCCAACGGCCGAGGATACCCTGCGTGCGCTGGGCATCGACGCGGCGTTTATCGGCGCCAACGGCATCTTGGACGGTGACGTATCTACGTCCAACATGGACGAGGGCCGTATCCAGCAGCTCGCCTTTAGCAAGGCCGACTCGCGCTATCTGATCGCCGACTCCAGCAAGATCGGCAAACGCGACTTCTACACCTTCTGCCGCCTGGACAGCCTGGACGCCGTGGTGTGCGAGCCGGGCATCGCCGCCGAGGATCGTGTCGCCATCGAGGAGCATACGCAGGTCATTTGCTAGCTAACGCTGCAGGCGATACTTCTGTCCCCTGCCGGTGCCTTCAACTGTCGCCAGGCCTGTCTCAACGAGTTTTTTGAGGATGCGATTGAGCTTCGAGCGGCTGAAGCTAACTTTGGCTGCAAGCTCACCTGTCGATTGAGGATGTGCGCTACTCAACAGTTCGAATACGATAAGTTCGTCGCCCTTGAGCCCCGGGTTATCCATGAGCAGGGGAAGTGTGACCACAATGGCGTTATCCGAAACTTGAAACCGGGGCTTTCTGACGCTGTCCTTATAGGTGTCGCGAATTCGCATGATGCCCGTTCCAAAGGCTTCGATAAGACCCAGGCGCAAAAAGACTTCGGCAAGAATACGATTGCGTCTAACGGATAGCATGTCGGACAGGTATTCATCGACAGTCATGCTTGCTGGCAAGCCGCCGGGCGAGGCGACTTCCACGCGGTCGTCGAACATCGAGATGCGAATGTGCGCGGGTACATCCCAAGTCCTGTGAACGATTGCATTGGTAATGGCCTCGCGGAATGCTTCGAGCGGAATGAGCTCCTTGCGGACCCGCTCCATTCCCTTGATCTCTTCGTAACAGTACTGAGTTTCAAATAGTTCAAGAGCGCCGTCAATCTCCGTTAAAACCGATGCATGTTCGAGAGTTTTGCGCTGCTTAATGAGATTGATGGTGTCGCCAAACACCGCCATGTCGATACCTGGGAAATCGTTCTCGTCCGCGAGCAGTTCTGCCGCGTTGTTGTAGGTTCCGGTCTCATCGAGCAGGCCGAGGGTTTTGAGAGTATCGGTTGTGAATGACTGAAGTGAGAGCTTTGCTTTTAGGCGATTCTCTAAAACGGTGAAAGATAGATCTTGCTTGCTTGCCGGGAGCTGTTCAAAGGAGAGGTTTTGACCCTCGAGTACAAGACGCGAAAGGCCTAGGGTATCAACTGGTATGGTCGCGGTGTCATTGCGCTTGTATGCCTTCGAGCGGTATAGGTAAGGCTTCGATCTGCCGGGAAAGACCGTAAGCTCTACGGTTGCATCGAGCTCGTTGATTTTTAGGGAGTAGTCAGGCTGGGGGATGATCGAATCGTTAATCTTGTTTTCGATATCTAGGCAGGTCTGCTTGGGATCATCGAGGCCAACGGCTTCTCCGTCGTCGTTAATTCCAAATAGAACGCGTCCTCCCGTGCCATTTGCATAAGCGGAGACGGTTTTAAGGAACGAATTGGTGACGCATTCCTTGAATTCAAGATCTTTGGATTCTTGCATCGTGTTGCTCCGTTTCGCTTCAATTTGACGTGAAAAATGACACGTAAAATTTTACACGTCATTTTACGCGTCAAAATTATGACACGAAAAAATTTGCGTGTCATTTTACGTGTCAATGTGACGCGATTTGACACGCAAACGTGGATGCAGTGACGTTCTGCGGGTAAATGAAGTTTGTGGGCCTGTGGTTTGGCCGAGCTGGCGCACCGGATTCTCTCGCATAGCCGAACGGGCTTTTGGTGTCTTATCAGCACCAAATGATACCGAAAGCCCGTTCGTGATACCGAAAACTTGAGGCTGCGCTCCATAGCTGATTGGATAGTTTGGATTCTACCATCCGATTGTCTCGATCTGTAACAGTTAGGGGAGAAAAGCTCATCTAGATGTTACAGATCGAGATTTTCTGCCTGGCCGATTCCGTTTGTCTGAATCTGTAACGGATAGGGGTGAAATAGTCGTCTAGATGTTACAGATTGAGATTGAATGGATTGGCCTGCGCGTTCGTCTCGATCTGTAACAGGTAGGCGGCCAATACCGGATTTAGTGTTACAGATTTAGATCTTTCGGCCCGGGCGGGCCCGTTCATCTCAATCTGTAACAGTTAGGACCGAAAACCCCTGCTAGATGTTACAGATCGAGATAAACGGCCCGCACGGGCTCACCAAAAACAAAAAGGCCGCATGCGAACCCGTGGAGGGATTCGCATGCGGCCGACAGGGGGTATGCGGCAAAAGTTAGGCCATAAGCAGGCCGGTCTCCGAGACGTTCTTGTACCAGTACGCGCTCGCCTTGGGATAGCGCTTCTGGGTCTCAAAGTCGATGTAGAACAGGCCATAGCGCTTGTTATAGCCGTTGGTCCAGGAGAACTGGTCCTGCAGCGACCACACGAAGTAACCGTCGACGTTCACGCCGCCGTCGATTGCCTTGAGGATCCATGCGAGATGCTGACGCATGTAGTCGATGCGAGGGGCGTCATCGATAAAGCCGTCCTCGAAGTCGTCCTTATAGCCCATGCCGTTCTCGGTGATGTAGATCTTCTTGTAGTTGGGGTAATCGTTCTTAATGCGGAGCAGCAGGTCGTAGAGGCCCTCGGGATAGATGATCCAGTCCCAATCGGTGGTGGGAACGCCTTCGCGCACGCATGACTCGCCCACGCCCTTGAGGAACCAGCGCGAGGAGCCCTTGTCGCCGGTGCCATTGTGGTTGATGTCGTTTTCGCCCTCGGCGGCACGCAGGAACTGGCACTTGTAGGTGTTGACGCCCAGGCAATCGTTGTAGGGGAGCGCGGCGGTCAGCGCGGCGATGTCCTCGTCGCGGACGTCGAGCTCGCCGCCGGCGATATGGGCAAGCTTGGTCGCAGCCTCCATGGTGTCGGCTGCATAGTGGCCACGGAAGGTGGCGTCGAGTACCCAGCGGTTGTTGATGACGTCGGCCATGCGGGCGGCCTCGCAGTCGGCAGCGCTGTTGGGATCGAGGGGATACTTGGGCTCCAGGTTCTGGACAATGCCGATCTCACCCTCAAAGCCGCCCTCATGGAAGGCGACGACAGCCTTGGCGTGGGCCACCATCATGTTGTGCATGAGCTGGAAGGCCTTGTCCAGGCGATACTTCTCGCCGTGCGGCCAGTTGCCGACGATAAAGCTGCCCTCGGCGGTTGCGGGAATCTCGTTAAACGTGAACCAGTGCTTGACCTCGGTGAACTCGGCAAAGCAGAACTTGGCGTACTCGACAAAGGCGTCGATCGTCGTGCGCGTCAGGAAGCCCTCGCCGCCGTCCTGGTAAAAGGCCTCGGGCGTATCAAAGTGATCGAGCGTGACATAGGGGATAACGCCGGCTTTGTTGCAGGTGGCGAAAAGCTCATGATAGAAGGCGACACCCTCGTGGTTGATCTCGCCAGTGCCGTTGGGGAAGATGCGGCTCCAAGCGATGGAGACGCGGATACCGTTGATGCCGAAGCGCTGGCACAGGTCGATATCGACCGGGTACTTGTTGTAGAAATCGCTTGCGGGATCGGGGGAGAAGCGACCCTGAGCTGCCAGGAAATCGTCCCAGGGCACTTTGCCCTTGCCGTGCGTGCGGGTCTCGCCCTCAACCTGGTAAGCGGCAGTGGCGCCGCCAAACACAAAGCCGTCGGGGAACTGCATGGGGTTGGTCATGAGTCATCCTTTCTGTGGGATTCGAATAGGGAGAGGTGCCCGAACTGGGGATCCGGGCACCAACAGAGGGAGGAACCTAGTCGAGGTTCTCGCGGAGCCACTTGATGGCGCCAGCGGGGTCGCGAGTAAGGTCGATATATTCCTTACCGCGCGGGGCGAGCAGCTTAATGCCCAGGCGATCGGTGTCGGCCTTCATGTCGTTGTAGTAGCTACGGACCTGCGGGGCAAGCACGATAACGTCGTACTGATCCATGATGGCAGTGTGCTGGCCATAGGCGCCTGCGGAGGAAGCGATGTTCTCTCCGGTCTGCGCGGCACCTTCCTTGATGGCGTTGGCAAGCATGGCAGAGGTGCCGGCGCCGGCGCACAGGACGAGGACCTTCAGGCCATCGACATCCTTCTTGGCGGATGCATCGGCAGCGGGCTCGGGCTGATCGGCGACAGGCTTGCTGTCAGCGGCAGCGGCGGTCGGCTCGACGGCAGCGGTGGCCTGCTCGACAGCGGGCGCAGAGGTGCTGGCGGCGATGGTGGCAGCACCATCGGACTCGAGACCCAGCTCGGCGGCGCGCTCGGCTTCCTGGTCGCAGAGCAGCTTATCGTATGCCTTCAAGAACGGCAGGTAGATGATGGCGTCCAGCAAGATGATGATCGCGACAAATACCAGGGCGATAAGCTGGAAGTTCGTGGTGATGAAGATGCCGATGGGGGCAGGGGTAGCCCAAGGCACCACGAAGGAGAAGCCGTTCATGCCCACGTTGTCGATAAAGAACTTGGCAACACTTACGTTGACGCAGCCGGCGGCAACAAAGGGGATGAGCATGTAGGGGTTGAGGATCATGGGCGCGCCAAAGAGCAGCGGTTCGTTGACGGCGAAGGCAACAGGAACAATCGAGGCCTTACCGACGGCTTTGAGCTGCTTGGACTTCATAAAGAGAATCAGCAGAAGCGGAACGATGAACGTGGCGCCGGTGCCGCCGAACTCACCCACGAGCGACATGTTAAAGGTGAGGGAGTGGGCGGGGTGGCCACCGGCCAGCAGAACCTGCAGGTTCTCGGCCTGGTTGGCAAGACGGATGGGGTCGATGCCCGGCTGGACAATCGAAGGGCCGTGGACACCGATGAACCAGAAGAACGCGGTGGCTGCCTGAATAAGGATGAGTCCGGGGTAGGTCTCTGCCGCAGTGAAGAGCGGGGAGAGCAGTTTGATAAGCAGCTCGGAGAACGGAACGCCCATGAGGTTGCGCACAACCACATCGATGATGCCGCAAATGATGACAGCGCCACCGAAGGGGATGATGTCGCGGAAGTTCTGTGCGATGGCGCCCGGAACCTCCTTGGGCAGCTTAATGGTCAGATCGCGCGAGACGCAGAACTTATAGACCCACACGGTAATGAACGCGGCGATATAGGCCGAGAACAGACCGCGCGTACCCATGCTGGTGCAATCGAAGACAGAAAGCTCGGAGCCGTTGAACTTGGTGGTGAACTGCGTAACAGCGAGCAGCAGCATGCTGCACTGGGCGGCAACCATGGTGGAGCCGTCGTTGAGCACCTTGCCGGCGGGCATGCGACGGTTCATGGAAGCCGTAAAGTTCTTGGCGGTGGTGCCGGCAACCATGATGCCCATGACGCCCATGGTGAAGTTGTACAGCTTGTTGCACCAGTCGATGAGCGGCTGGGGCAACGTGATTCCAACTACGCCGGGAAGGGTGGCGATCAGCAGAAAGATCGAAGAGGTAAGGACGATGGGCATGCACCCAAGGAATCCGTCTTTGATGGCCTGGAGGTAGATGTTTCTCGAGATCTTCTCGAAGAACGGTTGATGCTTTTCGAGCATCTTTACGATGGCGTCCATAGAGCTCCTTTGCTACTTGATGCGCGATGCATGTGGATGGAACTGGTCGTCGATGGATGGTCAGGACTGCCCGGAAACCTTCCTGCTTAAGGAAGGCATTGCGAAATGACAACGTTGTCATTTCGTTAATGACAACGTAAGACATTTTTGGAAGAGCAACAAGGATATACGGGTGAGCGGTCGATATTGTCCGGTAAACGGTTGATTTGTCAGTCGGGCAGGTAGTGTATGCTAGAACGCAAAAAGCAAGCGATGCAAAACCGACTGGAGAAGTAGTGGCAACGATGGACAAGAAAAATGTCTCAATGAACGATGTGGCGATTGCTGCGGGTGTTTCTCTCAAGACGGTTTCGCGTGTGATCAACGAGCCCGATAGCGTGCGAGAGTCGACACGCGATAAGGTTCATTCCGCAATGGAGGCGCTCGGGTTTCGAACCAACTTTGCCGCGCGTTCGCTCAAGTTGGGCCGTTACGGGTGCATTGGCGTGGTGCTGTTCCACTTGTCGGGCGGTGCCGTGGACATGATTGACGGTATCGCAGATGCCGCCGAAGAACGCGGCTTTGCGCTCACGATGATCAAAAAGCGGGCGGGGGAGAAGATGACCCTTGCCGAAGCGGCGCGTAGGATGTCGCAGCTGCCTGTTGATGGCATGATCTTCAACCTGCGTCAGATGGTCGATGACTTTGATACTTTTGAGGCACCGAAAGACCTCAAGACGGTGATTATCACACCGATGGAACATCCTACCTGCTCCACCGTCAGTGACGACCAAGAGGGCGGCGCGCGCATGGCGTGCGAGTACTTCTTGAACCACGGGCATAAAAACGTGTACTTCGTCTCTGGTAAGAAAGAGTCGTTGTCGAGCCAGTGCCGTATGAAAGGTTGGCGTGCGGCACTCGAGGCGCGTGGCATTGAGCCGCCCGAGCCTCTGCAAGGCGATTGGAATGCGGATAGTGGCTATGCCGCGGGCCTTGTGCTTGCCGATAAGCCCGATTGCACGGCGGTCCTCGCTGCTAACGACTGCATGGCAAACGGCGTGATGATGGCTCTACGTGACAAAGGGCTCAGTGTGCCCAATGATGTGTCCGTGATCGGCTTCGACGATGAGCTCTATAAGACGATTCCCAACTCGATTCTGACGTCGGTGAAGTTTCGCCACCGCGAGCTGGGCGTCCGTGCGCTCAACGAGGTCGTCGCGGGTCTGGAAGCTCCGAGCTCCAGAAGCCGTACGCTCGTCTCGGGCGTGTTGGTCGAGCGTTCCAGCGTAAAGGACTTGCGGGCGTAGACGTGCTCGGCCTATTCCGTTTGTCTCGATCTGTAACAACTAGACGGTCAAAAGTGGTCTACATGTTACAGATTGAGATTTTCGGCTTGGCCTGTGCGTTCATCTCGATCTGTAACAGCTAGGACCGAAAAACTCGGCTAGATGTTACAGATTGAGATGAACAGGAGGACGGGTGCGGTCTAAACAAAATGGCCCGCGCATCACACATCGATGCACGGGCCATTTATTGTCTGCGAGCGGCAGGTGGTGTCAGCGTCTTATGCCTCGAGGTTTTCCTCGATCCAGGCGACGGCACCCTTGGGATCCTTAGTGAGGTCGATGTACTGTTTGCCCTTGGGCGACAGCAGCGTGATGCCCAGGCGGTCGGTGTCGGCCTTCATCTCGTTGTAATAGGTGCGAACCTGCGGAGCCAGGACGATGACGTTGTACTGGTCCATGATGGCGTAGTGGCTGCCGTAGGCACCGGCGTTGGCGGTAATGTCGATGCCCAGCTCGTCGGCGCCTTCCTTAAGCGCGTTGGCGAGCAGTGCAGAGGTGCCGGCGCCAGCGCACAGAACCAGAACCCTCAGATCCTTGCCCTTAAGGGCGGACGGAGCTGCGGAGGCCTCGGTGGCAGAAGCGGTCTCGACAACAGGAGCCTCAACGGCGGGGGCGGCAGCGGTCTTGACGGCCTTGGTCTCCTCGGCCTCTTCTTCGGCCAGGGTCTCGGCCTCCTGCTTGCACAGGACGTTGTCGTAGGC
>UQPY01000070.1 GCA_900542965.1 uncultured Collinsella sp.
CGAGTGGACAGTCCAAAAGCTCAGCCGCCACCCTCGTGCCCGCCTCGCGAGGCGTGCCAATCGAGAGCTCGCCCAGGAGCACGGCGGCCACCGTTTTCGACGCACGAACGCTATCCCAATCGGGAACGCAGGTCATAGTAATCCCGTATTCGTTTGCCATGAAGCCGCGGCCGTTGCGCAGGGCATGCTTGGCTTCTGCCTCGGTTAACTTGGGGGCCTCAGGGTCCGAATCGCCGATGGCGCCCAGGAAGGCCCGTAATGCCCTGGAGACCTTTCCCGCGGCGATCATCTCGAGCAAAACCGGGGCCGCGCCCAGACCGGCACCCTCATCCGTCACGGCGGGTTCATGCAGAATCGCACGCGAGATTATGGTGGGGTTTGCACGGAGAAGCTCCAGCGTCACCAGCGTACCGGCACTGTGCGCGAGCACGTTTGCCGGAGCGCCAATATGCTCGATAACAGCCTGCAGGTCGGCGGCCTGGGCAGCGAGGTCGTAGCGTCCGTCTGCAGCGTCGCCGCTCTCGCCGCAACCGCGGCGGTCATAGGTAATGACGCGATAGTCACAGGCGAGCTCGCGGGCGATGGCGTCAAAAAAGACGCCGTCGACGCAGGCACCGTGCACGCACACCAAGGCAGGTGCATCGGACGATACAACCGGGCCGGCATACTCGCGGCAGGCGATCGTAGTGCCCGCATTCTCGACCGTAAAATCCATGTTGTGCCCCCATCATCAACGCCCATCCAGTTGCACATCGGTACGGTTGGATGGGCCTGCATTGCCTTACGCCTTGTTAACAGATTAACTGTACCTGACCCGAGACTTTTCATGGCACCGCATAATGAGCGACGTGAAAAAACGAAACTTGTAAAGCAAGAGCCCACACCTTGCTTTGGAGCCGATGCTATGCTTAGGCACAATTGTCTTGAGGAGCATATGCCTATGTCTACGTTTTTGAATGCCAGCCCCATCTTTGGGCCCGTTCGCAGCCGTCGCCTGGGCCTTTCGCTCGGCGTCAACATGATGCCGGCCAGCGGCAAAATCTGCACGTTCGACTGCATTTACTGCGAAAACGGTCTCAACGCTGAGCGCCCCTGCCATGAGCCGTACAACATAGCTGCCGTGGTACTCGACGCGCTCGAGGTAAAGCTGCGCGAGATGGCAGCCGAGGGCGAGCTCCCCGATGTAATCACCTTCGCAGGCAACGGCGAGCCCACCGCCGCACCGGAGTTTCCGCAGGCCATCGCCGGCGCCGTCGCGCTGCGCGACGAGCTGGCCCCAAACACCAAGATTGCCGTGCTTTCCAACGGCACGCGCGCCGACCGTCCCCAGGTACACGATGCGCTCATGATGGTCGACGACAACATCCTCAAGCTCGATACGGTCGACCCGGCTTTTATCCAGCTGCTCGACCAGCCCGTTGGCCCCTACGATGTAGAGCACCAGATCGAAACGTTCGCGAGCTTTAACGGCCACGTCATTATCCAGACGATGTTTTTGAGCGGCGAGTACCGAGGCAAGTCTCTCGATAACACCGGCGAGGAGTACGTCGGCCCTTGGCTCTCGGCGCTCGAGCGCATTCGCCCGCAGGAGGCGACCATCTACACAGTGGCGCGCGAGACACCAATCGCCGGCCTTGCCAAAGCGGCGCCCGAGGTGCTCGACAAGATTGCTGCACGCGTGCGCGCCCTCGGCATCCCCTGCCAGGTGAGCTACTAGCAAAACCACGCAGCAGCCAGTGCCCGCCATCCCGCCCCATCAGTTGCGGTGATATAGTTCCTATTTGTGCTGTTAAACCGCTTAAATCGGAACTATGTCACCGCAACTTTTATAGACGCGTGGGTGGGCTATACTAGCTGCGGATGAAAGGAAGTTAGCCATGTTTGACAAAGGACCCGTGCCCGGCCGCAACGACGCTTGCTGGTGCGGCAGCGGCAAAAAATATAAGAAATGCCATAGCACCTTTGATGAGCGCCTCGAGCGCTTGTGGGAAGAGGGCTGGGAGGTTCTGCCCCGCACGCTCTACAAGACGCCCGCCGATATCGAGGGCATCAAGCGCTCGGCCGCCATCAACGTGGGCGTGCTCGATTACGTAGGCGAGCACATCGCCGCGGGCATGACCACCAACCAGATCGACCAGATGATCTACGACTACACCGTCGAGCACGGCGGCACGCCGGCCGACCTCAACTACGAGGGCTACCCCAAGAGCGTATGCACCTCGATCAACGACGTGGTCTGTCACGGTATCCCCTGCGATACGGACGTGCTGCACGAGGGCGACATCATCAACGTCGACTGCTCCACGATCCTGGACGGCTACTTTAGTGATTCGAGCCGCATGTTCTGCATCGGCGAGGTCTCTGCCGAGCGCCAGCGCCTGGTCGACGTCACCCGCGCCAGCGTGGAGGCGGGCCTGGCGGCCGTCAAGCCGTGGCTACCGCTCTCCGTTATGGCCGAGGCTGTTCAAAAGACGGTCGAGGACGCCGGCTTTAGCGTGGTGCGCGAGTACGGCGGACACGGCATTGGCAAGGAGTTCCACGAGGACCCGTTTGTGGGCTTTACCACCGAGGCGCCCGATGTGGACACCATCATGGCTCCGGGCATGGTCTTTACCATCGAGCCCATGGTCAACGCCGGAGCACCCGACATCAAGATTAGCAAGGGCGACGGTTGGTGCGTGCGCACCAAGGACGGCAGTGATTCGGCCCAGTGCGAGGTACAGCTCGTGGTGACCGAGGACGGCTATGAGCTGCTGAGCTGGTAGCCGTGGATGCGCCGGATGCTGACGGGCACGCTCGTCTTGCATCCGGCGTTTTTATTTGAACGTTTTGCCTGATACAGCCTGCCAAAAAACCTGTCCCTTTTTGGCAGGCTGAGCGGAGAGGACTGCTTGTGAACATCCTGGTTTTGCTGCCCGTCAATGACCGCCATCGCGCAATTCTTGAGTCGAGCGCTCCGGGCGAGGACTTTATCTACACGAGCTCCGACGCCGCCACGCGCGAGCAGGTCGCCGATGCCGACGTGATCTTGGGCAATATAGACCCTAGCATGCTCACGGCATGCGAGCATCTCCAGCTGTTGCAATTGCAGACCGCCGGCTATGACGACTATCTTGCCGCCGGCACCGTGCCGGCCGACGCCAAACTGTCCTGCTCGGTGGGCGCCTACGGCCAGGCCGTAAGCGAGCACATGTTTGCCATGGTCCTTTCCATGATGAAGCGCCTGCCCGGCTATCACGACTTGCAGCGCGAGCATCGCTGGGAGGATTTGGGGCCGGTTACCTCGCTCAAAAATGCCAACGTGCTGGTGCTGGGCGCGGGCGACATTGGCGGCCACTTTGCCACGCTCTGCCGCAGCATGGGTGCGCACGTCCGCGGCATCAAGCGCCATCCGCTCGTCTACCCCATTGTGTTTGAGGACATGGACGGCATGGACGCCCTGTCCGAGCGCCTGGCCGAGGCTGACATCGTCGCATCCTTTATGCCGAGCACACCCGAGACCCGCGGTCTGGCGAACGCCGAGTTCTTCGCCGCGATGAAGCCGGGCGCCTTCTTTGCCAACGGCGGCCGCGGCGACCTTGTGGTCGCCGACGACTTGGTTGCCGCCTTGGAGTCGGGACATCTCGCCGGCGCCGCGGTCGACGTCACCGACCCCGAGCCCCTGCCCGCGACAAGCCCGCTGTGGGATGCGCCCAACATGCTCATCACACCGCACGTCTCCGGCTGGTTTCACCTGGCAGCCACACTCAACAACGTGGTCGACATTGCCGCGGAGAATCTGCGTCACCTGCAGGCCGGCGAGACCCTGCGCTGCTGGATCGAGCATTAGGTTGTTCCGGCGTTTTACCAAACGCCGGAACCCCTCGACGCTGCGAGCCCCATGGGTTCCGCCGTTCTAACGAACGGCGGACCGGTCGACGCTGCGAGCCCGCCGTTTGGCCAATCTGCCGTTCAATTTCAAAGGCGCGACCAGAAGGTCAGCGCCTTTTCATTTCACGGCACCTTGGCTCAAACGGCAGACTCTCGCTGACTTTTGCTCAACCTGCGGGGTCTTCAAATTGCTAGAGCGTTGCTAAGTAATTCTTTGCGTCTTCTGCGCTCATTGCTGCGACGGGTGCGTGTGAACAGAGTTTGGCATCGTTAGTAACCAGGAGATCTGCCTTTGAGCGCATCGCTGCAGCAATGATTAAATCGTCTTCGTAATCGCTATGGAGATTACGCTGCTTGCTCGCCATCCATATGTCACTCAGGTCGCAGGGTACCGGCGTGGCAAGTTGCGACAAAACGTCGAGGCAATCCCATGCAAGTGATGTCGCCGCCACGGCGGCATCTTGGGATAGTGAGCCATGCTCGCGCCGATACCACGCCTTATGTTCGCTCGAAATCAAATAGAACAGATCTTTGGACGATGTCGCCGCATACAGCAAATCCACCTGCGCCGTGCATGCATCGCGTAAAAACTCAATCGCCACCGAACGACCACGTCGTGAGGGAATGAAGTAATCGAGCCACACGTTGGTGTCAACCAAGATGCGCTTTGGAGCCTCACTCATAGAGCCAGCTCATCTCCTCGCCATAGCGATCCGCATAGGCATTCCGTTTGAGCTCTTCGTCGTCCGATGGCTGAGCCCTGGCCATATCGATTCCCGACTCACGGCAAGCGGCAGCGAACAGCTTCGACCCCTGATCCATGAGCTCGAGCTTACGTTTGGCGGCCTTTTCGCGCTCGCGCTGTTCCGCCCGGGCACGACTGGGCAGCAGGATATCCTCGAGCGCGCCGGGCCGATCAGCCAGAGATGCCGCAAGTTGCCAGAGCGCACGCACCGCTTGGCTCGGCGTCATACCGGCCCTGGAGAGAGCGGCGTCCCCACTCCTTTTAAGATCGGCATCGAGACGCACGTTGATCTGAGCGGCTGTTGTGGTCATGACCCCTCCTTAATACTTCAAAACTATCATAAAACTCTATGGTAGATACGTAAAGCATGTATAGCATTTATAAGCATTAGCCGTACTCTGTACACAAAAAGCCGCCGAGGCACACTGCACCTCGGCGGCCACATATCACAGATCTAGCTCGGTTTCACCCTTTGCATTCGCCCAGATAAAACCTGCCGAAATCAACATCCCTCTTTGGCAGGTTTTAGAGCTCCGCGCTTTCGGCTCCGTTGATATGGAGGTCGCGCTCGTAGAAGGCGGTGAGGGCGCGGATGGCGTACATCACGTCGCGTACGCCGCCGGTCTCGTAGCTTGAGTGCATGGCCAGCTGCGGCAGGCCCACGTCCACGGCATGCATGCTCGCCTGCATATTGGACAGGTTGCCGAGTGTGGAGCCTCCGGCCATATCGCTCTTGTTGGCGAAGGCCTGTGTGGGTACGTCGGCGTCATCACAGATGGCCTGGAACACCGCGCGGCTAAAGGCATCGGTGCAGTAGTGCTGGTTGGCGGCTTCCTTAATGACAATGCCGCCGTTGAGCACAACCTGATTGCGAGCATCGCACTTCTCGGCGTGGTTGGGGTGCACGGCATGTGCATTGTCGCAGCTCACAAGCATCGATGCGGCAAGGGCGCGATGATACGACTCGTCGTCAAAGCCCAGCGATCCGTTGATGCGGCGCAGTGCGTCGGCCAAGAAGGTCGACATGGCGCCCTGCTTGGTCTCGGAGCCAACCTCCTCGTTATCGAAGCAGCAGAAGACCGAGACGTCGTGCGCGTTCTCGGAACCCAAAAATGCCTGCAGCGAGGTGTAGGCACAGGCCAGGTCGTCGAGCTTGGGCGTCGAGATAAACTCGTCGGCCCAGCCCCAAATTCGCGCATCCTGACGATTGACCAGAAACAGATCGCGGCCCAGGATCTGCTCGGGCTCAACATCCAGCTCGTCGGCAATCAGGGCATCGAAGTCACCCTGCTTAAGCTCGCCGGCGCTGATGAGCGGGCACAGGTCGACGGCTCGGTTGGGAGCAAAGCCCTCGTTAACGCCGCGGTTCATGTGGATGGCAAGGCTCGGAATGATAGCGACCTCGCGCTCGGTGGCAAGCAGACGGCTCTCAATACGGTCGCCTTCGCGCACCAGCACGCGGCCCGCGAGCGCCAGCGGACGGTCGAACCAGGTGTAGTCGATCATGCCGCCGTAGGCCTCGGTGTTCAGGCGCAGCGTCTCGCCTGCGCCGTCGAGCTCGGGCACGGCCTTGACCTTAAACGTCGGCGAATCGCTGTGCGACGCCGTGAGCTGAAAATGATAGTCACCGGCAACACCGTCCTCGCCCCACGTCGCGGCCAGGTCCTCGCCCACCTTAAAGGCAACAACGCTCGAGGTGTTGCGCTGCGTGTAATAACGCCCGCCCGGCTCGATGTCCCACGCCGCATTCTCGGGCAGGTAGGTAAAGCCCGCCTCGTCGAGCTCGGCCATAATGGTCGCCGCCGTATGGAACATGCTGGGGCATGCCTCGATAAAGTCGATAAGGTCGTTGGCGGCCTCGATATCATCGGCCGTCACATGCGCGCGCTCGGGCGTTTCCTGATCCGTCATGCTCTCCCCTTTCGCTGGGTTGATGGTCCCCTCCAGCATACCCCGCCACGCCAGCGCCGCACTCTTCATTCCGTGCTTAATTCCGCGCCACTCACCAAGTTGAGCCATCATGCCTGCGCTCCTTTTGCGACAATTGCGCTAACAGGACGAGAGGAGCCGTCATGAAGCCACGTAACATTGCCATCACCTGCGGTGTCGCGGGAGTCGCCGTCGGCCTTGCCGCTGCCACCGGTATCGTTTATCACAAGCAAATCAAGTCCGCCGCGTCGCTCAAACGCTTGACCGGCTACGCGGATGGCTATGACCTGTACGCAATCGACATCGCCTACGACTACGATCTCGATCGCATCATCGCCGCTGGCGTGCGCGACGACCAGGCCTACATCGATGCCGTGGTGGCGCAGGTGCTGCCCGGTGTGCCGGCACATGTCCAGGCGCCCCAGTTTGCCTGCAGCGCTTTTGTCGCCGTAGATGCCGAAGGCCGCGTGCGCACCGGTCGCAATTACGACTTTAAGGACGACACCTCGGCGCTGCTGGTGCGCAATCACCCACGCGGCGGCTATGCTTCCATCGGGCTTGCCGCCCTTAACAACCTGGGCGATAACACTCCACTTGACTCCGTCGCCGGACGCGCCGCGGCACTCATGGGCCCGTTTGCCCAGCTCGACGGTGTTAACGAATGCGGCGTGTCCATTGCCGTACTCACCCTGGATTCCAAGCCCTGTGACCAGGACACGCAACGGCCCGTCATCAACACCTCGCTCGCCATCCGTCTGGTGCTCGACCGTGCCGCCACCACGCAAGAAGCTGTCGACCTGCTTTCCGCCTACGACATGCATGCCATGGCAGGACGCGATTACCACTTCTTTATCAACGACGCCGCCGGTGACGCGCACGTAGTAGAGTGGGATCCGCGCGATCCGGACCGCGCTTTCAAAGCGACTCCCGTACGCCAGGTTACGAACTTCTACGCCTGCTATGGCGACGAAGTGCTGCCCAACCAAAAGAATGGCGAGCTGGGCCATGGCAAAGAGCGCGCCGTCGCAATCGCCGATGTCCTTGACGCCCATGTCGGTGCCCAGGACGAAACGATTGTCTGGGAAGCCTTGCGCGCTGCAGCGCAAGAGCCCAATCCGGAAGACATCACCAGCAATACGCAATGGTCGGTCGTCTTTGACAATACCGAACCCGCCGCCGCTATTACGCTGCGCCGCCACTGGGGCGACGTCGACGCCTTCGCACTGTAAGGAGCCAGGCCCGTCGGCCTTACGCTCGCCTGACGTTATTTACATTTCCATACGCTTGAGCTAACACGTTTTACCCCGTATCAACAGTGTGCGGGGGTAAACTTATGCGCATGTTATAACTTGCCCGGAAGGATTCATCATGCTTAGGATCGGTCTTCTTACCAGTGGCGGCGACTGCCAGGCGCTCAACGCCACTATGCGCGGCATCGTCAAAACGCTTATGACAAATAGCGAAGAACCTATCGAGATCTATGGTTTTGAGGACGGCTACCAGGGCCTTATCTACAGCAGATTCCGCGTCATGACGCCCGCCGATTTTAGCGGCATCCTCACCCGCGGCGGCACCATCCTGGGCACGAGCCGTACGCCGTTCAAGCGCCTGGATGTTCCCGAGGCCGATGGCGTCGAGAAGGTGCCCGCAATGGTCCACACCTATCATAAGCTGCAGCTCGACTGCCTGTTTATGCTGGGTGGCAACGGATCCACCAAGACCGCCAACCGCCTGCGCGAAGAGGGCCTCAACGTTATCGCGCTGCCCAAGACCATCGATAACGACACCTGGGGCACCGAGTTGACGTTTGGCTTTACGAGCGCCATCGACGTCGCTACCAAGTGCATCGACGACATTCACACCACCGCCTCAAGTCACGGCCGCGTGTTCGTTATCGAGATCATGGGTCACAAGGTTGGCTGGATTCCGCTGTATGCCGGCGTCGCGGGCGGCGCAGATGTCATCTTGATTCCCGAGATTCCCTACGACATGGATAACGTCATCAAGACCATCGAGCATCGCATGGAGACCGGCAGCCGCTTTACTATCGTGGCCGTCGCCGAGGGCGCTATCTCCAAGGAGGACGCGGCGCTGTCCAAGAAGGAGTACAAGAAGAAGCTCGCCGAGCGCACGAGCCCGTCAATCGTGTACGACATCGCCAAGGAGATCGAGGCCAAGACCGGTCGCGAGACCCGCGTCGCCATCCCCGGCCACACGCAGCGCGGCGGCCAGCCCGACGCCCAGGACCGCATCTTTGCGACCCAGTGCGGCGTCGAGGCCGCGCTTGGCTGCCTGCGCGGCGAGTTTGGCTACATGATTGCCCTGCGCGACGGCAAGATGTGTCACATGCCGCTCGAGGAGGTCGCCGGCAAGCTCAAGTATGTCGATCCCCAGAGCGATCTAGTACGCGAGGCCAAGGCGTTGGGCATCAGCTTCGGCGACGAATAGCCTCGGCCGAAACTGCTCTCATCGGAGACCCCAGGGCTTACCTCCCAAATCGTCCTCGGACATGTCAGGATCCCGCCGTGCGCTTCGCGCGGCGGGATCCTTCCGTCCTGCGGAAAGATTTGGGAGGTAAGCCCTGGGGCCTCCTGCGGTAACCGGGGAGGCCGAGGCTATTCGTCTTCTTGCTGCGGGTGCCTGCTCTGGAGGATTTGGAATGATGGGGGCTCTTGGCTGTTGCTTGCACTGACATTTGTCATGAAATGGCTGGCCGTTGGGGGTTGCTACTGGTAGTTGCGGTAGGGTTGAGGCAGATTCTAACTAGAAATGGTGGTCGCTACCGGTTGTTCTCGGCATACTCGGCTCATTCGATTACGGTCACCTCACGAAAGGAACCACCATGGATCTTGCGATGGCACAACGCCTCGTCGATCGCCGCAAGGCTGCCGGGCTTTCTCAGGAAGCGCTTGCCGCCCAACTGGGCGTGAGTCGCCAGGCTGTCAGCAAATGGGAGCGCAGCGAATCCTCGCCCGATACCGATAACCTCATTGCGCTCGCTGCACTGTATGGTGTGTCGCTGGATGAGCTGTTGTATGGGGAGGCAGTAGATGACGCTGACTGCTCTGAGGACAGCGATGCCGGAGCCGAGGCGTCGGATGAGGCCGAAGAGGATGAGGATTCTGCCGACAACACCAGTCGCAGCGACAAGCCACTCGTCGACATTTCCCTTGCGCACGGTATCCACGTTATTGATCCCGATAAAGGTGAGGAGGTTCACGTTGGCTGGAATGGCATCCACGTAACCAACGACCGCAAGGGCGAAGAGGTCCATGTGGGGCCAGGCGGCGTGCATGTTGATACGCTTGAGGACGACGGGCATAGCGTGCACACCAATGCCGACGGCACCGTCACTATCGACGGCGAGACGTTTTCCAATTGGAAGGAGGCGCACGACAAGCTCGACCATCATGGCAAGCACTTCCACACCAAGCTCGGACGTGCGTGGAACAAGTTTCCCTTCCCCACGCTTGTCGCCCTCGCCTATCTGGCGCTCGGCATTGTCTACGGCACATGGGGCATGGGACTCTTCCTCGTCTTTTTGATTCCCATCTACTACGCCATTGGCGACTTTATCGACCGACGCCGCCTGTCTATACTCATTGGCAGTGTCTACCCGGCGGCTGCTATTGCCTGGTTCCTCTACATGTGGCTCTGCCTGGGACAGCCCCATCCTGCCTGGGTAATCCTCATCACCATCCCCGTCGTGGGAGCACTCATGCACTGGTGCCGCAAACAATGGAAGCATCGCAAGCAGGCCTAGCCCGCCCCGTTCCGCCGGCAAACCCCAGCCGACGCTCCTCCCCTAAGTTGCGGTGATATAGTTCCTATTTAAGGCCCAAATGACCGAATCGGGGGTGCGGACGATTTCTTGGACCGCGCCTAGGCGTATCCAAGCTTCCTGCGGT
>UQPY01000071.1 GCA_900542965.1 uncultured Collinsella sp.
GCCCTCGCGGCCTAGTCGCTATTTAGGGCGTCCAAGATTTGGGACGCAGTTCATTTGTTGCCAGCGCGGGCTTTTGCTGTTGCGGCGAAATGCTGCCGGCAGCTGGGGACGTTCCTATTGTGCCGGCACCCTGGGACACTCCTTGGATGTTCCGCATGCGACGGAGGGAACGGATCATTTTGTCGAGGGGCGGGCGGCTGTTTCGGTCCTCGGGGAAACCGCGTCCCGTTTCGAGAGCAGATTCCGGGCCGCAGTTTCCCCGAGGGCCCCATTGGGAAATTGCATCCCAGTCTGAGCGCCGATTCCGGGCTGCAGTTTCCGCTAGATGCCTCAACCGGAAAGCTCATCCCGTTTAGGTGTTCCAGAGTGGGATGCGGTTTCCGCAGCAGGCCCGTCTGGGAAGCAATGGCCCAGAATTCCCATCGCAGCGATCTGTCGATTGAACGTCGTTGTGTGTTCGCGCTATCATGCATGGTTACAATTGGTTAGCCATGGCAAACGGTTAGCCATGGTGAACATAAATACAACGCCCTGTGGGCGCCGGGGGAGGAACACGGACGTGAAGCTCGATACACTCGAGATTGGAAAGGACGCCGTTGTCGCATCGGTGGCATCGGACGATCAGGCACTCCGACAGCATATTTTGGACATGGGTCTAACGCCGGGTACCGAAGTCACCATGATGAAGTACGCCCCCATGGGCGATCCGCTCGAGATCCGCCTGCGTGGCTACGAGTTGACACTGCGCAAGGACGATGCCGCTCGCATCGAGCTCGTGGGTATTCACGACACCGATACGGGTCCGCGCGCTAACGCCGCAATCGGCACGACGGAGCATCCGGCCCTGGGCGAGGGGACGTATTCGCCCCGTGCGGCAAAGACGGCCGTGCCCGAGGGCGCGCCGCTGCACTTTGCCCTCGCCGGCAACCAAAACTGCGGCAAGACCACGTTATTCAACCAGCTGACGGGCTCCAACCAGCACGTCGGTAACTTTCCCGGCGTGACGGTCGACCGCAAAGATGGCACCATCCGCAACCACCCCGAGGCGAACGTTACCGACCTGCCTGGTATTTATTCGCTGTCGCCGTACACAGGTGAAGAGGTCGTGAGCCGTCAGTTCATCCTCGACGAGCGCCCGGACGCCATCATCGATATCATCGACGCAACCAACATCGAGCGCAATCTGTACCTGACGTTGCAGCTTATGGAGCTTGACCGCCCCATGGTCATCGCGCTCAACATGATGGACGAGGTGACGGCCAACGGCGGCGCCGTAGACGTCAATCTGCTCGAGAGCCTGTTGGGCGTGCCTGTTGTCCCCATTAGCGCTGCCCGCAACGAGGGCATCGGCGAGCTGGTGGATCATGCCTTGCACGTGGCGCGGTTCCGCGAGCGCCCCGGTCGCCTGGACTTCTGTGCGCCCGACGGTCCGGACGGCGGTGCGCTGCATCGCTGCATCCACGGTATTGCTAACCTGATCGAGGACCATGCCGTGACGGCGCACATCCCGGTGCGCTTTGCGGCGACCAAGCTGGTCGAGGGCGATGAGCTGGTAACCGAGGCGCTTCACCTGGATCGCAATGAGCTCGACGCTATCGAGCACATTATTACCCAGATGGAGGGCGAGGCCGGCACCGACCGCCTGTCTGCGCTGGCCGATATGCGTTTTAGCTTTATCGGCGACGTGTGTGGGCGTTGCGTCGTCAAGCCGCACGAGAGCCGCGAGCACGTGCGCTCCGTCAAGATTGACCGCATCCTGACAGGTCGTTACACAGCCATTCCGGCGTTTCTGGTGATCATGGGCCTCGTCTTTTGGCTGACGTTTGGCGTGATCGGCGCGGCGTTGCAGGGACTCATGGAGGACGGTATCGCTGCCATCATCGCCTCGGCCGATGCGGGCCTCAAGGCGTTCGGCACCAACGACGTAGTGCGCTCGCTGGCTGTCGACGGCGTGCTTACGGGCGTGGGCAGCGTGCTGACCTTCCTGCCGATTATCGTCGTGCTCTTTTTGTTCCTCTCCATTCTGGAAGACTCGGGCTACATGGCGCGCGTTGCCTTTGTCATGGATAAGGTGCTGCGTCGCTTTGGCCTGTCGGGCCGCAGCTTCGTGCCCATGCTCGTCGGTTTTGGCTGCACCGTGCCGGCTATCATGTCGACCCGTACGCTCCCATCCGAGCACGACCGCAAGATGACGGTCATGCTCACGCCGTTTATGAGCTGCTCGGCCAAGCTGCCGGTCTACGGCCTGCTGTGCGGGGCGTTTTTCCCACAGGCGACAGTTCCCGCTATGGTCTCGCTCTATCTGATTGGCATTGCGGTCGGTTGCATCGCGGCTTTGGTGCTCAATCGCACGGCATTTAAGGGTGACCCGGTGCCGTTTATCATGGAGCTTCCCAATTACCGCCTGCCGAGCGTCAAGACGACGGTGATGCTGGCATGGGATAAGGCCAAGGACTTTATTACCAAGGCCTTTACCATTATCTTTGCCGCTACCGTGGTCATCTGGTTCCTCCAGACGTTCGATATCCGCTTTAATGTGGTCGCCGATCAGTCGCAGAGTCTGCTTGCCGGCCTGGGTAGCATCATCGCTCCGCTGCTGGCGCCGCTCGGCTTTGGCGACTGGCGTGCGTCGACGGCGCTCGTCACCGGACTTATTGCCAAAGAGAGTGTCATCTCGACCCTCACCGTGCTTTTGGGTGCAACGTCACCCGCGGCACTGTCGACCATGTTTTCGCCGTTCACCGCCTATGTGTTCCTGGTCTTTACGCTGCTGTACCCGCCCTGCGTGGCTGCCATCGGTGCCGTTAAGAGCGAGCTAGGCGCGCGCTATGCCGTTGCCGTGTTCGCGTTTCAGGTGGCAGTCGCCTGGATTGTCGCGTTTGTCGTGCATTCGGCTGGTATATTGCTGGGGCTGGCTTAGTTATTTATTGACGGCGCAACCTCTATGTACCGAATTGTTTTCGGCCCCGCATCTGTTGCTGACGGATGCGGGGCTGTTGCTATATAATCGCCTCCGCTCAAAATGATTGGAGACGTTATATATGAGTCAGGCAAGGCAAGACGGTATCGCGCTCAAGCAGTGGCTCCCGCTTATCGGGCTCGCCTGTTGCGCGTTCGTGTTCAACACGTCGGAGTTTATGCCCATCGGCCTTCTGACTGATATTGCCGCGTCGTTCTCGCTCACCGAGGCCCAGGCAGGCATCATGATTTCGGTCTACGCCTGGGGCGTCATGCTGCTGTCACTGCCGCTTATGGTGTTTGCCTCGCGTTTTGAATTCAAGCGGATGCTGCTCGGCGTGCTCGCCGTGTTCTCCTTGGGCCAGTTCCTGTCCGCTGTGGCACCGACATATCCCATCCTGGTCTGTGCGCGCCTGGTGGTCGCCTGCGCGCATGCCGTGTTCTGGTCAGTCGCCTCGATTATGGCCTCGCGCCTGGTCGACACCCGTCACGGGGCGCTCGCCATCAGCATGATCGCCACGGGCTCGTCCATCGCACAGATCTTTGGCCTGCCGATCGGCCGCGCCATCGGCCTGGCCGTGGGCTGGCGCATGACGTTTGCCGTGGTCGGGGCTTTTTCTGCCGTCGCGGTGGTGTACCAGGCCGCCGTGTTCCCGGCCATGCCGGCGGGCGAGCGCTTTACCGTCAAACAGCTGCCCGAGCTGCTCAAGAACCCGTTCCTGATCGCGCTCTACGCGGTCACGGTTTTTATGGCGACCGGCTACTACGCGGGTTACAGCTATATCGAGCCGTTCCTGGCACAGGTCGCGCACGTCGACGCAAGCGCTATTACCATGACGTTGACGGCGTTCGGCTGCTCTGGTCTGCTCGGAAGCTGGCTGTTCGGCCGCCTGTTCGACGGGCACCGGTTCCCGTTCTTGGCTATCACGCTCTCCGGCGTGCCGGTGGCCCTGCTGCTCATGGGTCCGGTTGCACCGTCGCTCGTCGCCGTTCTCGCTGTTTGCGCGCTATGGGGCTGCTGCGCCACGGCCTTTAACGTGGCGTTCCAGGCCGAGCTTATCAAGTACACGCCGTCGGACTCGTCGGCTGTCGCTATGTCGATTTTCTCGGGCCTGTTCAATCTCGGTATTGGAACAGGCACGGCGATTGGTGGCGCCGTGGTGTCGGGCCCGGGCATCGCTTGGATCGGCTACGCGGGCGGCACGATCGCCGTCGTGGGCGTCATCCTCGCTATCACGGTGCTATTCCCGGCCATACGCCGCGCAAAGCTCGTCGCCTAATCACGTCCCCTCATCAGTTGCGGTGAAATACGGACTGCTGGGTCCAATAAACCCGGCAAACAGTCCGTATTTCACCGCAACTTAGAAAGGGGCTGGGGCAGCTAAAAGAGCCCTGTCCCAAATTAGCTACCCTGCCGGGCATACAATGGATGTCGTTGTGTTGAGCTTACCGGGAGGTTGCTATGTGGGCATACGAGACGACGTTCTATCAAATCTATCCGCTGGGCTTTTGCGGAGCTCCGCGCGAAAACGCCGCACCCGTTGCCGAGGATGAGCTTGCCCAAGCTGCCGGCACCGCGCCCAACCCCGATGCGCCCATCATGAAGATCGCCCAATGGGCCGACTACCTGCAAAAACTCGGTATTGGCGCTGTGCTGATCAACCCGCCGCTCGAGTCTGATAGCCACGGCTACGACACGCGCAGCCTGCGCCATATCGACCGTCGCTTGGGTGGGGATGCCGACTTTGCCGCCGTGTGCGAGACACTGCATGCCCACGGCATCCGCGTGGTGCTCGACGCCGTCTTCAACCACGTCGGTCGCGGCTTTTGGGCCTTCCGCGATGTGCAGGAGCGTAAGTGGGACTCGCCGTACAAGGACTGGTTCCACATTAGCTTTGACGGCGACTCCTGCTATGGCGACGGCTTTTGGTACGAGGGCTGGGAAGGCCATTTTGAGCTCGTGAAGCTCAACCTGCAAAACCCCGCCGTGGTCGATTACCTGCTCGAGTCCGTGCGCCGCTGGGCCGAGGTCTTTGGCGTCGACGGCCTGCGCTTGGACGTCGCCTATATGCTCGATCGCGATTTTATGCGCCGCCTGCATACTTTTACCCGTGAGCTCAAGCCCGACTTTGTGCTGATTGGTGAGACGCTCCACGGCGACTACAACCAGATCGTCAACGACGAGATGCTTGACTCCTGCACCAACTACGAGTGCTACAAGGGCCTGTACTCCAGCTTTAACTCGGTCAACATGTTCGAGATTGCCCACTCGCTGCATCGCCAGTTTGGCGGTGACCCGTGGTGCATTTATCGCGGCAAGCATCTGCTGTCGTTTGTCGACAACCACGATGTGCCGCGCCTGGCGAGCATTCTTACCGACAAGTCCTGTCTGCGCCCCGCTTATGGCATGCTCTTTGGCATGTCGGGCATCCCGTGCGTCTACTATGGCAGCGAGTGGGGGATTCCTGGCGAAAAGGGCGGCCCCGATGGCGATTGGGCGCTGCGACCTGCGCTCGATGAGCCTGTGCCCAACGAGCTGACGGCCTTCATCAAGCAGCTCGCGCACCTGCGCTCGGCAGACGACGCGGCGGCCCGTGCCCTCAACTATGGTGCCTATCGCAACGTGGTGATCCAGAACAAGCAGCTGCTGTTCGAGCGCGCCTGTGACGGCGCGACGGTGCTCGTGGCGGTGAACGCCGTGGGCGAGCCTTACACCTTTGGAGCCGGCGAGCTCAACGGCTCCTTCGTCGACCTGCTTGCCGACGATGCGCCCACGGTCGAGCTTACGGGTACCCTCGAGCTTGCACCCTATGAGGTGCGCTATCTACTGAGGGCCTAGCCCATGCCTGTGTCTGACGAGGGCTATCAACATATTGAGCATGGGTTTGAACCCGTGTTTGACGAGCGCTCGCGCGTTTTGGTGCTGGGGTCGTTTCCCTCGGTGCTCTCGCGTGCCAATGCTTTCTACTATGGCAATCCGCAGAACCGCTTTTGGCGGGTCACGGCGGCGTGTCTCGGTGTGCCTGTGCCGCCCAACGAGGGTGATCTTTTGGCAAACGGTGAGCCCGCGACGCTCGATGTCTCCATTGCCGCCAAGCGATCCATGCTGCTGAACGGCGGCGTAGCCCTGTGGGATGTGATCGAGAGTTGTGACATTAAGGGTTCGAGTGACGCGAGCATTCGCAACGTTGTACCGGCACATATCGAGCGCATTACCGATGCCGCGCCGATCGAGGTCGTTGTCTGTAACGGCGGTACGGCAGGGCGACTCTACAAACGCTACTTACAAGATCGGACGGGGTTGCCCGCCGTCGTCCTGCTCTCGACAAGTCCTGCTAATGCCGCCTGGCGCCTGGAGCGGCTTGTTGAGCGGTGGAGCGGCGCCGCTGATTGGCAGGCTTTTTCGATTTAGCAGTTTGAGTGCTCGGCAAGATGCCTCATAACGGCGTGCCAGATCGGTGTGGGCAGTGCAGACGTGGCGCGCACCATGCCGTCGGTGTCGACGCCACCCGTTGCGGCACCACCGAGCTTTTGCGCGTGTTCGACGGAACATCCCATGCGAACGGCGCCCACGAGCTTGTCCATGGCCTCAGAAAACGGTCGCCGCAAGAGGCCCATGCGTGGGGAATGGCGAAGCGCCGCAATGCCGCTGCCAGCGCAGATGGCAACGCCGCCACACCACAATTGGTCATGGCGCTCACATGCCTTGTGCAGGCGAACGGCGGTCTCACGCGCCTGCTCAGTGCCCTCTTGTGCGGCTCGAATCGCGGCATAGACGCGCGTTCCCGCACCGCCAAAGCGCTCAAGCGCCTGCTCGATAGCAGTCAACGTCTCATCGTCAGCCACATCTTCAATGGCCAGCACGATGCCATCGGCAACGCTGCCGGTGTCATTTGCCTTCAAGTCGACCGGGCGGGGGAGTGCGGTGCCGGAAAGTTGAGCATAGGCGGCGATGGCATCCTGCAGGTCCCAGAGCAAAAAATCAAGATCGGCGCTATTGGGAATACTGATATACGCAATGGTGTGCAGTGTTTTTGGTACGTCGCCGCGCGCGGTCGTCTCCATGCCATCTCCTTTCCGGCTCGTTTCCGTTTAGGTTACACCGTCTGGTGGCGCCCCGCCGCGCTATCCTAGTGCAACCCTTACGAAAGGAACGCCATGCGTCTGCCCATGAATACCTCGCTTGCCATGCTCAAGCCCTCCGGTATCCGCCGGATTAACGCGCTCGCCGCCCAGCATCCGGGGTGCATCGCGCTCGCGCTCGGCGAGCCCGATTTTCCCACGCCCGATGTGATTAGCGCCGAGGTGACCGCCGCACTGGACCGCGGTGACACGCACTATCCGCCCAACAACGGTCGCCCCGCCCTGCGTGATGCACTGTCCAAATATATGGATGACGCGGGCCTGGCGTTTTCCGCCGATGAGGTCATCCTGACCGACGGTGCGACCGAGGCACTGTCGGCAACATTCATGGCTATGCTCAACCCCGGCGACGAGGTCATTATCCCCACGCCGGCCTTTGGCCTGTACGAGAGCATCGTCGTGGCCAATCACGCCAAAGCGGTCTTTTTGGATACGGAGCCTGCGCAATTCCAGATTGACGAGGACGCACTTCGTGCTTGCGTGACGCCGGCGACCAAGGCCATCGTCATCTGCTCGCCCAACAATCCTACGGGTTGCATCCTCAACACGGCGTCACTCGACGCCGTGGCGCGCGTGGCAGAGCAGGCGGGCATCTACGTGGTCTGCGACGACGTATACAACCGCCTGGTTTATGTGGATGGCTACGAGCGCTTTGCCCAGCGCCACCCGGAGCTGCGTGAGCAGACGGTAGTCATCGAGAGCTTCTCCAAGCCCTGGTCCATGACCGGCTGGCGCTTAGGTTGGCTCGCAGCAGCAGCCCCCGTCATCGCCGAGATTGCCAAGGCTCACCAATACTTAGTATCGAGTGCCGTCTCCTTCGAAATGGACGCCGCAGCCCGAGCCCTGACCGTCGACCCAACCCCCATGCTCAAAGTCTACCGAGCCCGTCGCGAACGCGTGCTCGCAGCTTTAGACGCCATGGGCCTCGACGTAGTAGAGCCCGCAGGAGCCTTCTACACTTTCCCGAGCATCAAAAAGTTCGGCCTAACCAGCGAAGCTTTCTGCATCAAAGCCATCAAAGAAGCAAACGTAGCCCTAGTCCCGGGCGACTGTTTCGGCACCGAAGGCCACATCCGCCTAAGCTACTGCGTCTCCGACCAAGATCTGGACGAAGGCCTCAGCCGCCTGTCCAACTTCGTTTCAACCCTGTAGCCCAACGGGACCCAAAATCATCAGCCCACCGACCCAAGCATTATGAGTGGGGCGCGTCGCTCAACGGACACGAGGATTCGCAGCAAAGGCAACGTAGCTCCGGCCGGGAGGGGCAGGGCGAGTTTTCCGTAGATTCCGCACGAGCCGAAGGCCACTTAATGTGGCCTTCGTGCGAGCCCAGGACTTGACCGAGCGGAAAACTCGCCCTGCCCCTCCCGGTCGGAGCGTATGCAGGGTTTGTGTACGAATCCTCGTGTCCGTTGACCGACGCCGGGGTCCCCGCCATAATACTTTCGGTTCACGCACGAATCCGCTGCCAGAGACAGCCGGCGCAAACGGGTCTTACCCGCGAGCTTAATGGGACTTCCCGCCAGCCGAGGTGGTCGAGTAGATATGTCTTCTCGCCCCCGTCGCTCATGCAGCGCGGGGGCTTTCTTTTTGGACATGCCCCCGTCACGTCCTTGTGGCGGACCGTGCCCGGAAAGAATTCGAGGAGGTGTAATTCATGCCCCAGCAGTACAAAATCGACAAGGTTGCAGAGATCGAGTCCCGTATCGCCGAGAACGCCGGTCTGTTCGTCGTCAACTACAACGGTCTGACGGTTAAGCAGGCTCAGGAGCTGCGTCATCAGCTTCGCGAGTGCGGCGCCGAGATGAAGGTCTACAAGAACAACCTGGTCAAGATCGCTCTCAAGAACCAGGAGCAGCCCGAGCTCGACGAGATTCTCGCCGGCCCCGTCGCTTATGTGTTCTACGAGTCCGAGCCGGTCGAGGCCGCTAAGGCCCTTAAGGACTTCTCCGCTAAGTCCAAGGGCGTCCTTGAGATCAAGGGCGGTATCTCCGACGGCAAGGCCGTTTCCGCTGATGATGTTAAGGCTATCGCCGAGCTGCCCACCAAGGATCAGCTTCTCGGCCAGATCGCCGGTCTCATCTCCGGTTTCGCTCGCGACATCGCTGTCTGCGTCAACGGCGTTTCCTCTGGTCTCGCTCGTTCGATCCAGCAGGTCTCCGAGCAGAAGGCAGCCTAGTTGCTGTTTTCACCCGCGGCGGCAACGCCGCACCCCTGGCGCATTCGCGCCGTGTTTTAACTGATCTCCGTGCATCCGCACGGAAACCGAAAGGACTTAGAAATGGCTAAGCTTACCACCGATGAGATCATCGATGCTCTTAAGGAAATGACCCTTCTCGAGGCTTCCGAGCTCGTTAAGGCTATCGAGGACACCTTCGGCGTTTCCGCCGCTGCTCCTGCCGCTGTTGTCGCCGCTCCCGCTGCTGGCGCTGCTGAGGCCGAGGAGAAGACCGAGTTTGACGTCGTGCTCGAGGGCTTCGGCGACAACAAGATCCAGGTCATCAAGGCCGTCCGTGAGCTCACCAACCTTGGCCTGAAGGAGGCCAAGGAGGTCGTCGAGGGCGCTCCCAAGGCTGTTCTCGAGGGTGCCAAGAAGGAGGACGCCGAGGCTGCCAAGGAGAAGCTCGAGGCTGCTGGCGCTGCTGTCACCCTCAAGTAATCAGGCTTTCTCGCCAGATTTCTTTAAAGACGGGGTTCGCATTGCGAGCCCCGTCTTTTTTGTTTCAAGACTTTAGTCTGCTGGCCGCGCAGCGGCCAGCTTTAAACCACCCGCTACG
>UQPY01000072.1 GCA_900542965.1 uncultured Collinsella sp.
CGAGATTACTACGCGTCTCGTGGGCTCGGAGATGTGTATAAGAGACAGGATCATACGTTAGGAGCAATCATGCCAAACGAGAACAGCTACGAAGTCGCGCTGCAAAAGAGCAACGCCATTCGCGAGGGCCTGGCCAAGACGCCCGAGAAGTTCACCATGCTCACCGGCGACCGCCCCACCGGCCGTCTGCATCTGGGTCACTACTTCGGCACCCTTAAGGGCCGTGTTGAGCTGCAGAACATGGGCGCCAAGACCAACGTGCTCATCGCCGACTACCAGGTCATCACCGACCGCGACACGACCGAGCACATCCAGGACAACGTGTACAACATGGTTATGGACTACCTTGCCTGCGGCATCGACCCCGACAAGACCATGATCTACGCGCACTCCGCCGTGCCCGCCGCCAACCAGCTCATGCTGCCGTTCCTGTCGCTGGTCTCCGAGGCCGAGCTGGCGCGCAACCCCACGGTCAAGGCCGAGATGGAGGCCTCGGGCCACGAGCTCACCGGCCTTCTGCTCACCTATCCGGTGCATCAGGCCTGCGACATCCTGTTCTGCAAGGGCAATGTGGTGCCCGTCGGTCGCGACCAGCTGCCGCACATCGAGCTCACCCGCACCATCGCCCGCCGCTTTAACAACCGCTACGGCAAGGTGTTCCCCGAGGTCGACGCACTGCTGTCCGAGACCCCACTGCTGCCGGGCCTGGACGGTCGCAAGATGAGCAAGAGCTACGGTAACGCCATCAACATCTCGATGACCGCCGAGGAGACGGCCAGGCGCATCAAGAAGAGCCAGACCGACTCCGAGCGCATGATCACATTCGATCCCGAGAACCGCCCCGGCGTGTCCGGTCTGCTTTCGACGGCCGCCATCTGCACCGGCCGTTCCGAGGTCGAGATTGCCGAGGAGATTGGCATGGGCGGCTCCGGCCAGCTCAAGAAGTACGTGACCGAGGCCGTCAACGAGTACTTCGCCCCGATCCGTGAGCGTCGTCAGCGCTACGAGAACGATCTGGATTACGTCAAGGACGTCCTGCACGAGGGCAATCGTCGCGCCAACGAGATCGCCGAGCAGACCCTGGCAGAAGTTCAGGACGCCATGGGCATGGTGTACTAGACCGATCTGCTGGCTTGAGCTTTCGATTGCTATAGGGCGGGCGCTACGGCGTCCGCCTTTTTTGGAGCCGGACCGCTTCGGCTCCGTCCATCGCACTCCCCCGACAAACAGGAACAGGCCCGCTGGCAGTTAGTTGCCAGCGGGCCTGTTCCCGAAGTACACCGTTGAATCGCACAGAGGGGAGGGATGCGAATCAAACTCAACAGGGCAGGCTTTTTCATCGCCTATTGCCTGCTCCGCTGCTGAAACCAATATAGTTCACCGTGGTTTACTTTCTGACGGCAAAGTACGCCGCCACACCTTCTCCATAAGTTAGCTCTGGTAAACCTACAGCGTAAAACCACCACAAAGGGGACAGGCGCCTTTGTGGTGGTTTTCGCCACGGCAGAACCGCTAGAGCCCGGCAGGCCAGCGACAGGCGGCCAAGTCGACGTGCATGTCGTCCTTAAACGCCACACCTTCCCCTAGCAAAAGCTCACGTTGAGCATCGGGACCGCCAAAAGCGAAGCCCTCGCATATGTGCCCGTCGGCAAACACCACGCGGTGACAGGGAATCTCGCCGGGGCGCGGATTACTATGCAGGGCATACCCCACGTACCGCGCACTTCGCGGACGACCGGCAAGCAGCGCCACCTGGCCATACGTGGCGACCATCCCCTCGGGGATCTGCTCGACCACCTCGTACACCCGTTCAAAAAAGCCCTCAGACGCCATTGCTCGCTCCCTTCCACCCGGAAAAGCATAAACCACCACAAAGGTGCCTGTCCCCTTTGTGGTGGTTTTGACCGGAAAGCTAGTTGGCGGGGCGGAAGAAGGCTACGGCTACGGCGCCGGGGCCCACGTGGGTGCCGATGGTGGCGCCAATGGTGTGGATGGACAGCTCGCCCTCGGTGTGACCGGCCCACAGTGCCGCGCTGTCCTCGATATATTTCTTGAGCACGGCGTCCGAAAGGCCTGTATAGCCCAGCGCCAGCGGCATGGAAAAGTCGACGCCGCCCGCCTTTTCTACCTTCTGGTTGAGCAGGTTACGACCGTTCTTGGAACCGCGCGCCTTGCCCAGCTGCACGATCAGGCCGTCCTCGGCGGCCACAACGGGCTTTACGTTGAGCAACGTGCCCACAGCGCCGGCCGCAGCAGACAGGCGACCGCCGCGCACCAAGTACTCCAGCGTCTCGAGCAGACCGATAACCACCACGCGGTCACGGACTGCCTCGACGGCCGCCGCGATCTGGGCCGCACTACGGCCCTCGTCCACCAAGCGCAACGCATACTCGACCAGGACACGCTCGCCCAGGGTGACGTTATTGCTGTCCACCACGAACACGTCGCCGCCCGGCGCCTCGGCAAGTGCGGTACGGGCACTCTGATTGGTGCCCGAAAGCTTGGCGCCCACGGTAATAATCACTGCCTCGTCGCCGGCCTCACGTGCCTCGGCAATCGCCTGCGAAAACGCGTACGGGTTGACCTGGCCGGTCTTGGGCAGCTCATCGCGCTCCACGAGCATCTCGTAAAAGCGTTGATGATCGATGTCGACGCCATCCATATACACATCGGTGCCAAAGGTGACGGACAGCGGCAAAACACGCAGAGCGGGGTGCTCCGCCGGCGACATATCGCTTGCGGAATCGGTAATAATACGAATGGACATAACAAATCCTTTCTTGCGCGGAGCTCGCGCGGGGAATTTTGACAGCAATGCCCCGGCACGGTATACGCGCTCAAACGGGACTATGCAGTTGTTAATGGGAAGCAAATGCCTTGGCGGCCTTAGATCTCGCGCAGGGTGTCGAGAATCGTACGCAGCGATGCATACATCTGCTCGCGCTGCTCCACACCCATAGCCTTACCGGTGGTATCGAGCACCTCGCGAATGATGCGGTCCGCCTCGCTCATGCTCTCGCCGCCCAGAGCGGTCAGGCGAACCGGAGCACGATACTTAACGGCGGCATCGCCCGAATCATCGACTTCGACGTAGCCGCCCTCCTCCAGATGCGCGAGCGTACGCGAGACGGCGGCGCGGGTCACGCCTGCCATGCGAGCCAGGTCGGCACCAGTCAGGCCGTCCTTGCTGCGCTCAAGATAGTACAGGCACATAACGTCGGAGCCCTTGAGACCCAGCCTTGCGCCCTCAGACGTCTTAATGCGCTGGATCTCCTTGTAGAGTCCGCTGATCAGTCCGACAAAGTCCTCGAAACGTGTCTCGTCGCTCTGCTGCATGGGAGACGACCGCCTTTCGCTTGCATAATGCTAACGGGTAAACATCTTAGTCGCATAAGGCGACACCCGTACCCAAATACCCCATTTGTTAACCCATCAACATAAAAACCACCACAAAGGGGACAGGCACCTTTGTGGTGGTTTTGACCGGCGAACATGATCCGCAGACGCCGCTACAGCTCCACACAGGGATTGTCGCGGGTCACAAGCGTCTTAACGACAACCGTCGCTCCCAGATAGCGCTCGAGCAGCTCGGCTAGGCGATCGATCGCGGCCTGGCAATCCCCCATCCGCTCGGGCTCCACGCACTCAATCGCCAAGAATGCATCGGCCGAATCGTCGGACAGCGCCGTGCGAACGCCGTCCCGCCAGTTCCAGCAGCGGCACACGGCGCCCGCATCATCGATGTAGGCGAGCTCGCCGGGCAGCGTCGGATCGTCCGCCTCCTCGCCAAGCGGCAAGAATGCATCGCCACCGTCGGTCACCTTCAAGCGAAGGTCTCCCTCGATCGCATGCAGATCCTCGCCTCCCACGGGCAGCGCGTAGGTCAGCGACACCGTGTTGTAGATATCCACCGCGGGCGTAATGTGGCCCACCGGCTTGCCTTTGAGCACGCGTTTGAGCAAGTTCTCGATCGAGCAGCGCGCGCCTTTCTTGGTCTTGAACAGACGATAGGCCTCGCGCCATGCCTTGACCGGTGCGTTCTCGCTGATAGTGTCGCTGGTCAGATGACGCTCCGCATCGATATTGGCGCGGTCGAGCAACGCCGCAATCGCATCCACGTCCTCTTGAGGAATCTGAGCCGTGGGCTTCATGCCCTCCACGACCACAACACCGACCGCTGCCTGCGGAAACAGCTCCCAGAATGAATCCTCGGCAATAAAGCTCTTCATACGCTCTCCCTTCATTGTGCGCGCCCGAGTGAGGGCGCCTAAACAAAAAGCGCCCTTACAACGGCCACCTTCAAAGTCCTACGGTGCCGTCACAAGAACGCTTGCGCTGTCCCCATCCGGAGAAGGGGACGATATGTCAGGCGTATTGTAACCCGAGTCATCCACGCGAGCAAAACCACCACAAAGGTGCCTGTCCCCTTTGTGGTGGATATGGACTCACGGCGAAGCTAGTGGCGAAGTCCCAGCAGCCCGCGGCCGCGATGACGGGCCTCGGCGGACACCTGGGCGTGCGGGCCGGCGGCCTTGACGGACTCGGGCAGGTGCGAGTACTTCTTCTCGAAGTTCTCCTCGAACATCACCGCCAGGTTGTGCGCTGCCTCGTCGTAGCGAGCGGTGCTCTGCCAGTACTGGCGCGGCACCAGGATGCCGTCGGGCACACCGTGGCACGTAGTGGGAATGTCGACATTAAGGATGTCGTCGTGCACAAACTCGCTGTCCTCGATGGTACCGTCGAGGGCGCGAGCGACCAGTGAGCGCGTGTAGGCCAGCTCGATGCGATGACCCACGCCGTAGCCGCCGCCAATCCAGCCGGTGTTGACCAGGTACACGCGCGTGCGACCGTCGGCGATACGCTCGCCGAGCATCTTGGCATAGACCATGGGGTCGAGCGGCATAAACGGCTCGCCAAACAGCGAGGAGAACGTGGGCGTGGGCTCGGTGACGCCGACCTCGGTGCCGGGGATCTTGGCGGTGAAGCCCGTCACAAAGTGATACATGGCGGCGTCGGCCGTCAGGCGCGAGATGGGCGGCAGCACGCCAAAGGCATCGCAGGTCAAAAACAACACGACGCTCGGGGTGGTGCCCATGCCCTTGGTCCACGCGTTGGGGATATGCTCGACGGGATAGGCCACGCGCGTATTGTGCGTAATCGAGATGTCATCATAGTTAGGTTTGCGGTTCTCATCGAGCACCACGTTTTCGCAGATGGCGCCAAAGCGAACGGCGTTGAAGATCTCGGGCTCGTGGAAGGCGTCCAGGCCCTCGCATTTGGCATAGCAGCCACCCTCGACGTTAAAGATGCCCATATCGGACCAACCGTGCTCGTCGTCGCCGATCAGCAGGCGCGTGGGATTGGCCGAAAGCGTGGTCTTGCCGGTGCCGGACAGGCCAAAGAACACGGCGGTCTCGTGCGTGACGGGATCCATGCTGGCCGAGCAGTGCATGGGCAGCACGTCGTCCTCGACGGGCAGCAGATAGTTCATGACGCTAAAGATCGACTTTTTAATCTCGCCGGAGTAGCCGGTGCCGGCGACCAGAATCACGCGTTCCTGGAAGTTGATGACCACCGCGGCGCTGGAGTTGAGGCCCTTGATGGCGGGGTCGCACTGGTAACAGGGCGCTGCGAGCACGCAGAAGTCGGGCTCGCCGGTGCGCGCGATTTCGCGGGCAAGCGGTCGGGCGAGCATCTGCTTGATAAAGAGTGCCTGGCTGGCACGCTCGCAGGCAACGAGCAGTCGACGCGTGTGGTTGCGGTCGGCGCCTGCCATGCCGCGGGTGACGAACACGTCGCGCTCGTTGAGATAGTCGACGATGCCGGCCTTGATGGCCTCGTAGCTCTCGGCAGAAAGCGGGCGGTTGACGGCACCCCAGGCAATCTTGTCGTGGACATCGGGGGTGTCAACGATAAAGCGGTCATTGGGGGAACGGCCGGTACGCTCCCCCGTCTCGATCACCAGCGCGCCGTTGGATGCCATGCGGCCTTCTTCGCGGCGGATAGCGTGCTCGACGAGCTCCGCGGCGGGTAGATCGACCAGCAGACGGGGCTGATTCTCGGCGGGATCTTCAACGAGCGTAATACCAAAGTTGGACAAAACTTCTGCAGGGGTAACACCAGGCATGGGGCCTCCTTTAAAAACGCGACACATGGACGCGGCGCGCACTTTACTCACGTAAAGCCCGTTGTACCCGATATGCAAAAACGTTTTTGCGGCAAGGGCGGCAAGCCCGCCCAACGGTCAAAAATCGCAGGCAAGCGGCCTAGTCATTGGGTGTTCTTGAACAGGCAACATTCAAGGAGTGTCCCCAGATGCCGGCACTTAGGGACGTTCCCAAAGTGCCGGCACATAAGGAACGTCCCTAAGTGCCGACTACAGCGGCAGGCCTTGGCCGAGCATGGCTATGGCGCTCATCAGGACCAGCATGCCGGCAGCGTAGGGCAGCACCGCGCCTAGGAGCTCGGCATCCTTACCGCGCACGTGCACGGCGGCAAGACCAATGGCGAGTGTCTGCGGCGAGATCATCTTACCGGCGGCGACGCCCAGGGCGTTCAACGCGACCATCCAGTAGTCGCTCACACCCAGCGCAGTGGCAGCCTGGCTCTGAATGGGGCCAAACAGCATGCCCGAAGATGTGCCCGAACCGGTCACGAACGCACCGACCGCACCGATCCACGGAGCCAGAATCGGGTACAGGCCGCCGGCGACCGCAATGCAAAACGCACTGATCGACGAAATCATGCCGGCATAGCCCATCACCTTGGCGCAGCCCAGTACCGAAAGCATCGTGATCACCGTCGGCATCATCTGCTTGACGGTCGCGGCCAGCACCTCGCCCATCATTCGCGGCGAAGCACCCTGAATGGCACCGCCGACAAACGCCGCCAGGAAAATCCAGACGCCCGGCGTGTTGATCCACGAAAACGTAAGCGTACCGGGATTCTCACCGCAATACACCTGCACGTGGCTCGCAAACGGCGCGAGCGCGGCATGTACAGCGGGCACCAGGTTAGACGTGCCCAGCAGCAACACAAAGATCAGGATGAAGCACGACCAGGCCGAAAGCGCCGACTTAACGGTGAGCTTCTCCCCCGCCTCGATATTCATGTGGAAGCGCGCATCCAGATGGCCGGACTTCTCGGCACGCATGGCAAGCGCGGCGGTCAGCGCAAGCGACACGATGGAGCCTACGACCACGGCCAGCTCGGGACCCACAAACATGGCAATGACCAGAGCCGCGCCGACAAACGACACGCCGGAGAGCAACGCCACGCCGGCAACACCGTGCAGGCGCTCGCCCACACTCGCGGCATTGCCCTGGTCATCGGCAACACGGCCCGCAACCAGCACAATAAATAGCGGCATCACCACAAAGAATGGTGCGAGCTGCACCAGCTGAACGGTCGCCAGGTGCAGGGAATCCAGACCCACCAGGTCGGCAACGGACACCGTGGGGATGCCGATGGAGCCGTAGGGCGTGGGCACGCCGTTGGCCAGCAGGCAGATGAGCACGGCAGGCACGGCCTCAAAGCCCAGGCCCGCGAGCATGCCGGCAGGAATGGCGACGGCAGTGCCAAAACCGGCCATGCCCTCCATAAAGCCACCGAAGCACCAAGCCACGAGCAACGCCAGCAGACGGCGGTCGCTGCTGATGGAGGTGATCATGCTGCCGATCACCTCCATGGCGCCCGTACGAACGCACAGGTTATACGTGAACACCGCGGCGATGATCACCAGGACGATGGGCCACAGAGCCATCAAAAAACCTTCGAGCGAGGCGGTCGCGATCTGCGCTGCCGGCAGGTGCCACCATGCGAAGGCAAGCAAGCACGAAAGGACAAACGATCCGATAGCGGCCTTCCAAGCTGGCCATTTAAAGCACAGCAGCATCACGACCAGCCAAATAATCGGCACAAGAGCCAGTAAGAATGCGGCGACGTCCATAGGTAGAAGCTCCTTGGTGCCGCGTGGGCGGCATCGGGGGGTGTCACAAAACTTCAACAGGATACCGCACACTTACCGACAAATTACAGCCGCCTGCCGAAATTATTGAACAACCTGTTCAAAAACACGAATGGATACCACCGCGACTATACTAGAGCGCAGCAATAGAAAGGAACCGCCTTGAGCATCACGCCCCTCGATAGCATCCGCCGCGCCATCGCCCGCCGCAACGGCGTCGCCGACCCCGCCGTATCGGGCGGGGCACACGGGCAGGGCGGACGCATCGAGAACGGCCTGTTCCCCGCATCGCACACCGCCGAGGAGCTCGCACGAATCCAAGAGCTAAGCCAGCGTAACGCCGGCGGTCCCGACAGCAGCCGGGCCACACGCCGTCGACGTGAGAGCGGGCGCGAGCCCGGCCCCGTCCGCCGCATGGTCAACGCTTGGTGGAACCGTCTGCTCGGCGCCGTCTACGGCGGCGGCTTCTCCATGCAGGAAGCGGAATACGAGGAGCACGCCACCAGTCGCGACTATCTTTGGAACACCCTCGGCACCGCCGTGTGGGGCTTGGCGTTTCCGCTGCTCACCATCGTGTCCACACAGCTCGTGGGCGCCGAAGAGGCAGGCAAATTCTCCATCGCCTTCGTCACCGGCACGCTCATCATGATCGCGTGCAACTACGGCGTGCGCAATTTCCAGGTCTCGGATATCGACGAAACGACGTCCTTTGCCTCCTACCAGCTCAACCGCTGGCTTTGCGGAGCGCTCACCCTAGGCTGCGGCCTCATGTACAGCAGCGCCCGCAGCTATGACGCGCAAATGGCGACGATCGGCCTGGGCGTCTACCTGTATAAGGTCATCGACGGCATCGCCGACGTGTACGAGGGCCGCCTGCAGCAGGCCGACAAGCTCTACCTGGCCGGCATGAGCCAAGCGCTACGCTCCGTCGGCGTCATCGCGGTCTTCAGCGTGGCGCTGTTCCTCACGCGTAGCATGCCCATCGCGGCCATGGCCATGGGCATCGCCGCGATCGCCTCGCTCGTGCTGGTCACCGCGCCGCTCGCCCTGCTCGAGACCGAAAAATCGCGCCGCGTAAGCCTGCGCGAGGTCGGCCACCTGTTTGTCCAGTGCGCCCCACTCTTTGGCGCGCTATTCCTGTTCAATCTTATCGAGAGCATGCCCAAGTTTGTGATGGAAGGAACACTAGCCTACAAATACCAGCTGTACTTTAATGCCCTGTTTTTTCCAGCTCAGGCTATTCTGTTGAGCATTGGATTTGTCTATAAACCGCAGCTCCTGCGCTTGTCGAGCATTTGGGCTAATCCTCGCAAGCGTCGTCGCTTTGACCTGATTATTGTTGCCGTTATGGCGCTGATCGTGGTCATCACCGGCGTGTGCGCCGCATTTATGGCAGGTCCCGGTATTCCCCTCATGAGCTTTATGTACGGCCTCAGCTTTGAGCGCTACCGTACGCTGGCGTTGCTGATGGTCGTCGCCGGCGGCGTCACCGCGGCCATCGATTTTATCTACGCCATCATCACGGTATTGCGCCACGCTGGCGACGTCACCAAGATCTACCTGATCTGCTTCGCCGTAAGCGTGGTGCTGCCGGTGATCCTGATTAAGCTGCTGGGTCTGATGGGCGCTGTGGTGAGCTACCTAGCCATCATGGCCCTACTCCTGGTGCTGCTGATTATCGAGTACCGCCGCATCCGCCAACGCATAGAGAGGGACCGGAATCCGTACGGCGCCTAATTAGCTGCCCCGGTCACCGGAATTTGCGATGGAATCGCCCCGGCTGGGGTCTCGTTGAAGACAATATGCATCACGTAAAACTAAGTGAGTAGATTTTTACCGAATCCCCGACCACACCGACAGAGCACTAGTCTGTGACCTGCACTGATAATTGTTCTCGGGGGAAG
>UQPY01000073.1 GCA_900542965.1 uncultured Collinsella sp.
ACCACGGTGCTCGAGGAAGCGCTCATGCTTCCCGCGCCCACTGATCGTGACGCCGCCGAGCGCGAGCTCAACCAGCTCGTGCGCCAGATCAACAACCTGGGTCCTGTGAACCAGGTTGCCATGGAGGAGTACGAGCAGCTCAAGCGCCGCGCCGATTACATCGAGGAACAGCTTGCCGATCTGGAGAGCGCGCGCAAGGCGCTCACCAAGATTACCGTGGCGATCGACCGTAAGATGCGCAAGGCGTTTCTCGTGACCTTCGAGAAGGTCGATGCGAACTTCCGCGAGATCTTCGCCATGCTGTTCCCGGGCGGTCAGGCTCACCTTGAGATGACCGATCCCGAGCATCCGGCCGAGACGGGCATTGAGGTCGTGGCGCAGCCGCGTGGCAAGCGCATCACCAAGATGATGCTCATGTCGGGCGGCGAGAAGAGCCTGACGGCGCTCGCCCTGCTCTTTGCCGTGTATCGCACGCGCACGGTGCCGTTCTATGTGCTGGACGAGGTCGAGGCGGCGCTCGACGACGCCAACCTGTCCAAGCTCATCGGCGCCCTCGATGTGCTGCGTTCCGATACGCAGCTCTTGGTCATTTCGCATCAGCGCCGTACTATGGAGGACGCTGACGTCCTCTATGGCGTCTCGATGCAAGCCGACGGCGTCAGTCGCGTCGTCTCGCAAAAACTCGATCGCGAAACCGGAAAGGTCGTGAATGCATAATGGGATTCTTTGACGCTCTCTCGCGCGGACTTGAGCGCAGTCGCGAGGCCCTCAACGAGGTCTTTTACTTTGGCGGCGAGGTCGACGAGGATTTTTGGGAGGACCTGGAGGACACCCTCGTCATGGGTGACATGGGCGCCGAGGTCGCCATCAAGGTCTCCGATGACCTGCGTGATGCCGCGGCCAAGAAGAACCTCAAGACCGCCCCGCAACTCCGTCGCGCCCTGGCCGAGCAGCTTGAGCAGCACTTTGTGCCCATCGAGCGCGATCCGTTCTCCGATACGCCGAGCTGCGTGCTGTTTGTGGGCATTAACGGTGCCGGCAAGACCACGACGGTCGGTAAGATCGCGAGCGCCATGGCCGCCCGCGGCAAGAACGTGGTGATCGGTTCGGCCGACACCTTCCGCGCCGCCGCCATCGAGCAGCTCGATGTGTGGGGCCAGCGTGCCGGCGTACCGGTTATCAAGCGCGACCGCGGCTCCGATCCGGCGAGCGTGTGCTATGACGTGCTCGACGAGGCCGATAAGCGCGGCAGCGACCTGGTGCTCATCGATACCGCCGGTCGTCTGCACACGAGCCCCGAGCTCATGCGTGAGCTCGCCAAGGTGGTCAATGTGACCCGTAAGCGCGCCGCCAATATGGCCGCCGGCCCCATGCCTGTCTCGGTCGTGCTTGTGATCGATGCCGCTACGGGTCAGAACGGTCTGAACCAGGCGCTCGAGTTTAACGAGGCGCTGGGCCTGGACGGTATTATCATGACTAAGCTCGACGGCACGGCTAAGGGCGGTATCGCCATGGCCGTTGCCGAGAAGCTCAAGCTCCCGATCCTGCGCATCGGCGTGGGCGAGCAGGTCGATGACCTGCAGGAGTTCAATGCCAAAGATTTCTGCCGCGCCCTGGTGGGCGAGTCCAACTAAGGAGTAACCAGTGTTTGATTCCCTGAGCGATCGCCTCAACGACACATTTGACCGCCTGCGCGGCAAGGGCAAGCTGACCGAGGCCGATATCACCTCGGCCATGCGCGACATTCGCATGGCGCTGCTCGAGGCCGACGTCAACTTCAAGGTCGTCAAGGAGTTCGTCGCCAAGACCAAGGAGCGCTGCATGACCGCCGAGGTCATGGAGTCGCTGTCGCCGGCGCAAAACGTCGTCAAGATCGTGCTCGACGAGCTCACCGAGATGCTCGGTTCCACCGAGAGCAAGCTCGTCTTTAGCAACCGCATTCCCAATGTCATCATGCTCGTGGGCCTGCAGGGCTCCGGTAAGACCACGGCTGCCGTAAAGCTGGCCTATTTGCTTAAGAAGCAGGGCCGCTCACCGCTGCTCGCCGCGTGCGACGTCTACCGCCCCGCCGCAGCCGACCAGTTGGCGACGCTCGGTGGCGAGATCGGCGTGCCGGTCTTCCGCGGCGACGGCGCGCATCCGGTCGACATCGCCAAGGGTGCCATCCAGGAGGCCGTCGACCACCTACGCGACGTGGTCATCGTCGATACCGCCGGTCGTCTGCAGATCGATGAGCAGATGATGCAGGAGGCCGTCGACATTAAGAAGGCCGTCAAGCCCGATCAGGTGCTGATGGTCGTCGATGCCATGACCGGCCAGGATATTGTCAACGTCGTCTCGACCTTCGCCGAGCGCACCGACTTTGACGGCGTGATCATCTCCAAGCTCGACGGCGACGCCCGTGGCGGCGGCGCGCTTTCCGTGCGCCAGGTGACCGGCAAGCCTATCAAGTTCGTGAGCATGGGCGAGAAACCCGATTCGCTGGAGCCGTTCTATCCCGATCGTATGGCCAAGCGAATCTTGGGCATGGGCGATGTTGTCGGCATCATCGAGAAGGCCCAAGAGGCGGCTGACGCAGAGCAGCTCGAGGCCGCCGAGCGCATGCTTCGCGAGGGCTTCACCATGAACGACATGCTCGACCAGATGAAGGCCGTCAAGAAGATGGGCGGCATGAAGGGCATTCTGGGCATGCTCCCCGGTGGCCAGCGTGCGCTTAACCAGATGGGTGGCAACCTGGACGAAGGTATCTTCGATAAGAACGAGGCCATCATCATGTCGATGACCAAGGAGGAGCGCCTTCGCCCCTCCATCATCAACGGCCAGCGCCGTGCCCGCATTGCCAAGGGCGCCGGTGTGACCCCCACCGAGGTCAATAGCCTTATGAAGCAGTGGGGCGAGATGAATAAGATGATGGGCCGCATGCGCACGATGGCCAATCAGGCGCAGGCCGGCGGCAAGAAGGGCAAGAAGGGTAAGAAGGGCAAAAAGATGCGCATGCCCAATATTCCCGGTCTGGATGCCATGGGGCTGGGCGGCATGGGCGGCCTGGGAACGGGCGGCCCCAAGTCCGATATGGACCTGCTGCGCCAGATGGAAGCGCAGATGCGCAACAAGAAGTAACGACTAGTTGAGTCGTGTATGGCGAAGGCCGCCTGGATGGTATTCCAGACGGCCTTCGCCGTTTGTTCGCTGGTTGTCGCACGCGTGGAAGCGCGTTCTCGACGAGGTGCTTGCCGCTAGTGGCAGCCGCAGCCTTCGTGCCCGTCATGGTCGTGGTGACCGTGGCAGCCACAGGACTCGCCATGCTCGTGGATGTGCTCGTGATCATGTCCATGGCAGTCGCAGGTGGCCTCGCCGTTCTGTGCGAGCGTGCCGGCAATGAGGGCCTCGACGCAGGCATCGCAGCTGCCCTGGGCGCCCGCATAGACCGTGATGCCGGCTTGGGCAAGCGCGTTGATAGCGCCGCCGCCGATACCGCCGCAAATGAGCGTGTCAACGCCACCGTTGGCAAGCAGACCCGCCAGGGCGCCGTGACCGGTGCCGCCGGTGCCTACGACTTGCTCGTTGAGCACCTTGCCATCTTGGATGTCGTAGATCTTGAACTGCTCGCTGCGGCCAAAGTGCATAAAGATGTTGCCGTTGTCGTACGTTGTTGCCACCCTCATGGTGCCGACCTCCTTTGCTGGCCATGCGGCCGTCGTCGTGGTGATGGGGGAGTATGCGATATTACCGCCCTCGATGACAATCGCTCGTCCATTGACCAACGCGTTTGCCACCTTGCGATGCGCGCGGCTGCTGATTGCCGCCACCGTGGCGCGGGCGATGCCCATGTGCAGGGCGACGGCCTCCTGATTGAGGCCCTCCAGATCGCACAGGCGCAGTACTTCGAGCTCATCGACCGTCATATCGATAGCGTCTCCGCTGGCAAGGCCATCGGGGGTAAAGCCGCGATATTCGGGGATGATCCCAACGCGGCGCAGTTTTTCGCGTCTTCCAGCCATACACTCTCCAAATCTGACATATGTCAACAATAGAATAGCGAACGTGCGGATTTGCGCAAGGAATTTCTGGCATATGTCAGAAAATGAGGGCTTATGTTTGGGCTGTGGGGCCGCGTGCGCCTGGGCTACAATGAATCTCGCTTGTAGACGACTGACAGGAGGGTCAATGAGCAAAGCTGATCAACAGTTTGTAACCATGTGCCGCGATATCTTGGACCATGGCACCACCACCGAGGGCCAAAAGGTCCGCCCGGTGTGGGAGGACGGCACCCCTGCCTATACCATTAAAAACTTTGGCGTCACGGCGCGCTACGACCTGCGCGAGGAGTTCCCCGCGCTTACCCTGCGCCGCACGGCGCTCAAGTCCGCCATGGACGAGATCCTGTGGATCTATCAAAAGAAGTCCAATAACGTGCATGATCTCAACAGTCATATCTGGGATGAGTGGGCCGACGAGACCGGCTCCATCGGCAAGGCCTACGGGTACCAGATTGGCCAGAAGAGCCATTATGCCGAGGGCGATTTCGACCAGATGGACCGAGTGCTGTACGATCTTAAGCACACACCGTACAGTCGCCGCATCATGACCAACACGTATGTGTTTAGCGACCTGTCCGAGATGCACCTGTATCCGTGCGCGTACAGCGTGACCTATAACGTCACGCAGCGCCCGCAGGACGACAAGCCGACGCTCAACATGATTCTCAACCAGCGCAGCCAGGACATTTTGGCCGCAAACAACTGGAATGTGTGCCAGTACGCCATCTTGCTGATGATGGTTGCGCAGTCGATCGATATGATTCCCGGCGAGCTGCTGCATGTGATCGCCGACGCCCATATCTACGACCGTCATGTCGATATTGTCCGCGAACTTATCGAGCGTCCGCAGTTTGCGGCGCCTAAGGTAACGCTTAACCCCGACGTGCACGATTTCTATGCGTTTACGACCGACGACCTGATTGTGGAGGGCTACGAGCACGGTCCGCAGGTCAAGAACATTCCCATTGCGGTGTAGGTGGTGCTCATGTCGTGTAAGCTATCTGCTATCGTTGCCGTGTGTGACGATTGGGGCATTGGGTGCGAGGGCGACATGGTGGTGTCCAATCGCGCCGACATGCGCCATTTTGTGGCCTGCACCAAGGGCTGCCCGGTCATCATGGGGCGCAAGACGCTGCTGAGTTTTCCCGGTGAGCGTCCACTCAAGAACCGTCGCAATATCGTGCTTACCCGCGACGAGGATTTTGCTGTCGAGGGCGTCGACGTGGTGCATAGCATCGACGAGGCGCTCGCCGCGGTTGCCGATGAGCCCGTTGCCTGGGTGATCGGTGGCGGCGAGGTGTATCGGCAGTTTTTGCCGTATTGCGCCGAGGCCGAGGTCACGCATAACCGCTGCGTCCATCCCGTGGACACGTACTTTCCCGATTTGGACGCCGATCCCGCGTGGGAGATTGCATGGCGTGGCGGTGTTGCCACGATTGCCTCGGGCGAGGGCGACGAGGGTGTCGATTATGAGTTCGTGACGTATCGTCGCGTTGAGGCGTAAATCGCCTGGCGTGAACGGTATTATCGGGTTGATTGAATGTATGGGGCGGCGCTTAGCGTCGCCTCGTTTGGTATAGATGTGCTGTAAAGAAGGGTGCGGGCTGGCTGCTATGACTGATGCCGTTGAGGTTCTGCGAATTGATTCGCTCGAGGACGAGCGGCTCGATGCCTACGTGCGACTGACCGAGCGTGAGCTGCGCTGCGTGCTAGAGCCGCAAAAGGGCATCTTTATCGCCGAGAGTGCCAAGGTTATTGAGCGCGCGGTGCGTGCCGGATATCAGCCGGTGAGCTTTCTTTTGGGCGAACGCTGGCTCGACCAGATGATGCCGCTGTTTGAGCGCCTAGTCGTGCGCGAGGGCGCGGGTCCTGTTCCTGTGTTCGTTGCCTCCATGGAGCTCATGGAGCAGTTGACGGGCTTTAACGTGACGCGCGGCGCGCTGGCGGCGTTCCGTCGCCCGCGGCAGATTCCGGTTGATGAGTTCTTGGGTGGCGTCGTCGAGGCGGCGGGGGAGCGCCCGGTGCGCGTGTGCGTGCTCGAGGGTATTGTCGACCACACGAACGTGGGTGCGATTTTCCGCTCGGCCGCCGCGCTCAATGTCGACGGTATTTTGGTCAGTCCGACGTGCTGCGACCCGCTGTACCGTCGCTCGGCCCGCGTGAGCATGGGCACCGTGTTTCAGGTGCCGTGGACGCGCATTGGCAGCGAGGCTCGTGTGTGGCCGCATGATGGTCTGAGCGCGTTGCACGATGCCGGTTTTTCGTGTGCCGCTATGGCGTTGACGGACGATTCCGTATCGCTGGACGATCACGTGCTGCAGGAGATTGACCGCTTGGCAATCTTTATGGGTACCGAGGGTGCCGGCTTGGGCGCCAAGACCATTGCCGGCTGTGACCACGCGGTGCGCATTCCGATGGCGCACGGGGTCGATTCGCTTAACGTGGCCGCGGCGAGCGCCGTCGCCTTTTGGCAGCTGTGCCCGCACGTGAGCAATGAGTATCACTACCAGCCGGGTTTGTATCACTAGGCAGATATTTCGCACCTGGCTCTGATTCGGGGTGTTTCGGTCGACGCCAGTCGGTGCTAAGCTGATATTGGCTTTGGTCTTAAATTGCCGTTTTGTTGTTTAACATACGTTGGCGGGGAGGGCGTGTGGCTAAGAAATCTACGGCTATCGATGTAACGCAGGGTGTCATTTGGCAACAGCTGCTGTCGCTGTGCGTCCCCATCTTCTTTAGTTCGTTTTTTCAACAGGCTTACACGCTTATCGGTACGTATATCGTTGGCCAGTTTGGCGGCAAGCTCGCGCTGGGCGGCATTCAGGCCACGATGGTCCTCACCGAGCTCTGCATTGGCTTTTGCGTTGGCGTTGGCGCCGGCTGCGCGGTCATTACCGGTCAGTATTTTGGCCAGCACGATGATGAGCGACTGAGTCGTTCGGTCCATACAGCCATGACGCTCGCGCTGGTGGGCGGTATCGCTTTCTCGATTCTTGGCATAGTGTTCGTTGAGCCCATGCTGGTGCTTATGAACACGCCGCATGAACTATTGGCCGAGGGCGTGGCCTATGCTCGCTGTTATTTTGCCGCGATGGTTGCGGCACTGCTGCTGAATATGGGAACCGCACTGCTGCGTGCCGTGGGCGATACGCGCGGGCCCGCCGTGATCATTGCCTCTGGCTGCCTGGTTAACGTGGTGCTGGATATCATCTTTGTCGCTGTGTTGCATATGGAGGCGCTGGGCTGCGGCATCGCAGTGGCGCTGACCATTTGCTCCAATGCAACGATGATCGTGTTGCGCATGATGCGCGCTCCGGGTGCATGGCGTCTTTCGCTGTCTAAGCTCGGTATCGATCGCGGTATTTGCAAGAGTATGATCTCGTGTGGTCTGCCACTCGGTTTTCAATCGGCTGCCTATTCGATCTCGAACGTGCTGATCCAGGTGTCGGTTAATTCGTTTGGCGCCGATGTCACGACTGCTTGGGGTCTATCTGGGCGCCTGGATGGCATTATCTGGATGGTGACCGAGGCGCTCGGCGTATCGATCACTACGTTCTCGGCGCAGAACTTTGGCGCGCGCAACTACGAGCGCATGCGCAAGGGCTATCATACGTCGCTCGTGCTGTCGTTTATGCTCATTGGTGGCCTGTCTGCCGTGCTGCTGGTGTTCTCGGGCCCGCTGTCGCGTTTGTTTGTCGACGATGCTTCGATTTCGGCGTACACCACGACTATCCTCCATTTCATTGCGCCGTTCTATGCGATTTTCTCGATTATCGAGAACGCCTCGGGTTCCATCCGCGGCGCCGGCGTGAGTCTGCAGCCTATGATGCTCACCATCTTTGGCACCGTCGTACTCAGAGTGATTTGGGTGTTTGCGATCATGCCCTTCGATCCGTCGCTTGAGCACCTGCTGCTGGTTTACCCTGTAACTTGGCTCATCACGGCCACGATGTTTACCATCTACCACCACAGCGGCAACTGGCTCGGCCGCGCCACTGCCAAATGATCCCTTGGGGACGGAGGAAAACGGATCATTGCTCTCCGTCGTGATGTCGATGATCCGTTTTCCTCCGTCCCCTTCGGATCAATTAGTATTCGATGCCTTGGCGGGCCAGGAGGCCTTCGTCGAAGTAGTGTTTGACGGGGCGCATTTCGGTGACCAGGTCAGCAAGGTCGGCGAGTGGCAGCAAGCCGCGGCCGGTCAGTATGAGCTCTGTGGTGTCGGGTTTCATCGCGATCAGTTGCCCGTATAGATTTGAACCTTGCCGACTTCTAGTGATGCCATCTCTGTCTTTTCGTGCCCGGCGTCGGTTTATCGCCGTCCGGGTTGGGTATTCTAGAAAGCATTATTAACCCCAGTAGATGGAGTTCAAGCAGATGGAGATGGATGACAACAAGCGTAGACGGAATATGATCCTCTACGTGCTCATCGCCTTCGTCGTCTACCTCGTGCTCTCGACCGTTCTGTTCCCCAACATCGGTCACACGCAGCAGATTACGAAGACCGATTACTCGACGTTTGTCAAAGCGCTCGATAAGAAGAGTGTCGACAAGGTCGAGTACAACACGGACGATTACTCGATTTATTACACCAAGAAGGGCGAGGACGAGAACATCGCCTATAAGACGACCGGTGTGCCGAACGATGCGGGCTTTACCGATCGCGTGCTTGAGTCTGGCGCTTCGCTGGAGTCGGTCGTTCCCGATAAAAACTCGGGTTTGATGACCTACTACCTGCTTACGCTCATCCTTCCCATGGCGATTTTCTTCCTGATCGGCTGGTGGCTCAACCGCCGCATGAAGAAGGCCATGGGTGATGACGGTCCTTCGATGAACTTTGGCGGCGGTGGCTTTGGCGGCGGCGGACTGGGTAAGTCCGGCGCGCGCGTGATCGCCTCCAAGGACGTGGGCGTGACCTTTAAGGACGTCGCCGGCCAGGAAGAGGCCAAGGAGTCTCTCAAGGAGGTCGTCGACTTTCTGGAGAAGCCGCAGCGCTATGAGGAGATCGGCGCCAAGTTGCCGCGCGGTGCTCTCCTTGTTGGCCCTCCGGGTACCGGTAAGACCCTGCTTGCCAAGGCTGTTGCCGGCGAGGCGGGCGTTCCGTTCTTTAGCATTTCGGGCTCTGAGTTCGTTGAGATGTTTGTCGGTCGCGGCGCTGCTAAGGTTCGTGACCTGTTTAAGCAGGCCAAGGAAAAGGCGCCGTGTATCGTCTTTATCGATGAGATCGATACCATCGGTAAGAAGCGCGACGGCGGCGGCTTTAGCGGCAACGACGAGCGCGAGCAGACGCTCAATCAGTTGCTGACCGAGATGGATGGATTCGACAACCACAAGGGTATCGTTGTCCTTGCCGCAACAAACCGCCCCGACAGTCTCGATCCGGCGCTGCTGCGCCC
>UQPY01000074.1 GCA_900542965.1 uncultured Collinsella sp.
TCTACACTCGACTAGTCGTCGGCAGCGTCAGATGTGTATAAGAGACAGCTCAATACCCAGGTCATCGAGGCAGATAGCGACAGAGCAGACGTCGACGATGGAGTCGACGGTGCCCACCTCGTGGAACATGACGGTCTCGGGCGTTTTGCCGTGGGCCTTTGCCTCGGCGGCGGCGAGCGCGGTAAAGATGGCGAGCGCACGACGCTTGGCGCCATCGCTTAGCTGCGAGCCGTCGATGATGGCGGTGACGTCCGCCAAAGAACGATGGTGATGGTGGTGGGCGTGATGATGGCCCTCGTGGCCATGGCCGTGGGCCTCATGGTCATGCTCGTGGCAGTGCTCGTGTTCGTGCTCGCCATGGTCATGATGGTGGTGCTCATGCTCGTGCGCGTGCTCGACGGCTGCTTCGTTGCCGTAGAGCCAGGCCATATCGTGATCGTGGTTCTCGAGCTCCTCTGCAAGCTGGACGTCGAAATCGCAGGCGTCGATGCCATGCTTGTTTGCGCGTGTAACGGCAATCTCAAAGCCGCCGACCGGAAGCGTGGCAAGCTGCTCGCGCAGGTGCTCCTCGCTGGCGCCCAGGTCGAGCAGGGCCGCGACGGTCATGTCGCCGCTGATGCCCGAGGTGCCGTCGATGATAAGCGTGTGCTGATGATTGGACATGGAATGCTCCTTAACGGGCGCAGGACGTGCCGGCGCTCAGATGATTGATAAGACTTGCCTGATAGGCGGCACCAAAGCCGTTGTCGATATTGACGACCGAAACGCCGCTGGCGCAGGAGTTGAGCATGGCGAGTAGCGCGGCTACGCCACCAAAGCTCGCGCCGTAACCCACGCTGGTGGGAACGGCGATGACCGGACAGCTCACCAGGCCGCCGACAACGCTCGCCAGTGCGCCCTCCATGCCGGCAATGGCGATGACCACCTGTGCCTGGGCAAGCTCCTCGGCATGCGCGAGCAGACGGTGCAGGCCGGCGACACCCACGTCGTAGAGGCGGTCGACCTCGTTGCCATAGAATTCGGCCGTCAATGCGGCTTCCTCGGCGACGGGCAGGTCGCTCGTACCGGCGCAGGCGACAACGATGCGTCCGTTGCCGGTAGGGGAGGGCTTGCCGCCCACGAGGGCGAGCTGTGCGTCTGGGACATATCCCAGGTCGATGCCGTTGCCGAGGAGCTTCGAGGCGCGGGCTGCCTTTTCGGCGTCCAGGCGCGTGACCAGGATGCGCACCTGGCCGGCATTGAGTAATGCTTTGATAATGGCGGCAATCTGCTCGGCGGTTTTACCGGCGCCGTAGACAACCTCGCCGGCTCCCTGGCGCACCCCGCGCGAAAGATCGAGCTGCGCAAAACCCAGATCGGCGGTCGGCGCCGTCTGGATGCGCGTAAGGGCGACAGCCGGGGTGACTGCTCCGCCGGCAACATCGCTCAGCAACTGCTCAAGATCTCGCTTATCCATATATGTTCCCTTCGACGGCGCAAAGTCTAGCACTCAAAAGGTATTTTTCCGAACACTAAGACAAAATTGTTCGGAAACTATAGGACAGACTGATTCTCTTGTTAGAAGGATCGACTAGTCGCGCAGGATGATGTCCATGGCGAGCATCAGGTTGCGCTCATCGATGGCAAACGGGGCGGCTTCGCGCGTCTTGGGCTTGGCGCAAAACGCGATGCCCGTGCCCGCGGCCTGAATCATGGGGATGTCGTTGGCGCCGTCGCCGATTGCCACGGTGTGTGCCATATCGACGCCACACTCAACCGCCCAATCCAGCAGCTGGATGAGCTTGGACTCCTTGGTCACGATGTCTGCCGCCAGCTTACCGGTGAGCTTGCCGTCCACGACCTCCAGGCGGTTAGCGAGGCAAAAGTCGATGCCCGCGGCGGCCACGATCTTATCGGCGACCTCGTGAAAGCCGCCGCTTACCACGCCGACCTTCCAGCCCTTGCTGTGCGCCGAGCGCACAAGCTCCAGCGCGCCGGGGGTAAACGTCACGCGCTCAAAGGTGCGCTCGAACACGCTCTCGTCCAAGCCGGCAAGCAGCCCCACGCGTTCCTCGAGCGCCTGCTTAAAGTCGAGCTCGCCGCGCATGGCGCGTTCGGTGATCCGCGCAACTTGCTCGCCCACGCCGGCTTCCTCGCCCAACAGGTCGATGACCTCCTGGTTGATGAGGGTGGAGTCGATATCCATAACGATGAGGCGTGCAGTCATGACGGGCCTTTCCGAGTGCAGTTGTATTGGGGCACATTGTCGCACGCGGCGCGCCTTGGCGACGGCCAGGCCGCGTCAATTGTTTCGTCTCCGTCAAGTCTTTGGGCAAGAGTTACTTTTCCGCGGCACATCGGCACAGGTGCGATAAGATAGAACGCCATGTCTGGCTGCGCGGTTTACGCAGGCTGGGCAAATCTGTACGACGCCGCCCGGAACGACACGGGGCGGCACAGATCCATAAAGGAGGATCACTGGTATGAGCCAGACCCGTCCCATCGATGAGCATTCCATGCACACCCGTACCTGCGGCGAGCTTCGCTTCGAGAACGTGGGCGAAGAGGTCACCCTCACCGGTTGGGTGAGCCGTCGCCGCGACCACGGCGGCCTTATCTTCTGCGACCTTCGCGACCGCGAAGGCATCACGCAGCTCACCTTCGACCCCGAGCACTCCGATGGCGATGCCTTTAAGATCGCCGAGACCATGCGTCCCGAGTGGCCCATCAAGATCCACGGCGTCGTGCGCGCCCGTGGCGAGGAGACCACCAACACCAAGCTCGCGACCGGCGAGATCGAGGTCCTGACCGACCACGCCGAGGTGCTCAACACGTCCGTCACCCCGCCGTTCCAGATCGAGGACGGCATCGAGACGAGCGAGGACACCCGCCTGCGCTATCGCTATCTGGACCTCCGTCGTCCCGAGATGATGGCCAACCTCAAGCTGCGCTCCGATTTCACCTTTGCCATTCGCGAGGCGCTGCACAACCGTGAGTTCATGGAGGTCGAGACGCCCTCCCTGTTTAAGTCCACGCCCGAGGGCGCCCGCGACTTCATCGTTCCCAGCCGTATTCAGCCGGGTAACTTCTACGCCCTGCCGCAGTCCCCGCAGCTTCTGAAGCAGCTGCTCATGGTTGGTGGCGTTGAGCGCTACTACCAGGTTGCCAAGTGCTTCCGCGACGAGGACCTGCGTGCCGACCGTCAGCCCGAGTTCACCCAGGTCGATATCGAGATGTCCTTCGTGGACCAGAACGACGTCATGAGCGCACTCGAAGAGGTCCTGTCCGATGCCTTCGGCCGCATGGGTGTCGAGATGCCCACGCCGCTGCGCCGCATGGACTACTGGGAGGCCATGGACACCTATGGCTCCGACAAGCCCGATACCCGCTATGGCATGCACCTGGTCGACCTGACCGACATCTTTGCCAACTCCAAGTTCAAGGTCTTTGCGACTGCCGCGAACGAGGAGGGTTCTGTCGTCAAGGCCATCAACGCCAAGGGCGCCGGTGCCTGGGCACGTGCCAAGATCGATAAGCTTGCCGGCGTGGCCTCCACGTTTGGCGCCAAGGGTCTGGCCTGGATCGCCTTCCGCGAGGACGGCTCCATCAACAGCCCCATCGTCAAGTTCTTCTCGGACGAGGAGATGGCGGCTCTGCGCGAGCGCATGGACGTCGAGCCCGGCGACCTTGTGATGTTCGCCGCCGGCCCGCGCCTGCTCTCTGACGAGATCCTGGGCGGCATGCGTTCCCACATGGCCAACGCACTCGAGATCAAGCGCGAGGGCCACGACTTCCTGTGGGTCGTCAACTTCCCGCTGTTCCACTGGGATGAGGACCGTAAGGCCTATGCCGCCGAGCACCAGCCCTTCACCCTGCCGACCGAGACCGACATCGCCAAGATCGAGGCCGACCCGCTGGCAGCCGGTTCTTGCACCTACGACTTTGTCATGGACGGCTTTGAGGCCGGCGGCGGCGGTATGCGTATCCACAACGCCGAGATGCAGATGTCCATGCTCAAGCTCCTGGGCTTTACCGAGGAGCGTGCCGAGTCTCAGTTCGGCTTCCTCATGGAGGCCCTCAAGTTTGGTGCGCCCCCGATGGGCGGTTTCGCTCTGGGCCTGGACCGCGTGTGCATGCTGCTCACCGGTTCCGACTCCATCCGCGACGTCATGGCGTTCCCCAAGACGGCCAGCGGCTCCGACCTCATGTCGGGCGCCCCGAGTGCCGTTAGCGGCGCCCAGCTCAAGGACGTCAGCCTGCGCCTGATGTAGGCGAGCGGCTACATCTTGCCCGCAACGAGGGAAGGACGCGCACCTTCCCTCGTTTTTTATGCGCCGAGGTTGTGAGGGCATGGGGCGACCGGACGTCGCGGAAACTACGACCCGGAATTTGCGTCCAAAACGGGTCGCAGTTTCCCAAACAGAGTCCCTTTGGAAACTGCGACCCAGAATCCAGCCAAATAACGGGACGCGCTTTCCGGTCGAGCTTCTGGCGGGCTTCAACAAGCATCTAACGTTACAATAACTACCACGTGGCTGGGTTTGCCGGCCGAATGTGCGATGTCGTGGGAGGGGATATGGTCGAGTTTACAAAGACGATTAAAGATCCGTTGGGATTACATGCCCGCCCGGTTGCGCTGCTCTATGACATCATTGCCAAGCATCGTAGCGACGTGTCAGTCAGCATCGGCGACCGCCATACCGACGGTCGCGACGTTATGGGCCTCATGGCTCTCTACGGCGAGTGCGGCGAGGACATCATCTTCCGCGTTTCGGGCGTAGACGAGGCTTCCTGCGTTACGTCGATCAGAAACCTCTCGCTTTAAGCATGACAGGGCGTGGTAAAGGATGGTCCTTTGCTGCGTCCCTTTGTTTCGTATAGGAAACTTTTTCGAAATCTGAATAGGGACCCTTTCCAAAAAGTTAACCACGTGCTAGTTTACTATAGCGAACATAGACGTGGTTAACTTTTAACGCGTCGATGTTGAGGACGAACTGACGTTAGGAGCAACTCATGTCTTGCGGACCGCAGATGCCGGCCATGCCGCTTTCGATGGTAAAAGCGGGCGAAACCGTGCGCGTGTCTCGCGTAAAGGGCAATGAGGACATGAAGCACCACCTTAAAGACCTCGGCTTTGTCGAGGGCAACGAAATCCACGTGGTGAGCTCGAGTGGCGCCAATATCATCGTCACCGTGCTGGGCGCACGCTTTGGTATCGATTCCAAGGTTGCCATGCACATCATGACCGTCGGTTAGTCCGCAGCATTTCAAAAAACCGAAAGGGGGACAAGAGGATGAAGACGTTGGGTGACGTTAAGGTGGGCGAGAGCTCTACCATCGTCAAGCTTCACGGTGAGGGTGCGCTTCGCCGCCACCTTATGGACTTGGGGCTCATCAAGGGCACTTCGTTCAAGGTCGTGAAGGTCGCGCCGCTCGGTGATCCGGTCGAGATCAACGTGCGCGGCTACGAGCTTTCCATCCGCAAGGAGGAGGCGGCCGTCGTCGAGGTCCAGTAAGGGCTTGCGACGTATATTTCTGCAGATAAAGTTAGGTTTTTCTAACTTAATGCAGCATCTTTGAAGCACATTATCCAGCCTGCGCGGAGAAAGCAGCGCGGGCACACAAGGAAGAAGGATTGAATGGCGGATTCTCAGATCCATGTCGCGCTGGCGGGTAACCCCAACTGCGGCAAGACCACGCTTTTCAACCTGATCACCGGCGCCAACGGCTACGTTGGCAACTGGCCCGGCGTCACGGTTGAGAAAAAGGAAGCCAAGCTCCTAAGCGACAAGAACGTTACCATCACGGACCTCCCTGGCATCTACTCGCTTTCCCCCTACAGCCCCGAGGAACAATGCTCGCGCGATTACCTCATGAGCGGCGAGCCCGATGTCGTCGTTCAGGTGGTCGACGCCACCAACCTCGAGCGTAACCTGTACCTGGCGCTTCAGGTTATCGAGACCGGCCTGCCCGTGGTCGTTGCCCTCAACATGGCCGACTTGGTCGAGAAGAACGGCGACAAGATCGACACCGACAAGCTTTCCAAGAAGCTCGGCTGCCCGGTTATGATGATCTCCGCTCTTAAGAACAAGGGCATCACGGAGCTCTTCGAGCAGGTTAAGAAGTCCGCTGCTTCCAAGGGCCAGGTGCCGGAGCACAAGTTCGACTCCTCCATCGAGGACGTTCTGGACCACATCGAGAACAACCTGCCGGCAAGCGTCCCCGCCAACAAGCGCCGCTACTATGCCGTCAAGCTGTTCGAGCGCGATGCGGACGCCTGCAAGCTCATCAACCTCACCAAGGAGAAGGCCGCTCGCGTCGAAGAGCTGGTCGCTCAGTGCGAGCAGGACTGCGACGATGACGCCGAGTCCATCATCACCGGCGAGCGCTACGGCGTCATTGCCCACATCATCGACGAGTGCCTCACCAAGGCTCCTGCCAAGATGAGCACCTCCGAGAAGATCGACCGTGTGGTTACCAACCGTATCCTGGGCCTGCCGATCTTTGTGGTCATCATGTTCTGCGTGTACTACATCGCCGTTTCCACCTTGGGTGGCACGGTGACGGACTTCACCAACGACCAGCTCTTCGGCACCGACGGCTGGTACGTGCTCGGTCAGGGCCGCGACGCCTATGACGCGGCTGTCGAGGCTGCGGGCGACAATGCCGACTCGGTCGATCCGGCGCAGTACGGCCCCTATGTCCCGGGTATTACCACTATGGTGCACGATGCCCTCGTGGCGGGCGGCACCGAGGACGGTGGCCTGGTCGACTCGCTCGTCTGTGACGGTATCGTCGGCGGCCTGGGTGCCATCTTTGGCTTTGTGCCGCAGATGTTCCTGCTGTTCGTCATGCTGTCCTTCCTGGAGGACTGCGGCTATATGGCCCGCGTCGCCTTCATCATGGACCGCGTGTTTCGCCGCTTTGGCCTGTCCGGTAAGTCCTTTATCCCCATGCTCGTGACCTCGGGCTGCGGCGTTCCCGGCGTCATGGCCACCAAGACCATCGAGAACGAGAAGGACCGCCGCATGACGGTCATGACCACCACGTTCATCCCCTGTGGCGCTAAGCTGCCGATCATCGCCCTGCTCATGGGCTCCATCATCGGCGATTCTTCCACTACCGCCGCGTGGATCAGCCCGCTCTTCTACTTCCTGGGTGTCTTTGCCGTCATCGCCTCGGGCCTCATGCTCAAAAAGACCAAGCTCTTCGCCGGTCGCCCGACGCCGTTTGTTATGGAGCTTCCTGCCTACCACTTCCCGGCGATCCGTTCTTGGGCGCTGCACGTGTGGGAGCGCTGCTGGGCCTTTATCAAGAAGGCCGGCACGGTCATCTTCGCGTCTACTGTCGTGGTTTGGTTCCTGTCCAACTTTGGTAGCTACAACGGTTCCTTTGGCTACCTGCCCGCGATGGACGGCATCTCCGAGGAGTTCATGGACTACTCCGTGCTTGCCATGCTCGGCAACCTGGTCTCCTGGATCTTCGCCCCGCTTGGCTTTAGCACCTGGCAGGCAACAGCGCTGTCCGTCTCGGGCCTTGTCGCCAAGGAGAACGTCGTCGCCACCGCCGGCTCGCTGCTGTCCGTGGCTGATGCCGCCGAGACCGACCCGAGCCTGTGGACCGCGTTTGCCGGCATGTTCCCCACCATGGGCGCTTGCGTCGCCTTTGGCGCGTTCAACCTGCTGTGCGCTCCGTGCTTTGCTGCCATGGGTGCCATCCGCAACCAGATGGATTCCGGCAAGTGGTTCGCGATTGCCATCGGCTACGAGTGCGCCTTCGCTTGGGTGATCGGCCTGTTCATCAACCAGTTCTACAACCTACTTGTCCTTGGCCAGTTTGGTATTTGGACGGTTGTAGCCATCGTTCTGCTGGTTGCGATGCTCTTCCAGATCTTCCGTCCCATGCCCAAACATGCATGGACCGACGAGGATGAGACCAACACTGCTTCCGCCGCAGTTTCCGCTTAAGTCCGAATAAGGATTAACCCTTTTCCACGAGCCCGGGTGTCCCAGCGACACTCGGGCTTTTTGGTGGGAGAGATGTGGCGTTTCCGCAGATAAAACCGACCAAAACAAACCTGTCCCTTTTTGGTAGGTGGAGAATGGGGTAAAGTAAGTGGTGGTTAACTAGAGGAGGCTTGCTATGGCACCTATCGATATTGTTGTACTGGCTGTTATTGGTATTGCGTTTGTCGCGGTATGCGTGCGCATCTACCGCAAGGGCACCTGCGCCGACTGCGCTCAGGGTGGCGTTTGCACAGGGCATTGCTCCAACAAAAAGACGTGCGCCGCACTTAAGGGCGTGGACAAAATCGCCGAAGACTTGGGCCGCGGTATCAAATAAGGTCTAGACATCCAAGCGCCTCGCGAGCATCCGTTCGCGGGGCGCTTTGCGCATTTGGGCGCGAGCGCGGCGAGTTGAAGAGTATTTTTGGGGTATCGTTAACTGAACTGTAAATTGGCAACTTATCTATAACGGAGTAATCCCATGAGCGCTCGTGTAACCATGAAGGACATAGCCGCCGAGCTTGGCGTTTCCATCAATACCGTGCACAAGGCCCTGACGGGAAAGGCCGGCGTGAGCGAATCCGTGCGCGCCAAGGTGAACGCTAAGGCCGAGGCCATGGGCTATCACCGCAACACAAGTGCCTCAAGCCTGCGCCGCAAGGATATCAATCTGGTGTTTTGCCTGCCCCGCGCATCGCGCGAGGGAGCGTACTTTTTCCGTTACCTGTGGGAAGGCTGCAATCGCTTTGAACAGGAGGTCATCGACCGGGGCATTACGGTTGAGCGCGTTGAATTTGGCGTGGGCGGCTACGCTGATGCACTCGAGCAAATCGACGAGCGTCTGCAGGTGGGCGAGAAGATTGATGGCTTGCTCGCCTATGCGCCGGGCGACGATCGTGCGACTGAGCTTTTGGGGCAGATCGCCGAGGCGGGCGTGACGATTGAGCTTGTCGACGGCGACCGTCCGCATTTGAAACGTTTGGGTGCGAGCTTGGCCGATTATTCGACGGCAGGCAGCCTTATGGCCGAGCAGGCGGCAAACCTAGTCCATGCTTCTGGGGCCGACGCCCGCGTGCTCCTTTTGACAGGCGACCCATATACCGATTCGCACTATCTAACCGCCCGCGCCTTCCACAATTACCTGCGCGAACGTGATATTCCATGGCAGGTTGAGGATCTTGCAGGTGCCCATGCACAAGTCAAACAACTCGAGCATGAGCTCGAAAAGCGCTTGAGTGCGCCGGACGCCCCTGAACTTATCTGTAGCGTTTTTGCCGTTGGTTCCGAAGTGGTTGCCGACGCGCTCGTCTCGACCGGCAAGGCCGGTCAGGTCATGGTGATCGGCAACGACCTGTTTCCCGAAAGTGCTCTGGCCTTGCGCCGCGGTATCTTTACCAATATTGTCTATAAG
>UQPY01000075.1 GCA_900542965.1 uncultured Collinsella sp.
TAGTCATTGGGGACGTTCTTGTTTGACTAGTCGTTTAAGAACGTCCCCAATGACTAGTCAGAGATGAGCGTGGGTAATCTCCCGGTTTTGGCCTGTGTGGGGGCTCAAAGTGGGAGATTATCCACGCTCGTGATTTGAGTGTCCGAAAATCCACGCTCGTTTGGTCGGTGCATGTCTACGCAGCGTAGGTTGTCGAGGGCTGTCTTCAAATGGATACTGACTCTTGAACCGGTTCGCTCCATTCCTCCAATTTGATCGGATATCTCATGAACCAGACACCGCAAAGCAACGTCCCCCATACTTTTTTGGCTGCGTCTTCCATCAAGCGGCTTCGTGAAGAGCGCGGCCTCACTCAGCGTGCCTTGGCGGAAAGCCTTGGCGTGACCGATAAAGCCGTCAGCAAGTGGGAGTCCGGCCGCGGCCTTCCTGACATTTCCCTCGTTGAACCTTTGGCCCAGAGACTCGGCATAAGCGTGGCTGAGCTTTTGGCTGGTGACATTCGGGCCAACGCCAACCGTGCAGGCAATATGCTCAAAGGCGTCTTTTACGTTTGCCCTATCTGCGGAAACGTTGTGCACGCGCTCGGAGAAGGCAGCTTTAGCTGCTGCGGCTCCACGATGTTTCCCCAGGAGGCCGAAGAGCCGGACGCGGACCATGCCTTTTCCATCGAGCGCATCGAGGACGATTGGTACGTCACGCTCGACCATCCCATGACCAAGGATCATTACATTAGCTTTGTGGCATATGCGACTATGGATGGCATCTGCCTCAAGAAGCTCTATCCAGAGCAATCGGTGCAACCGCGTTTTCATATCACCGGACGCGGCAGAATGTACCTCTACTGCAACCAGCACGGACTCTTTGTTTTGCCGACGCCTCGCAAGTAAAAGCCCGCTGTCCGCCCGATGCCCCTGCGCCAACGAGTTGCGGTGGAATAGTTCCTGAAAGTGCTGGTTTAGAGCCTAAACAGGAGCTATTTCACCGCAACTTAGGAGGGCGATTGGAGGCGCGGTGGGGCCGGATTGTTATTTGAGGCCGGGCAGGCGGGTGTAGGGGAATGAGCGCTCTAGAAACTCGGCGCAGCGGGCGTAGTCTTTGGCGAAGTAGCTGCTGTAGAGCGAATCGAGCACGTATTGCACGGCGATGTGGCTGGCGAACTGCGTGATGCGGTGCGTCATGCTCTCGTGGTCGCTCACCGTGAGGTAGGCGGCAAAGCCGGGGTGCAGGCGCGCACAATAAGGTGTGCCGATGACAATGACGGGAACATGTCGGCTGCTGAGGATCGGCAAGATTTCCTTGAGATTGGGCGCAAGACCGCTGTAGGAGATGACGATCGCCACATTGCCGGAATCCGAGGCGAGCGCCGTGCGCACCTGGGCCTCGGTGCTACTGTAGCATGTGGCGCTCTTGCCGGACGAAAGTAGGCGGTCGCGGAACATCCCCGCTGGATAGAGGTTGTGCGAGCCGGTGTAGATATCGACCTGCCGTGCCTTCGCGATCAGTTTGGCGGCGTGGTCGAGCTGCGCGGGGTCGAGCAGCTCCTGCGTCTCGGCCAGCGTGGTCTGGTAGAGCCCTTCCATGCGTTCCATAACCTGTGCAGGCGTGGACGTGGCATCGAAGGGAAAGTTGATATCCACGTCGCGGCGGTTGCCCGCCTCGGTCGCCAGGCGGATGAGCTCGACCTTGAGGTCCTTAAAGCCCTCGAGGCCGAGCTTTTTGCAAAAGCGGTGCACGCTCGCGACCGAAACGTTGGTGCGGGCAGCAAACTCCTTAATGGGTAGTCCACGGATCTCCCCGCCCATGGCAAGGGCCGAGATGCCGAGCTGCTGCTCGGTAGGGGTTAGGCCCTGCGCCTCGGTAATCTTGCGTTTGATATCCATTCGAACTCCCGCACTCGCCAAACCTGCCAAAAAGGGACAGGTTTATTTTGGCAGGTTTTGCCCGCGAAGGGTAACGGGGCCGAGGACACCGCTGGGCGCGACGGGCTCGGTGAGGGCGAAGATGTCGGGAATCGCATGGTCGAGCGTGTTGATGACATCGATGGTGAGCTCGTGCGTGCCGGCGGCAAGTGTGCCTGTCGCAAAGCGATAGGGTGGGCAGATGCGCGTGCCGAGCGTTTGTCCGTCGAGCGTGAGCGTTGCGACTTCGTAGACATCCCCTAGGTCAATGACGGTGTGGGCGAGGTCGTCGGCCAGCTCGAACGACGTGCGATAGCGGAACGTACCACATACGCCGGGGAACTGCTCGGCCGTGAGGTCACACAGCTGCTCGAGCTTTTGCGGCTCGCCAAAGGTTCCATCGCTGCCGGCAGGGGAGAGGGCAACGGTCCACGGTCCGTCGATGCTAAGGCAAACCGCATCATCCGCATTCGTGTTCGCCCCGTCATCGAGTCCGACCTCGTCGCCCGTTCCCAGAACAACAACGCAGCTCTCGAAGGGCGCCAGCTCCAACGCGCCATCAAACGCAACGGGTTCGGTGCCGTTCAGCAGGTCGAGGCGCGTGCCGCAAAGGCGCTCGCCTCGAGCAAGTGCAACCGTACAGCAAATACTTTCACGCGGATGCTCGTTGACTAGCATCACATAGGTCTCGCCCGCACGCTTGTAGCGAAGTGCGCGCAGCCAGGGCTGTGGCCTATCGGTCACAACGGTCTGCAGCCCCGCGTCTGCCAGCGCGTCCGCCACATCGGCAAGTGGCGTTGCCGTAAGCCCGTCCAGATCGGCTGCGCCATCCGCGTCATAAAGAGCGCCGGGCACTTCGTCAGCAGCGAGCACCGTGACACCCGCGGCCATCATGCGCCTCACCTCTTCCGCTGTAGCCGCGCCAATAAACGAGGCGCCTGGCATGACAAACGCCTGGTAGCGACAGCCGTTAACAGCCAGCATTCCATCGGCAATCGAAACCTCGTAACGCCCCTCATCCTCAAAAGCCTCGGCAGGCACAAAGTCAAAATCGATCTGCGCGCGCGTGAGCTCGGCCGCCACGCGCTCGACGGGCATGGCGTTGCCGGCCCATTCGGCGTCGGCATGGTACAGAATGGCGACGGGGCGAGCGGCAGCGCCTTCCGAAAGGAGCGTCGCCGTGCGATTCATATAGCGCATGAGCTGGCCAAAGTGCGGCCATTGCGGGTTGTTGCCGTGCGCGTAAAAGTGCGGCGGGCAGTCCCAATCGGGGAAGGGCGCCATGCTAAACGCGTGCGGCGTAAACCAGTTAATACCGCGGACGAGCATATGGTCGGCAATCCATTTCATCTCGCTCAGGCCCTCGTGCCAGCCAAAGGCGCCAAAGACCTCGGCCATGCAGCGCCCCTGCTTTTTGGGGTCGAGGCGCGCGGCCGAAGAGCCCAGCTTGGCAAGCGCGTACGTAAAGAACTCCATGTTCCATGCGCCGTGGAAATAGCTGTAGCGCCCGCGGTCAATTCCGGGGGCAAGCTGGTTGATGACGACGTCGACGCCGGCCATGTCCTGCCCCGCGACCGCGCGGAAGTAATGTCCCGCGCCCTGGCCCAGGCGCGTGTGGCAACTCTTGTCCTCGATCACGTGGCCAATGTGCATAACGCCGTGCGTACGGCACCAGTCGCCGATCTGCTCGTCAAAGCACGCGCGGTAGAGCTGCGTGGCAATATCCATGTAGGCGTGACGGACCTGGGCGCCGTCTGCCTCGCGCGTCCAAAGGCCGTGCAACTTGGTAAGCCAATTCTCGCCAAGCGCATCGTGTAGGCGGCGGGCAAGCTCGTCCGACCACGGCAGCGCCAGGTCGCTTCGCCCGATAAAGCTGCTGGTAGAGGCATCGTCGAGCGTGGTGCCCTTCTCGTTCATAAAGCCGGGCTCGTCGGTAAAAAAGCCCAAGATCGTTTTGCCGAACTCGTCGCCCAGGTGCTCAAACGTGGGTTCGTAGACGGCGTCGATGAGCACGTGGCACGAGGCGGCGTCGACCATGTTGATGTACTCATCGCGAAAGCCGGTCTTTTGGCTGGTGATGTAGAGTTCGATCGTGGTGACGCCGGCGGGGGCGTCAAAACGCAGGCGGGCGGGTGCGCCATCGTCACCATGCTCAACAGCAAGCGCAAGATCGAGTGGCGCACCGGCGGCATCAAAAGCCGCTGCGCCCACAAAGCGCTCGGTGGGGTCCATGAGATTACCGAGCTTGATAGTCGTGGACGGCTGGGGACCAACGACCGTAATCGTGCGATGCTTGAGCACGGTTTTCTTGAGCGCGGGGTCGACGTCATCGCCCGCAAGCGCGCCGTTGGCATAGCCTGTGGGGAAGTGGGCGTCGTCGAGCAGCCAGATCTTTAACCCCAGGCGCTTGCACTCGCCGATGATAAAGCGCAGGTCAGACCACCAGCCGTCGCGACAGAAATCGGGATGCGTGCGCGATTCCAGGCAGACCTCGCGGATGTCCGCCCCAGCGATCTGCTCCAGATACTCGGTGATCGTCTCGCGCGCCTCGCCCTTGAGCCACAAGAACGGAAGCACGTGGTTGTCGTAGATGCCGCCAAGCACCTGCTCAAAATACGCCGCCATATACGCTCCTCCAAAACAGCCTTTCAAATTCATTGAAGTCAGAGTGCGCCGAGCGCGCAGCCCTGCTAATATCAAAACCACGGCAGAATATGACCGAATCAACGATGGTGATGTAATGGATATCGCACGGCTGGACAACCTTCTGCTCGAGCTGACCAACAGTGAGCGAGCCTATCGCGCGGGCGCCCATTACGACTGGAGCGATGCACTCGGTCAAGGTAATCAAGCAGATGTCGATGGTCGGCATATCCGTAAAATCGGCAACCCAGCGCTCGCCCTACGACAAGAAGGCATGCCCGATGGTCTATCGATTGTTCGCAACTCGCGCTTCAATCCCGTGCCGGAACATGTCCACGATTATGTCGAAATCAGCTATATCTATCGAGGACGAGCGCCGCAGATCGTCAACGGCGCGCCGCTCATGCTCGCTCAAAACGAGGTCCTCCTGCTCGATGTCGCCTGCCCGCATGCCGTAGGCGAGCTCGGCGAGCACGACATTATGCTGAGCGTTATCATCTCGCGGCCAATGCTGCGCCGTAGCCTGGAGCAAAGCCTTTCGCCCACAAGCGCGGTCTCGCGGTTCCTGCTCAACGCCCTCACGGACGAAACCGACCACCGCGGACACGTGCATTTCCATACGGGCGGCAGCCGTCGCGTGCGCCGCTACATGCAGGAGATGCTGTGCGAGCGTCTGGACCCCACGCCAGCGAGCCCCCAGATTGTCTCGAGGCTGTTTGAGCTGCTGTTGGTCGAGCTCATGCAAAGCTACGAGGCCGGTCTTCTGCGGTCGGACGCGCCCGCGCTGCCATCGGCGCAGGTCGCGGCTGCTATGGGCTATATCGAGCGTCACGCCTGCGATTGCGCGCTCGACGACCTCGCCCGCCATCTGCACCTGAGCCCCAACTACGCAAGCGCCCTACTCAAGCGTCAGACAGGCCGCACATTCATGCAGCTCGTGCAGGAGGGCCGCCTGGCGCGCGCAGCGGCACTGCTCGACGCCGGTGCCACGGCAGAGGCGGCTGCGCGCGAGGCGGGCTATGCCAACATGAGCTTCTTCTACAAAAAGTTTGCCGAGCGCTATGGCTGCACGCCGGCTGCCTATCGTCAGCGTTTTCCCAGATAAAACCGACCAAAATAAACCTGTCCCTTTTTGGCAGGTGTCAGGAAGTGTCAGGGGCGGGCAGGCGGCGGGGTGCCGCTGCGAAAAGAAGTATCGGGTTTGGCGCCCCCGCCTCCGCATGTCTCCCGCGTGGGCGATACTCGGCTTATCGACCCACGATGCAAAGGAGATGCTCATGGCAAACATCAAGTTCCCCGAGGGTTTCTATTGGGGCGGCGCCACTGCCGCCAACCAGTTTGAGGGCGCTTGGAACGTGGACGGCCGCGGCGCTTCCGTCGACGACCACTTCCTGGGCGGCAGCTACAAGGAGCCGCGTCAGATCACGATCGACATCGACCCCAACCGCTTCTACCCCAACCATGACGGCATCGATTTCTACCATCACTACGAGGAGGATATCGCGCTGTTCGCCGAGATGGGCTTCAACATGTTCCGCATGTCCATCTCCTGGAGCCGCATCTTCCCCAACGGCGACGATGCGCACCCCAACGAGGCCGGCCTCGCCTTCTACGATCGCGTTTTCGACTGCCTGCGCGCCCACAACATCGAGCCGCTCGTGACCCTCTCGCACTACGAGATGCCCTATCACCTGGTCGAGAAGTACAACGGCTGGGCAAGCCGCGAGCTCATCGGTTTCTTTGAGAAGTACTGCCAGACCGTCTTCGACCGCTACCAGGACAAGGTCAAGTTCTGGCTGACCTTCAACGAGGTCAACTGCGGCACCATGGACATGGGCGCCATGATGGAGACCGGTCTGATCCAGGGCTTCGAGGGCCCGGCGAGCGCCATCAAGACCACCGCTCAGCAGCGCTACCAGGCCCTGCACCATCAGTTTGTGGCCAGCGGCCGCGTCGTGCGCTACGCTCACGAGCACTACCCACAGTTCAAGATGGGCAACATGGACTGCTTCATCCTCTCCTACGCCGCTACGTGCGATCCGGTCGACGTGTTCGCCACGCAGCAGCAGATGAACTCCATGAACTGGTACTGCTCCGACGTGCAGGTGCGCGGCAAGTACCCGTTCTATGCCAAGCGCTTCTGGGCCGAGAACGGCGTCGAGCTCGCAATGGAGGACGGCGACCTGCAGGATATCGCCGACGGCAAGGTCGACTTCTACACCTTTAGCTACTACATGTCCGGTACCGTGGGCACCCACAAGGACCACGAGATGACCGAGGGCAACATGACTTTTGGCGGCAAAAACCCCTACCTGGAGTCCACCGACTGGGGTTGGCAGATTGACCCGCTGGGCCTGCGCATCGCCCTCAACGAGATTTACGCCCGTTACGAGATTCCGCTGATGGTGGTCGAGAACGGCATGGGCGCCTACGACGAGGTCGAGGACGATGGCTCCATTCACGATCCGTACCGCATCGCCTATCTGCGCAGCCACATCAAGGCCATGGGCGAGGCCGTCGCCGATGGTGTTGACCTGATCGCCTACACCTGGTGGGGCCCCATCGACCTGGTGTCCGCCGGTACCGGCGAGATGCGCAAGCGCTACGGCTTCATCCATGTCGATAAGTACGACGACGGCACCGGCACCTACGAGCGCCGCCGCAAGGACAGCTTCTTCGCATACCAGAAGATCATCAAGTCCAACGGCACCGAGGGCTTGGAGTAATTGAGTTCCGGCGATTGAGTTCCGGCGTTCTGACGAACGCCGGACCGGCGGCCGATTTCGTGACCACGAATGTCGACGACGACGGCATCTGGAACGCCTTCGTGCACCTAGGGCTCATCGAGGGTTAATCAACAAAACGGGCGCCGATGGACAAAGACGTCGGCAGAGTTTTCGATTCGACTTCCCACCTTAGTTTTTGGTCCAATTGGCACTATAATCACCATAGGCATGCGCACTACGTTGCGCTTAATCAAGAGGAGAAAACGTATGGGTCTGTTTGACATGTTCAAGAAGAAGGCTGAGCCCGCGGCTGCCGCTGCTCCTGCCTCCATCTCTGCTTCTGCCGGCGCCGACGTGCTGTGCTCGCCCGTCAAGGGCAAGGTCATCAAGATGGCCGACGTGCCCGATCCCGTCTTTGGTGGCGAGGTCCTGGGCAAGGGCTGCGCCGTGTGGCCCGAGGACGATCTGGTCTACGCTCCCTGTGACGGCAAGGTTACCGTCACCATGGGTCACGCTGTGGGCCTGCAGTCCGATAGCGGCATCGAGGTCCTGGTGCATGTTGGCGTCGATACCGTCAACATGAATGGCGACGGCTTCGAGGGCTTCGTCAAGGCCGACGATGCCGTGAAGGCCGGCCAGCCCATGCTCAAGATCGACCGCGCCAAGATCGCCGCTGCCGGTTACAAGGACTGCGTCGTCGTGGCCGTGTCCAACACCGCCGAGTTCGCCGATGTCGAGCTTGCCGTCGAGGCCGACTCCGCTGTCGCCGCCGGTGACGCCATCGTCAAGGTTGTCCGCAAGTAAACTGCGGCATCCAAAGGATGTGCAAGGGTGGTCGGATTGTCCGGCCACCCTTTTTTATTGCACCGCGGGGAAGCGTTTTATTGTACATTGGGCGGGCTTGCAAACCGTTCGGACGCTAAAACGAACCGACCGCGCCTTCGTGCCACCGAGGGTGTTCGTAAGTGGATAGTATGTGCTTACTATCACAACGTGCGCCGTGTCTGGGAAGCGCGGTGCCGCTCATTGGGAGGAACAACATGAAAAAGAAGCTGCTGCTTGCGCCCCTCATGGCCGTTTTGGTTGCATGCGTGGTCGTGCTTTCCGGCTGCGGAGGCCCTTCGATCGAGGAGCTCATCACCGAGGATCTTACGACTCAGTTCGATGAGGTCAAGAACGGTGGCGACGACTTCCTCTCTGGCCTGGAGGAGGCTTCGGGCGACGAGTTCGAGCAGCTGGGCATCGATCCCAAGGAGTATGCCAAGACCTACCTCGAGGGCTTTGACTACGAGATCGGCGACGTGACGGTCGACGAGGACAAGGGCGTTGCAACCGCCGAGGTCTCCATCACCTGCAAGTCCATGAACAAGATCGTCGAGGACTTCTCCACCCAGTATCAGGAGAAGGTCGCTGCACTCGACACGGTTCCTTCCGATGACGAGCTGTACAAGATGGCCGGCCAGGTGATGGTCGATGTGACCAAGGCCACCGAGCCCAGGAAGACCACGGTTATCTTCAAGTACACCTGCAACGATGACGGCGAGTGGTCTGCCGACGACTCCGTCAACTCCGAGATGATGGATGCGATGCTGAGCTAATTCGTTACGGCGTTTTACCAAACGCCGTAACTGCTCGACGCTGCGCGGGCACCAGAGCGACAACTTGTCATTCAAAGAGGACGGCATGA
>UQPY01000076.1 GCA_900542965.1 uncultured Collinsella sp.
GTGCCCGGCGCGGGTGCTGCCGGTGGCTTGGGCGCGGCGTTACTGGCGCTCGGTGCGGAGCTACGCTCGGGCGTGGAGACGGTGCTCGATCTGATTGGGTTTGACGAACGCATGCGTGATGTCGACCTGGTCATAACGGGCGAGGGCAATATGGACGAGCAGTCCGCCGCCGGTAAGGCACCGGTGGGTGTGGCTCGCCGCGCCAAGCGATATGGCAAGCCGGTGGTCGCCGTCGTGGGCGGTCGCGCCGTCAACCTGGACGCGGTATATGGGCAGGGTATTGACTTGGTTTTGCCGATCTGCCGCAAGCCCATGCCCCTCGACCAGGCGCTCGGTGTGCAAGAAGCCACAACCAACCTCATCTGCGCCGGCGAGGCAGCCGCCCAATCCTACGACCTTGGCCGTATCTAAAACCCATCCCCTCGATAAGTTGCGGTGAAATACGGAGCGTTTTTGCCTTTAAGGGGCCAATTCAGTCCGTATTCCACCGCAACTTCGAGAATGGCCATTCGAGGTTGGCCGCCTTGTGCCTTGGGTCGGACCGTTTGCCACGAAATGCGGCCATCTACTACGTTAAACCGGCCACCTTCGACCATCCCGGAATTTGCAAAAAAAACCGCAGGTAGAAAGCTTGCCGATTTTCGAAAAAGCCGGCTATGGTTGACCCTTGCGGCCTAAACGTAGTAGATAGGTCCTTTTCGTGGCGCAGTACCAGATCAGTCTATTTAGGACGGGGCTTCCTTGACTACTTTCGCCACCCTGATGCCCCACCAGTCAAAAAGTAGTCAAAAAAGCCCCGTCCCAAATTAGCTACCTTGCTCTGGTGGGCGGGAGCGGGTAAGATATACCGAGCGCCTAGCGCGTTCGATGGGTTCGGATGACGACATGTTCCGAATCTGGTCAGGTCCGGAAGGAAGCAGCCATAAGGAGCCTCTGTCGGGCATCCGAATCCATCGAGCGCACGGGCGCTTTTTGGTGCCGCGGCTACCCGCGAGTGCCGGCAGGGCGCTTGGTGTCTCGCTGGTCCTCGGCTTTGCCTGCGGGATCGCTCGACTACCAAGCGCCCTGCCGGCACTCGCGAGTAGCCGACCAAAACCACCTGAAGGGTCACATTTATCTGAATAATTTAATCCCGTGCTTTTTGCTGCTCGTTGGCGTTGTCTGGAGCGCGGCGGCTACGTGGTTCAAGAGACGGCGGCATTACCATCTGTTTTTACAAGTAAAGAGGCTCGTTTCCCTAGGTTGGGGAAACGAGCCTCTTTTTGTCTCTGGGTTTGTGGATTGGCGAAGGTAGTATGCTCTGGCGGCTATTTTGAGTTTTTGAGGCGGCGTGTGGCTGTGGCGGTTATTCCGAGGCCTGCGGCGGCGATTCCTGCGAGTGCGATTGCGCTCGGTGCTGTGTCGCCCGTGTTTGCGAGCTTGCCGGCGGTCGTATCTGCTTGCTTGCCGCTGCTCGTGTTCGCCTGCTTGGTGGAGCTCGATGGGGCGTCTTTGCCGGTCGCGGGCGAGCTGGCGGGCTGCGCCGTCTCGGCCGGCTGCGCTGAGCTGGAGGGTTTTGTCGTCTCGGCGGGTTTCGTTATCTCGGGCGAGGTGGCCTTGTCTGCCGCGGCCTTTGCCTCTTCGTATGCCTTGCAGGCATCGTCATATGCCGCTTGCGCCTTTTCCAAATCGCCGAGGAGCGCATCTCGCTTGGCTGTTTCCTCGTCGATGTGGGCTTTGACTTCCTCCGCCGCACTTTCGAATCTCTGAATCTGTCTTTCCTGGCTTTCGAGGCGGCGTTGGTAGCTGTCAAGCGTCGTTTTGCAAGACTCTTCTTGCAATTTTGCCGCCATGATTTCGGAGCGCAACTGTTTAATAGCTTCGCTGGGCGCCTCGTCGCCGAGTGCCTTAAGTGCCTCTAATTTTGCCTGAAGGCTGCTTACCAGGTTGCTGGCCTCGTCGTATTTGGCTTGGGCTGCATCGACGTTCGCTTGCATGGCGGGAAGGAGTTCCCTACATTCGGCGGCATGCGCCAGCATAATGTCGCGGAGCTCTTGATCACTGGCAATCATATTATTGATTCCCGCAATTCTCTCGGGACTTGCGGCGTCCTCCGCTGCTTTGAGTTTTTTGAGCGCTTCCTGCATGGCTGCATACGCTTTTTCTTTTGCGGCGGCCGCATCTTCCGTCTGCAAGGCAACTGCACCGGTGGGGGAGCTGGTTTCTGCCGCGATCGCCGTTGCGGGGGCGATTCCCGCGACAAGTGCCGCGGAAAGGGCGATGCCCACAGTTGCTCGTCTTGCTCTTCTTGCGAGAATGTCGTTCATCTCGGCACCTCATTTCAAGGGTCGGCGACTAACTTGGTAGCACTAATGTAAGTATATCAGGCGGTCGACCCGACACTGGCTGGGTGTGCGCGTGCTTTTCCGCTTCTTTGGAAACCGAATCCCATTAGAAATGACGAGTTGTTTACGCTTCTTTTGGGCTCACCGTACTATCATGATTCGAATTGAGTGTGAATGATGATAGGGAGCGCCTTTTTATGATTGAGTTGCTCAGGCGTTTTGGTGGTAAGTTTCGCCGGTATATGGTGATCGGCCCTGCGTGCAAGTTGATCGAAGTGATCTTTGACCTGCTGACGCCGCTCGTGATTGCCCAGATGATCGACAAGGGCATCGGTGCGCACGATGTCAACGCCGTCGTCCACTACGGTATGCTGCTTGGCGCCATGGCCGTGATCGGCATCTCGTTTACGCTCGTTTGCCAAAAGATGGCGGCGCTCACCTCACAGGGCATGGGCACCGATATTCGCGGCGCGCTCTACGGGCACATCAATAAGCTGAGCTATGCCGAGCTCGATCGCTTTGGCACGCCGTCGCTCATCACGCGCATCACCAACGACGTCAATCAGGTGCAGCTCGCCGTGGCGCTGGGCGTGCGCATGCTTATCCGCTGGCCTTTCCTGGCGGTGGGCTCCATGGTTGCGGCCCTCGCCATCGACCTTAAGCTCGGCATTATCTTTTTAATCTGCACGCCCGCCATCGGCCTGGTGTTTTGGTTTGTCATGGCGCGCTGCATTCCGTACTACAAGCAGCTGCAGGCAAAGCTCGACCGCATTGCGCTCATTTGCCGCGAGGGGCTTTCGGGCGCTCGTGTGGTCCGCGCGTTTGTGCGCGAGGATCACGAGCGCGAGCGTTTTGCCCAGGCGGCTGACGATCAGGCGTATGTCGCCATCGCGGTGGGCAAGCTCTCGTCGATTCTCAACCCCGTCACGTTTTTGGTGATGAACCTGGGCGTGTGCGCCATCCTGTGGGTGGGCGGCATCCAGGTGAATGTGGGCGAGCTCACGCAGGGCCAGGTCATGGCGTTTGTCAACTACATGACGCAGACGCTCACCTCCATCGTGTACGTCGCCAACCTGGTCGTGGTCTTTACCAAGGCGAGCGCCAGCGCGTCGCGCATCAACGAGGTGCTCAATTGCGTGCCGAGCATTACCGACGAGGGCAACGAGCCGGTCGCCCTGCCCGAGCCGAACGCGGCGGGCGCAGCTGCCCCGGTCCCCGCGCTGAGCTTGAGCCACGCGAGCTTCTCCTTTGGCGCGGGCGCCGCCAATGCCGTCAACGACGTGACTCTGGATTTGCCGCTGGGCAAAACGCTCGGCATTATCGGCGGCACGGGCAGTGGTAAGTCCACGCTCGTCTCGCTCATTCCGCGCCTGTACGATGCGGGTACCGGCAGCGTGAGCGTAATGGGTGCCGACGTGCGCACCTGGCCGCTCGACCAGCTGCGCCACGTGGTCGCGACCGTCCCGCAGCGCGCGTCGCTGGTGAGCGGCACCATTCGCAGCAACCTGACCTGGCGCGACGAGTCGGCGACCGACGAGGAGCTCTGGGCGGCGCTCGATATGGCGCAGGCCAGCGAGCTCGTGCGCAACAAGCCGCAGGGGCTCGACGCCTCGGTCGAGGCGGGCGGCAAGAACTTCAGCGGTGGTCAGCGCCAGCGCCTGACCATCGCGCGTGCCTTGGTGGGTTCGCCGCAGATTCTGATCATGGACGACTCCGCCTCGGCACTCGATTTTAAGACCGACGCGGCGCTTCGCCATGCCATCCGCGAGCGCAGCGTGCGCGGCGCCGCCGAGGGCGGGTTGCCGCTGACGACCGTCATCGTGAGCCAGCGCGTCTCGACCGTGCGCGATGCCGACATGATCTGTGTGCTCGATCACGGTTCGGTTGCGGGCCTGGGTACGCACGACGAGCTGTACGCAAGCTGCCAGCTCTACCGCGAGATTTGCCAGTCGCAGCTCCGCCGTGAGGAGCTCGAAGGCCAGCAGGGGAGTGCGACGCCCGCTTCGGACTCCGCCCCTGCATCCACCCGCGCAAAGGAGGGCCGCTAAATGAATCCGTATACTTCTTCCGGTTCGGTCGCCACGATGACGGCCAATGTGTCCGGTAGCGATAACCTCAACGATCTGGGTGACGGCCCGCGCCAGCCCGGCGACCCCGAGCGCTACCCCGTGGGCGCGGTGACTCGCCGCCTGATGGGCTACGTCCGTCCGCACCGCATCTCGTTTGCGGCGTCGTTTGTGAGTGCCGCCATCTCGGTGATTCTGCAACTCTATACGCCCATCCTCGTCGGCGAGGGCATCGATCTCATCGTTGCCGCCGGACAGGTGGACTTCGATGCGCTGCTGCCGCTTGTCACCAAGCTCGCGATTGTCGTGATGGGCGCTGCGGCGTTCCAGTGGCTGCAGGGCTACTGTGTTAACCGCCTGTCCTACGAGACGGTGCGCGACATGCGCGTGGAGGCGAGCGACAAGCTCAGCCGCATGCCGCTCAGCTTTATCGACAGCCATGCCCACGGCGACCTTATGAGCCGTGTGGTCAACGATGTCGACCAGGTGGGCGACGGCCTGCTGCAGGGCTTCACGCAACTCTTTACTGGAGTCATCACTATCGTGGGCACGCTCGCGTTTATGCTCTCCATCAACCTGACCATGACGCTCGTGGTGGTGCTTGTCACACCTCTTTCCATCTTTGCGGCGGGCGCCATCGCCAAGCTCTCCAACAAGAGCTTTACAGCGCAGCAGCGCATTCAGGGCCAGCTGGGCGGCCATATCGAGGAGTATGTGGGTGAGCAAAAGCTCGTGGACGCCTTCGCCTATGGACCGAACGCGCAGCAGCGTTTCGACGCCCTCAACGCCGAGCTCTACACCGCGGGTGAGCGCGCGCAGTTTATGGGTTCGCTCTCTAACCCCGGCACGCGCTTTATCAACAACATCATCTATGCCGTGGTGGCCGTGATCGGCTGCGTTGGCGTGATTACGGGCGTGCCCGCGGCGCTCACGGTGGGCGGTGTGCAGATCTTCCTGTCTTACGCCAACCAGTACACCAAGCCGTTCAACGAGGTCACCAACGTCATCACGCAGATCCAGACGGCCTATGCCTCGGCGCGCCGCATGTTTGCGCTGCTCGATGCACGCGAGCAGGAGCCCGATGCCGCGGATGCCGTTGAACTCACAGCCCCGCAGGGTGAGGTCGCCTTTGAGCATGTGGACTTTAGCTACGTGCCCGACCGCAAGCTGCTGCAGGACATCTGCATCGACGCCAAGCCCGGTATGCGGTTTGCCCTCGTTGGCCCCACGGGCTGCGGTAAGACGACGCTCATCAACCTGCTGCTGCGCTTTTACGACATCGATGCCGGGCGCATCGTGGTCGACGGGCATTCCTCGCGCGACTACACGCGTGAGAGCCTGCGCCGCGCCTTTGGCATGGTGCTGCAGGACACCTGGCTGTTCGAGGGCACGGTGGCCCAGAACATTGCCTACGGTTGCCCCGATGCCACGCGCGAGCAGATTGTCGAGGCCGCCAAGCGCGCGCACGCGCACAAGTTTATCGTGCAGCTGCCAGGCGGCTACGATACGGTGATCGGCGAGGACGGCGGCACGTTTAGCCAGGGCCAAAAGCAGCTGCTGTGCATTGCGCGCGTCATGCTCACCGACCCGGCTATCTTGCTGCTGGACGAGGCAACGTCGAGTATCGACACGCGCACCGAGCTGCAGGTGCAGGCGGCATTCGACGAGCTCATGGCCGGTCGCACAAGCTTTGTGGTGGCGCACCGCCTGTCGACGATCCGCAACGCCGACTGCATTCTGGTCATGCGCGACGGCCAGATTATCGATCGCGGCACGCACGACGAGCTGTTAGCGGCAGGCGGCTTCTACGCCGAACTCTACCGCAGCCAATTCGCCCAGTGAGCAAGCCCGCGGGGCAAATTAATCAATCGACAGACGGTGGTTTACATCTGTCACGTTAGTACTAAGATATTCATCTAATAAATTGCATTAGTGGCTTTAGTTTTGGGGGATACGAGGCAACGTGACTATGACGTGCTCTTTGGTGGTTAACAGCAAGAGCGGTAATACCAGGATGGTTTCGGGTGCGATCAAGCGCACGCTGCAGGCTGCAGGTGTTGAGTTTGTCCATGCCGCGGCGTTGAGCGACGATGCGGATGCAGATCAGGTTTCGCTCGAGGCGCAGGGCGCCTGCGCGGCCGACACGGTGCTTGTCGGTTTTTGGTGCGACAAGGGCGCGTGCACGCCTTCGGTCGCGACGTTGCTCTCCACCTTGCACGGCAAGCGTGTCTTTCTGTTTGGCACCTGCGGCTTCGGGGCCGACCAGAGCTATTATCAGCAGATTATCGACCGCGTAACTTCCAATTTGGCTGGGGATGCCGAGCTTGTAGGCTGGGCAATGTGCCAGGGCAAGATGGGTCCCGCGGTCAAGCAGCGCTACGAGGCCATGCTCGAGCAAGATCCCGAAAACGCCCGATTTAAGATGCTACTCGACAACTGGGTTGCCGCAAAGGATCACCCCACCAAGGAGGATCTGGATAACATGGCTGCAGCCGCCAAGAAGGCCGTGCTGGGAGAGTAGCTTCGCCGTTCGCGGTCCTTCGTGCAAAACAATACAAATGGTGAAAGCCTCGAAATCCTCGAGGCTTTTTTCTTGACACTCGTGGGCGCAACGATGGCAAGCGTCTGGGACGATATTTTCCATCACCCCGATGACGAGGCCGTTCTGGACAACACGCTCGCATATGTTCGCTGGATGTATTCAGAGTGGGACGGGCTTTCCGGATGGGCGGGGTTTCGGAAAGTGCGTCCCGGAATTTGCCTTTGGAATGGGACGTAGTTTCCCGTTGAGGTGCTTTGCGGAAAGTGCATCCCACTCTGGGCGGTCGAAGTGGGACACACTTTCCCAAAGGCGCTCCAACGGGAAATTGCGTCCCATTATTCGGTCAAGAAACGGGATGCATGGGACCTCGGACAAAATCTCGGACCCAATCTGGGTCCAGGAGGGAGTCCGATGTATACGAAAGAGGAGCGCGAGGGGATTCTCTGGGAGTTCCACCGGAGCGGCCTGTCCGCCCCCGCCGCCTGCAGGAGCCTGCCGCTTTTCCCGAACAAGGACAACCTGTATGCTTGGCTCAAGCTGGAGGAGGCGGGCGAGCTGACCGCCCGTGAGATGCCCGACCGGGCGGAGCGCATGCACTGCTCGCACGGCGAGGGCAGCCCCGCATTCGCCGCGAGGCGACCGGGCACCGAGCCCGCCTCCCCGCGGAAGCGTCGAGCCGAAGGGGGCGCGGGCAAGATGGAGAGGACCGGGCGCGGAGGGGCCGGCGGCGAGCCGCCCGAGCAGACCGACTGGCGGGACTGGGGCCTGGAGGGGCTTCCCGACGACCCCGCCGAGCGCGCCCGCGAGGCCGAGGTCAGGCTCACCGAGGCCCTGGCGGTGTTGGACGTCCTAAAAGCACCAGGCCCTGGCTCTTTGACGAACGAGGAGAAGCACAGGGCGGGAGAGGCGGCGAGGAGGCTCTCGCCGGCGGTGAGGCTCGCGGACGTGACCAGGACCCTGTCGATCCCGAAGAGCACCTATCTTGACCAGGCGCCCAGGATCTCGAGGCCCGACCCCAAGGCCGCGCTCAGGGAGCGCGTGCGCGCGTCGTTCGAGGCGAGCGGCGGCGTCTACGGGCCTGAGCCCGTGACCGCCGACCTCAGGAGGGGACCCGGCGAGCCCGTCTCGTGGCGCGAGCTCGCGCCCGGGGACGCCGAGAGCCCCGTCGTCGCGTCCGAGAAGGTCGTGCGCCGGATCATGCGCGAGGAGGGCCTGGTCGCCCGCAAGGCGGCGCAGATGCGCCGGAGGGCGAGGTACCGCAGCTACCGGGGCGAGCTCGCGGAGCGCCCGGCCAACGTCCCACTGCGCGCGGACGGGACGCACGACTTCCGCGCGCCCGCGCCCGGCCTGCTCGTGGTCACCGACGTCACGGAGTTCAGGCTCGACGGGTACAGGGCGTACCTGTCGCCCGCGATCGACTGCTTCGACGGGTGGCCGATCTGCTGGAGGGTCTCGGTCCACGCCGACTCCGACCTGATGGTCGGCATGCTCAGGGACCTGGTGGGGATAGTCGGGCCGACCGAGGACCGGCCGCTCACGGTGCACACCGACGGCGGCGCCGTCTACATGGGGCGCGAGTGGCGCGAGGCGTGCGGCCCCGGGGTGGTGCGCTCGATGTCGAGGAGGGCCCGGAGCCCCGACAACGCGCGCGCCGAGGGGTTCTTCGGCACGCTCAAGTGCGACTTCTTCGAGGGCAGGGACTGGACCGGCGTGCCGTTCGACGAGTTCTCCCGCCTGCTCGGCGAATATATCGAGTGGTACAGGGACGGCAAGCTCAAGAAGGACCTAGGATGGAAGACCATTAGGGAGTATCGCGAGGAGAGGGGCCATGCGGCATAGCGCCGGGACATGGTCCGGAAAAACGTCCGAGGTCCCCACTTTCCCAATCGGGTCCCAAGCGGAAACTGCATCCCATTCCAGACAAGAATTC
>UQPY01000077.1 GCA_900542965.1 uncultured Collinsella sp.
TCTCGTGGGCTCGGAGATGTGTATAAGAGACAGGGCCACGAGGGCATGTGGGCCGCCGCAACCGCGATTCTGGATGAGATTGACGAGCCTGCTCCTGTTGCAGCCCCCGCTCCCGTCGCTGCCCCTCAGCCTGCTGCCCCCGCCTATGTCGGCCGTCACAGCGCTGTGTTCCCCGAGGATACTGCCCGCATCTCGCGTGAGAGCATCGAGCGAGCCGAGGCTATTGCCGCCGGCATTATGGAAAACCGTCGTCACGAGCGCGTCAACCAGATCCTCGAGGAAGAGATCGAGCGCCTGCAGTCCTCAACCGCCAAGCGTACGGGCCGTGCCTATCTGAGCGTTATCGAGGGCGGTACCGCCAGCTTCGCGCCGCTCCGCGCGGAGGCATAACTTCTGCATGGTTAAGATCAATCGAAAATGGGCGGTCGTGACCTGCCTGATGGCGCTCTTGATCTGGGGCAATTCGCTGGTTCCCGGCTCGGGGTCGGGCTCGCTGAGCCTAACGGTCATGGAAGCTATCCGCGGTTTCCTGCACGGCGTGGGACTTCCATATGCATGGGTGACCAACTTTGTTGTTCGCAAGTGCGCGCATTTTACCGAGTATATGGTGCTCGGTATCTTGGCAACGCACGCCTTTGATTTTGAGGGCCGGCGCACCTTTGACGTGCTGCTGCCCACGGCGGTGTTCCTGCTGCTGATTCCCTCGATCGACGAGACGATTCAGCTCTTTGTGCCGGGACGCGCCGGCATGATCACCGATGTGATGATCGACTGCTGTGGTGCGGCAACGGGCGTTGTGCTCCGATATCTCTTACGGCCGCTGATGCGCGCCAAAAAAGCCGCCTAGGACGTATTGTTTGGTCCTAGGCGGCCTTTTTTATTTGAGGGCTTATATGAGGCGTGGTGGCGTCGTTCCGTAGGTTAGATTTGCCGAGCGCGCCACGCCCTGTGGGTGCGTCTGCTACTGAAGCGCCTGTGCGCCCAGGGCCAGGCAGCCCATGATGCCCTGCTTGCCCTCGAGGCTGTTGTTGACAATGTAGGTATCGATGTCGTTGACCTCGGGCGTGACGATATAGCCGTTGAGCATTTCGGCGCACTTTTTGCGTGCGAGCGGCACGATGGGGGTGTGGTCGGCCACGCCGCCGCCGATGATAATCTTTTGCGGTGCGTAGCACAGCGTGTAGGTCATGAGCGCCTGTGCCAGATAGCCGGCGAGCAGGTCCATGGCCTCCGGGTCATCGGCCATGTCTCCGGCGCTCTTGCCATCCCAGCGCTTTTTAACGCCGGGGCCGGCGATGAGGCCCTCGAGGCAGTTGTCGTGGAAGGGACAGGCGCTATGCTCGCCGATGGTGTCGCGCGGGTCACGCGTGACCAGGATGTGACCGGCCTCGGGATGCATCATGCCGTGCACGAGCTTACCGCCCGAGAGCACGCCGGCGCCCACGCCGGTACCGATGGTCAGGTAGACCACGTCGGTGAGGCCCTTGGCGCAACCAAACGTGACCTCGCCCAGGCAGGCGACGTTGACGTCGGTATCGTAGCCGCAGGGGATATTGAGCTCGTTTTGGATAGTGCCCAGCAGGTCAAAGTAGCGCCATGCCGTTTTGGGCGTCTCCAGGATCTTGCCGTATTGGGGTGAAGCGGGGTTGACTGCGGTGGGGCCAAATGCGCCGATGCCCAGCGCGGCGATGCCCCTGTCGGCAAACCATGCGTTGACGGCCTCAACGGTCTCCTGCGGGGTCGTGGTCGCAATCTGCTCGCGCTCCAGGACCGTACCGTCTGCATAGCCCGTGGCGCAGACCATCTTGGTGCCGCCGGCTTCGAGCGCTCCGATAAGCTGCTGTTCTGCCATAGTATTCCTCTCTGGGACGAGTTGCTTCTTCTCTAAAGTATAGCGCTCTAAAAAATAAATTAGGTCGCTATAAAAAGATACCTCGTGGCCCAACGGGTTCACGAGGTTTCTTTAGTGCCTTTAGTTACTGGCCGTCCTTACCCGCGCGGCTCGATTTTATCACGCAGAGACTTGAGGTTTTCGAGTGCGGCGTTAAGCGTTTCGTCTCGCTTGGCAAAGTGGAAGCGGATGAGGTGGTTGACGGGCTCACGGAAGAAGCTTGAGCCGGGCACGGCGCCCACGCCCACCTTGGACGCGAGGTCCTCGCAGAAGTCGAGGTCGCTGTCATAGCCAAACTCCGAGATATCCATCATCACGTAGTAGGCGCCCTGCGGCACGTTGTGCTCAAGACCGATGCTATCGAGCCCCTGACAGAATAGGTCGCGCTTGGCGGTGTAGAGGTCGAGGACCTCCTGGTAATAGCTGTCGTCGAATTTGAGGGCGGTGACGACAGCTTCCTGCAGGGGAGCGGCAGCACCCACGGTGAGGAAGTCGTGGACCTTTTTAATGCGCTCGGTGATCTGGGCCGGGGCGATGGTGTAGCCCAGACGCCAGCCGGTGATGGAGTACGTCTTAGACAGCGAACTGCAGCTGATGGTTCGATCGAACATGCCGGGCAGCGTGGCCATATAGACGTGCTCGTGGGGCGCGTAGACGATGTGCTCGTATACCTCGTCGGTAATGCAGTAGGCGTCGTACTTTTTGCAGAGGTCGGCGATTAAGGTGAGCTCCTCGCGCGTAAAGACCTTGCCGCAGGGGTTGGAAGGGTTGCACAGGACGATGGCCTTGGGATCGTTGTCGCGGAAGGCCGCCTCGAGTGTCTCGCGGTCAAAGTCGAACGCAGGTGGGTTAAGCGGCACGTAGATGGGCTCGGCACCCGAGAGGATCGTGTCGGCGCCGTAGTTCTCGTAGAATGGCGAGAAGATGACGACCTTGTCGCCGGGGTTTGTGACCGTCATCATGGCGGCCATCATAGCCTCGGTGGAGCCGCAGGTGACCACGATGTTCTCGTTGGGGTTGATCGGCATGCCCATAAAGTGCTCCTGCTTGGCGGCAAGCGCCTCGCGCATGGCCTGGGAGCCCCAGGTGATGGAGTACTGGTGGTAGAGCGGCTTGGGGTCGCTGGCGATGGCGCTCAGGCTGTTGAGCAGCTGCGCCGGGGGATCAAAGTCGGGGAAGCCCTGTGACAGGTTGACGGCGCCATACTTGTTGGAGATGCGCGTCATGCGGCGGATGACCGAATCGGTAAACGTTGCCGTGCGGTTGGAGAGTTCTTTCATGCCGGTCCTTTCGAGCATTTGCAGTGGGGCAAGTTTACTCCTATGAAACCGGTGGGAAATGCTCGAAACGGTCTCGAAAAACTCTTTTCAAAATTCTTGAAAATTGGGGCTTGCATCGCGTGGCGTTCCTTGCAATAATAGTCGAGCGCGAAGCGTACAGGACACGGTGGGTGTAGCTCAGTTGGCTAGAGCGACGGGTTGTGGTCCCGTAGGTCGAGGGTTCGAGTCCCTTTACCCACCCCAGTTCTTGCTTCGTGTTGATATCGGGTCGTTAGCTCAGTTGGTAGAGCAGGGGACTCTTAATCCCAAGGTCCAGGGTTCGACCCCCTGACGGCCCACCAAAGCATGTTTAGACGGTCAACGAAAGTTGGCCGTCTTTTTTTGTTAACAGTACATGGGGTCGAACCCGTAAGGGCGCGGTGCTGAGGAAATGCGCGAGCATTTGCCAGCGCAGCGCGCAAGGCGCGAAGCGTCGCAGCGGCCGCCTGCGCAGCAGGCTGACCCCCTGAGGGCCCGCCAAAGCAAGTTAAGACGGTCAACGAAAGTTGGCCGTCTTTTTTGTTGACCTTTCATGGGGTCGAACCCGTCGGTGCACAGCTGCTTTCACAGATCGAGCCTACCCTGGGGATCGGTAAAACCGTCAGTACCCTCCTTGAGTTTCTTCTCGTCTGCCTTCACACGACGCTCGAGCTTCTTTGTATCTTCGGCAGGCGGTAGGTTCTCGGGTACAATTCCGCGGTCGATGAGGCTGCCACGCACGCTTGTGTTGTTCTCGACGTGCTCTTGCTTGATCTGGTCCAGACCGTACAGGTCGTGTTCCTCGGCGTTGAAGGCCGTCATCGAGTTCGTAAGGTCCTTTGCTTTGATGAGAACATCGGCTAGCCTGTCCGCCAATGCCGAGCTCTTGGATACGCCGAGCTGTTGCTTCATTTCCGCCGTGCTTCTGCCGCCGAATAACGCTTCATCGCCCTTCGACTTGATGATTGCGAATCCTTTGGAGTCCACGCCGCGTTTGAACGCAATACCCGAGAGCTGTTTCTCTGAATCAGATAGCGAGTGGCGCGCCTGCAAGCGCTGAATCTCTGCGAAGCGCTGCTCTATGAGCTCTTGGCGGCGCGTCTGCACGGCGAAGTACGCCTGTGCGAGCGCGATTTCTTGCTTGTTTGAATCTCCGTTCTGGGCGATTAAATAGCATGCATAGCGCGTAAGTTTGTAGTCTTTAACCGCGCGAGCGGCGACACCGGCAGTTACCATTTTCGTGGTGTCACGAAAATGGGAATCAACTGGAGTTTTGTTTGTTTCGCACGAGACTTTTGCCCTCTTAACAACTTCGGCAAAGTTCTCCCATCGAGTGTACCCCATGGGTTCCATTAAATCGCGTGCGAGCCAATACTCAACGCCGTCTTCTACATTGGCGTAGCTATCAAGTTCGACACGCCACTTCTCGATATCTCTACTGTCCATATCTCCTCCTCGCTGGCCTATTGTCTATGCGGGCTTTGCCCGCTCCGTATTCAGAATAAGGATACGCTGCCGTACGGACACGAATGGGCCCCGTGCCACTTCGAGCTCACGGGGCCCATAGATATCGATTAGTTGTGTTCTGCTTTAGATGGGTGTTCGAATTAGTCTGCTCGATAGTGCGATCCGAGACTTTCGGTTCGCTTACGCATGGCTTTGATCATTTCCTGTGCTAGTTGAATCTGCGATTGCAGGCGGGCGAGGGCTGCGACTTCGCTGTCCTGGGCTTTCTGTGTGCTCAAGGTCGTTGCCTCTGTCTTCAAGCCCTCAAGCTCGTGTAGTGCCTCGGATAGGCCTGTTTCGGTCCTGTTGATCATGCAATAGGTGCTCATCGTGTGCCTTAGGCTGTGTGTCAGGCGTTCGGCATCTGTTGCGGCTATGCCGTACTGGGGGAGGGCGATATCCGCCTTCAGGGCTGTCTCGGGCTCTTTCTGTGCTGCTTGGGCTGCCGATGCGCCCGCGATGCGCCCGAACACGATGCCGTTGGCGCTTGACAAGCCACCAATGCGGTCGGCGCCGTGCATGCCGCCTGTCGCCTCACCGCAAGCGTAGAGGCCCTCAACGCCCGTTTGCGCGGTCTTATCGATCTTGATGCCGCCGTTAGCGGCGTGGGCATACATCGCAACGCGCATCTCGTCAGTCGGGGCGATGCCGCGCTCGTCTTGCAGCCAGGTGGCAAAGGTCTGCACAAACTCTGGGACATCCTCGCGGGGAAAGTCGTAGTGGAGTGCCAGGCCTTCGACACCTGCCTGATCGATGACGAGATCGATAGCGCGGGAGGCCAAGCGTGACGTGAAGGGACCATATCCAGAGCGCTGCTCAAGCAGGTTGTCCAGTTTGTCGTCGTCGATGTCAACCGGCTGATCGAATTTGACGTAGCGCCAGGTCTTTTCGTTGAAGACTAGGTTGCGCTTGGGCTCGATGAAGCCCGGCATCATCTGCATGAACTCTATATTAATGAGGGAGGCGCCATGTGCCAGTGCGATGGCCTGCGAGGAGCTGAGCACATCGGCCGAGGTTAGGCTGCGCTCGAACAGTCCGCCCGTGCCACCGGCGGCAATAATCGTTGCCTTGGCAGCAATAGGCGCGATGCGCTCCTCGTTGCGGTCATAGAGCATGGCTCCGGCAATTCTGCCGTTTTCACCCTCAATAAGGTCGATAAGCTCATGGCAGGGGAGCAGACGAATGCCGAGCGACTCGATCTGGGCCGTCAGGGCGTCTTCAAGGGGCTTGCGGGTGAGGCCGCGCCACATGCGCGTCTTGTGGTCAAAGCAGGGGATAAACTGCTTTTGCTGAGCGCTCTCAGCGCTTTGCGGACGCTGGAGCTCAACGCCCAGGTCTTGCTCGAGCCATTCAATTGCCTGGGGAATGCCGTGGACAAACGTCTGGACAAGCTCGGGGTCGGCGACGCCGCCACCGACAGTCTGGATGGTGTCGATGAGGTCTTGTTCGTCGTCTTGGTTAACGGGTCCGATAAGCCCCAGGCCCCAGGTTCCGGGGAAGAAGCTCGATCCACTCATAACCTTGCCGGCGCTTGCCACAGCGACGGTTGCGCTCGTGCGTGCCGCTTCGATGGCGGCGCAAAGGCCCGCAATGCCAGATCCAATTACCAGTACATCAGTCGATTCCATCGGATTCCTTTCTCGTCCGGCGCATTGTCGCACGGGTGATCGGCAATGGGGCCGCAAAGACCCGGCAAATCGGTAAAGGGCAAATATGGCAGGTGGGCGTCATGGACGCTCTGACGCTCCATCTCATCACATCTCGTATATCGCCCCAACTGATATATCGGCATTAGCTACCCTGCGCCAGCGCAAACAAAAAGAGCCGCTACCTCGAAAGGTAGCGGCTCCAAAGCTCAACGATATGAGCATCGCGCGGGCGCGATTAGGCCTTGAGGGCCTCCTCGACGGCGACAGCGCAAGCGACGGTGGCACCGACCATGGGGTTGTTGCCCATGCCGATGAGACCCATCATGTCGACGTGCGCAGGCACGGAGGAAGAACCGGCGAACTGGGCGTCGGAGTGCATGCGGCCCATGGTGTCGGTCATGCCGTAAGAGGCAGGGCCGGCGCCCATGTTGTCCGGGTGCAGGGTACGGCCAGTGCCGCCACCAGAAGCGACGGAGAAGTACTTCTTGCCAGCCTCGATGCGCTCCTTCTTGTAGGTGCCAGCGACGGGGTGCTGGAAGCGCGTGGGGTTGGTGGAGTTACCGGTGATCGAGATGTCGACGTTCTCGTGCCACATGATGGCAACGCCCTCGCGGACGTCGTCGGAGCCGTAGCAGTTAACGGCAGCGCGGGGACCATCGGAGTAGGGGATGGTCTCGACGACCTTGAGCTCGCCCGTGTAGTAGTCGAACTGGGTCTTCACATAGGTGAAGCCGTTGATACGGGCGATGATCTGGGCGGCGTCCTTGCCCAGACCGTTGAGGATAACGCGCAGCGGCTTCTTGCGAGCCTTGTTGGCGTTCAGAGCCAGACCGATAGCGCCCTCAGCGGCAGCGAAGGACTCGTGGCCGGCCAGGAAGGCGAAGCACTCGGTGTCGTCGGAGAGCAGCATAGCGCCCAGGTTGCCGTGGCCCAGACCGACCTTGCGGTCCTCGGCGACGGAGCCGGGGACGGTGAAGGCCTGGATGCCCTCGCCGATGATGGCGGCAGCCTCAGAAGCGGACTTGGCGCCACGCTTGACAGCGAGAGCGCAACCGAGGGTGTAGGCCCACTCGGCGTTCTGGAAGGCGATGGACTGGGTGTTGTTGACGATCTCACGCGGGTTGAAGCCCTTGTCGGTGCAGATCTGCAGAGCTTCCTCGAGGGAGGCGATGCCGTTGTCGGCGAGGCACTTGTTGATCTTGTCAGCGCGGCGCTCGTAACCTTCGAACGTAACAGTCATAGTTATTTCCCTCCCTTTCTACTCGTGAACCGGGAACACGCTGGCGACGGAGTGAGTCTCCTCGTCGGTGCGCGGGTCGATGTACTTGGCAGCGTTCTCCCACTGACCATAGTGGCCCATAGCGCCAGCGATGGCCTCCTCGGGGGTCTTGCCGGCCTTGACGGCGTCGGTGAACTTGCCGAGGTTCAGGAACTCGAATGCGATGATCTCGTTCTTGTCGTTGAGAGCCATGCGGGTGACGTAGCCCTGAGCGAGCTCGAGGTAACGAGCGCCCTTGGCCTTGGTGCCGAACATGGTGCCGACCTGAGAGCGAAGGCCCTTGCCGAGGTCGTCGAGGGAGGCGCCCACGGGCAGGCCGCCCTCGGAGAACGCGGTCTGGCTGCGGCCGTAAACGATCTGCAGGAAGATCTCGCGCATAGCAACGTTGATGGCGTCGCAGACGAGGTCGGTGTTGAGGGCCTCGAGGATCGTCTTACCGGGAAGGATCTCGGAAGCCATGGCGGCAGAGTGGGTCATGCCCGAGCAGCCGATGGTCTCAACGAGGGCCTCCTCGATGATGCCGTCCTTGACGTTCAGCGTGAGCTTGCAGGCGCCCTGCTGAGGTGCGCACCAACCCACACCGTGCGTAAGACCGGAGATGTCGGAAATCTCCTTAGCCTGGACCCACTTGCCCTCCTCGGGGATGGGTGCGGGGCCGTGGTATGCACCCTTGGCAACGGGGCACATGTTCTCCACTTCCTGTGAGTACTGCATGCCTCTCCTCTCTATCGTGTTGGCGTCCCGTCTGGGGGTCGTGGCTGGCGATTGCCGGGCGACCCTTCGAAAGGGACATGACATGCAGCCCCTATAATACCGCGAAACTGTCTCTTATACACATCTGACGCTGCCGACGACTAGTCGAGTGTAGAT
>UQPY01000078.1 GCA_900542965.1 uncultured Collinsella sp.
CATGCGAACCTCCAGTCCGGACCGCTTCACGGTCCAACTTTCTGTCCGCACCCCCCAATGAGCCTAAATCCAGGAACTATTTCACCGCAGCTTAGGGTGGGATGGGGTTAGTGGCGACCGCGGTGGCGGAGCTTGTCGATGGTGGAGTCGGTGCTTCGGCTGCGGGCTTCGGCTGCGGTTTGGCGCTTGTGGCGGTAATCGATCATGCCTTGGATGATGGGCTTGCCAAAGCTCACGACATCATCGTTGTAGATGGCGGTTCGGGCTGCGAGGAGGCAGTCGGTAAAGTCCATATGGGTCTTGCCAAAGAGTTTGACGGCAAGGGCAACAACGGTTGGTTCGTCGACCATGACGTCATCGAGCAGCCTTTTCATGGCCGCGGCAATCTCAACGCGGGGAACCTTATAGACGTCGCGCAGCGTGACCACGACGCGCGTGATGATTTCGGGGTAGACACGAGCGGTGCGCGTGGCGATGACCTTGGCGGCGCGCGGTGACAGAACTTCGTCGTCGTCCAGCAGGTAACGTAGTATGACGGTCTCGTCGATGATGGTGCTACTCATGGATATCTACTTCCTCGGGACCCAAAATCGAATCGTCGCTTTCTGTAGCAAGGTACTCAATCCAGGCATTGCGCTCCTCGGAGCGGCGATTGGGGTCCCCATATGCTTTGAGCGATCCATAGGCGGCGGTGCCGTCCTTTGAGCGCACAGCGACCGGCTGAAAGGGAAGCTTGCGCATCAAAATGCTCTGCGCGACAAAAAGGCGGACAGCCTCGGCGAGTGATGTGCCCATGGCGTCGTAGAGGCGCTCGGCATGCTGTTTGTCCTCTTCGCGAATGCGCACCTGCAGGATGGCTCGTTTTTGCGTCGATGACATCACTGGCCCCCTTAATGAGCGTGCAATATAGTCGGTCAAATGCGGCATGTGCCGATACTTGAGCATCTTATAACGATTACTTTATTTCGCTCAAGTAAATAACCATTAACTTGAATACAAGCGTAGTACATCTAAAATGAGAGCGCGTAAAAATCTCTGAGGCGTACGCATGTAATACACTCACCTTTATAGCCTCTAGAGAATAATTCCAACCTGCCAAAATCCCTGCAATACACCCGTATTGCAGGGCGTATGCTCAAGTTTGCCACCTGCAACTGCGTATATTTAACCTGTATATCGTTGGAGGAATTCTATCGAGTGTATGTTTCGCCGCATGCATTCGATACGTCGATGCCAGTCCACGGGCGGCTTGGGTCAATGTCGACAGGATCTCTCCGGCATGGGATTCAGGAGGGAGTGAACAACATGGGCAATAAACGAGTCGTAGCCGATTCTTCGCGCTGCATTGGGTGCCAAACCTGCATGGCTGCGTGTATCGAGGCGCACGACATTCCCGGCAACATCGCCGCGCCGCGCCTGCGCGTGACGCGTACGTACGAGATCTCCGCACCGGTGGCTTGCCATCACTGCGAGGATGCCCCGTGCGCCAAGGCCTGCCCTACGGGCGCCTTGTTCTTTGATCCAAAGAACCATCGTATCGGCGTTAACGAGGACAACTGCATCGGCTGCAAGAGCTGCGTCATGGCCTGCCCCTTTGGCGCCGTGAGCGTGGCGACCACGCAGGTCCCCGTCTTGATGGGTGACGTGCGCGTGGGTTCGCAGACTAAGAGCTTCGTGCTCAAGTGCGACCTGTGCGTGGACCGTCCCGGCGGTCCGGCGTGTGCCGAGGCGTGCCCGACCAAGGGCCTCACCCTGGTAGACGAGGAGCGCCTGGCGGAGCTGACTGCCGAGCGTGCCCGCGCCACCATCGAAAACGAGGCGTAAGCGTTAAGGCGACAAACCCAACGATTGCCAAATACGTACCGAATAATCGGTAGCAGAGAAAGGAAGGAGGGTGTCATGGAGAAACATAAAGTGATCTGCCCGTATTGCGGCGCCGGTTGCCAGTTTAACCTCCTGGTCCAAAACGGCCAGGTCGTGGGTACCGAACCGCTCAACGGCATCACCAATCAGGGCGAGCTGTGCCTTAAAGGCATGAGCGGCTACGACTTCATCAACGACACCAAGATCTTGACTCCTCGCGTGCTGCACCCGATGATCCGCCGCACCAAGGGCGCGGATCTTGAGCGCGTAAGCTGGGACGAGGCACTGGATTTCACCGCATCTAAGATGCAGGCCATAATTGACGAATATGGTCCTAACGCTGTCATGACCACCGGCTCTTCGCGAGGCGGCGGCAATGAGGCGAACTACGTCATGCAGAAGTTTACGCGTGCGTGCATCGGCACCCACAGCGTAGACAACTGCGCCCGTACTTGACACGGCCCTACTGTCCTCGGTCTGATGGACACGGTTGGTTCAGGTTGCATGTCATGCTCCATCCCCGGTATGGAGGATGCGGGCTGCATTTTCCTCTTCGGCTATAACCCTGCCGATTCGCACCCCATCGTCGCAAGGCGTATCGTGCGAGCCAAAGAAAAGGGTTGCAAGATCATTGTCGCCGACCCGCGCCATATCGAAACCGCGCGTATCGCCGATATCTACCTTCCGATCAAGAACGGTTGCAATGTCGCGTTCCTCAACGCCTTTGCCAACTGCTTGGTCAACGATGGCCTCTACGACAAGGAATTCGTCGCCGAGCACACGAACGGCTTTGACGAGTGGTGGGAGACCATCAAGAACTACACTCCCGAATCCGTACAGGACATCACGGGTGTCGAACCCGCGCTGATCCACCAAGCTGCCGAGATGTACGCCACGGCGAAGCCTTCTGCCATCATTGGCTGGGGCATGGGCGTATGCCAGCAGAAGCAGAACCTGAAGACGGTGCACACCATCGCCTCCATCGCCTGCGTTGCCGGCCAGATCGGCAAACCCAACTCCGGCCTCGCGCCCGTGCGTGGCCAGAACAACGTCCAGGGCTCCTGCGATATGGGCATGCTGCCCAACCTGTACCCTGGCTATCAAAAGGTCACCGACCCGGCCGCGCGCGCCAAGTTCGCCAAGGCCTGGGGCGTGCCCGAGGAGAAGCTGCCTCTCGAGGAGGGCTACAAGCTCACCGACCTGGGCCACCTGGTCGACGAGGGCAAGGTGCACTGCTTCTACAACTACGGCGAGGACCCGGTGCAGACCGAGCCCGATTCGGCCGGTATGCGCAAGACGCTCTCCGAGCTGGATCTGTTCATTTGCCAGGACATCTTTATGACGCAGACGACCATGCTCGCCGACGTTATCCTGCCCGCTACCTCTTGGGGCGAGCACGAGGGTGTCTTTACCGCATCCGACCGTAGCTTCCAGCACTTTGATGCGGCTGTTCCGCCCAAGGGCGAGTGCCGTCACGACTGGGAGATCTTCGCGGACCTGTCCACGCGCATGGGCTACCCCATGCACTACGACAACACCGAGCAGATCTGGAACGAGTGCATTAGCCTGTGCCCCAACTTTGTGGGCGCGACCTACGAGAAGATGGCTCCCGAGGGCGGCTTTGCACAGTGGCCTGTCAAGAGCACCGATGTGAACGACCATGGCACCCCCGACATGTTCGCGGGCGGCAAGTTCACGACCAAGGACGGCCGTGCCAACCTGATGGCGCACGATTGGGAGGCGCCCTCCGAGCTTCCCGACGATGAGTACCCGCTCATCCTTTGCACCGTCCGCGAGGTCGGCCACTACAGCTGCCGTTCGATGACCGGCAACTGCAAGACGCTGGCACTGCTTGCCGACGAGCCCGGCTTTGTCCGCATGAATCCCGCGGACGCCGAGGCGCGCGGCATCAAGAATGGCGACATCGTCTCGATTCACAGCCGTCGCGGCCAGGTTTACAGCCGCGCCGACGTGAGCGACCGTATCAACAAGGGCACGGTCTATATGACCTACCAGTGGTGGATCGGCAAGTGCAACGAGCTGACCATGCACAAGGTCGACCCGGTCTCGCACACGCCCGAGGACAAGTTCTCTGCCTGCCAGGTCGACGCCATCGCCGACCAGGTGTGGGCCGAGGGCGAGGTGGAGCGTCAGTACACCGAGCTTAAGCAGGCTCTGGTGGACGCTGCCGCTCCCCAGGATGTTGAGCCCGGCGCCGCCAAGTTCGACGACGAGACGCACGTGAACCAAATCGTGTAGTCCCGTTCTCGTTGGCTTTTTGGGCCGGGCGTCCAAGCGCATCGGACGCCCGGCCCGTTATTTTGAAAGGAAGTGGGGATGAACCGCTTCATCGATATCAACCCGGAGAGGTGCATCGGCTGCGGAACATGCCAGTCCGCCTGTGCAGATGCCCACCGGATGCAGGGTCTTCAGGACACGCCGCGTCTGGCGCTCGTGAAGACCGGCGGCATCTCGGCCGCCCTGGCCTGCCACCATTGCGAGGGTGCCCCTTGCGCCGAGGTCTGCCCGGTGAACGCCATCGAGCACGATGGCGACCGCATCCACGTTAAGGAGCAGGAGTGCATCGGGTGCAGGCTGTGCGCCATCGCGTGCCCCTTCGGTGCCATCCATCCCGATGGCACGTCTATCGCCGGTGTCGCAGGCATGTGCGACCCGACGCCTTCGTATCCTAAGTCCCTGAGCAGCCTGCTTACGTGGGCTCCTGGCCAGTACACCTGCGCTGTCAAGTGCGACCTGTGCGCCTTCGATCCGGACGGCCCGCATTGTGTGGCGGCGTGCCCCACCAAGGCGCTGACCGTCATGGGCGGCGCGGCCGATCGCGAGCTCGACGAGGCCAAGCGCCTGCGCTCGATCGAAAACGGTCCGGTCGTCGACGTTACCGCTGTGGCCCAGGGCCTCTCCGAGAAAGCAGAAGGGAGCGTAAACAATGGATAGCATGACGCTGTTTATCGCATCGCTTGCCGTCTCGTGCATCGGTGCGCTCGCCTCGGTTCTGCTGATCAAGGCCGATAACGCCGCCAAGACCGCCGGCTGCCTTATCGGCGCCGTCGCCGCGGTGCTTTCGTTTGTGGCCGGTATCCAGGCCGTGCTGGGCGATGTCACGTCGGTCGACACCATCGTGTTCTTCCCGTTTGCCCATTTCCAGCTGCTGCTCAATCAGCTGTCCGGCCTGTTCGTGGCGCTCATCTCGGTGCTCGCGTTTGCCGGTTCGATCTACGGTCTCAACTACTTTGATGAGTACCCGGGCAAAAAGGGCCGCGCCGGCTTCTTCTTTAACACCTTCGTGGCTTCCATGATGCTCGTCATCACAGCCGACAACGTGTTTTGGTTCCTGGTCGCCTTTGAGCTTATGTCGCTGACCTCGTACTTCCTGGTCGTAATCGAGGAGAACGAGAACTCCATCCATGGCGGTTGGCTCTACTTTGTGATCGCGCACGTGGGCTTTGTGCTCATCATGGCGAGCTTCCTCACCATGACCAACTTCGCCGGCGGCTCGTTTGCCTTTGCGGATTTCCGTGCCACGCAGTTTAGCCCCGCGGTCGCATCCGTGTGCTTCGTGCTCGCCTTCTTTGGCTTTGGCGCCAAGGCCGGTATCATCCCGCTGCACGGCTGGCTGCCCAAGGCACATCCCGAGGCGCCGTCCAACGTGTCGGCCCTCATGTCCGGCGGCATGATCAAGATCGGTATCTTCGGTATCCTCAAGGTTGGTCTCGACCTGCTTTCTGCTTCGGGCGTTCAGGTCTGGTGGGGCCTTATGGTCATGGTCTTCGGTGCGATCTCGTCGGTCCTCGGCGTGGCCTTCGCCCTGCAGGAGCATGACATCAAGCGCCTGCTGGCCTATCACTCCGTCGAGAACATCGGCATCATTCTGCTCGGCGTCGGCGCTTCCATGGCCGCCATGGCGCTCAACTCTGTCGGCATCGCCGTCCTGGCCCTGATGGCCGCCCTCTACCACACGTTTAACCATGCGATGTTTAAGGGCGAGCTGTTCTTGGGCGCCGGTGCGCTGCTGTACTCCACGGGTACGCGCAATATGGAGAAGATGGGCGGCCTGTTCCGTCGTATGCCGGCAACGGCCATCTGCTTCCTCGTTGGCGCGCTTGCCATCTCGGCCATCCCGCCCTTCAACGGCTTTGTGTCCGAGTGGTTTACCTACCAGTCGCTGTTTAACGCCGCCATGCAGGGCGACAAGGCCGTCATGATCGTGGCCGTGTTCGCTGCCGTCGCGCTTGCCATTACCGGCGCGCTGGCTGTTACGTGCTTCGTCAAGGCCTATGGTGTCTCCTTTGCCTCCGCGCCCCGCTCCGAGGCCGCGGCCAATGCCAAGGAGGTTCCCGCCCCCATGGTGTTTGCGCAGGGGCTGCTTGCGGCCATCTGCGTCGTGCTGGGCATTGGCGCTCCCGTGATCGCGCCCGTGCTGGTCGATGTCGCCGCGTCCGTGCTGCATCCGTACGGTGGCGTGTTTGCCGCCGAGGGCATGGAGCTCATGAACCAGTACTCCGGCGCCGCCACCTCCACGCCCGCGATCGCCATTGCGCTCGTGGTGCTTGTCGGCCTTGCTTGCGGCTACCGCAAGCTCAAGACCGTCGGTAAGGTGCAGAAGTCCCAGCCGTGGGCATGCGGCTATGCTCCCAACGAGCATATGCCCGTCGTGGCCACGACCTTTGCCTCCGAGGTGTCCTGGTTTATGCAGCCGCTCTACACGCTGCGCGACCGCTGCACGGCCGTCTGCTGGTCCATCGCGCACTTCTTCCAGAAGCTCACCGGTGTGGCCGAGGCTGTGGAGCCCGTACCCGACAAGGTTCTCGTCGATGCCCCGCATAAGGGTGTCGAGAAGCTCGCCGACCTCGCGACTAAGCTCGAGGGCGGCAACTACAGCATCTATATCTGCTATATCGTCGCGGCACTCGTGGTGTTCCTCGTGCTCGCCGTGCAAATGGGTTAAGGAGGGGAGAGCATGAACAACATCGTACTTGCCGTTCTGCAGGGCGTGGTCGTCATGGCCGTCGCGCCGTTCTTCTCCGGTCTCGGCCGCGTGATCCGCGCCAAGATGCACAACCGTCGCGGCCCCAGCATCATGCAGGACTACCGCGACCTGGCCAAGCTCTTTGCGCGCCCCGAGTCCCAGTGCGAGGACGCGAGCTTTGCGCTGCGCATTATGCCTCCGCTGTTCTTCGCCGTCGCCTTTATGCTCGCGATGGGCCTGCCGCTCTTTACGGCACAAAGCCCCATCCCGGTCTTTGGTGACGCCATCACCATCATGTACAGCCTGGCGCTCGCGCGCTTCTTCTTCGCCCTCTGCGGTGTGGATTCGTCCAACGCCTACGCCGGTATCGGCGGCGTTCGCGAGCTGCTTATGAGCGTGCTCATCGAGCCGTCCATGCTGCTGGCGCTGTTTGCCGCCGCCCTGGTGTGTGGCTCCACCGACATCGCCACTATGGGTCAGCACATCATGACGGGCGCCGTCGACGCGCCGGTCGCCGTGATCCTCGCCGGCATCGCCTTTGCGATCGCCTGCTACATGGAACTCGGCAAGCTGCCGTATGATCAGGCCGAGGCCGAGCAGTATCTTCAGGCTGTCTCTTATACACATCTCCGAGCCCACGAGACGCGTAGT
>UQPY01000079.1 GCA_900542965.1 uncultured Collinsella sp.
GCGCATAAAGAAAGCCTCCCATTTCTCATGTCCAAGAAATGGGAGGCAGTTCAAAATGTCACCTGAGCGGGCTTGGTGGGCGCTCACAAAGGCACGTTACAGAGGCCCACGTCAGTTATGGATTACCGAACGGCACCGGCACGCGATGCCTCCGTCGGCTTACCAAGCGATGAAGCTTGCCGCAGTCTTAGACTATCGGCGCAATGCCGGCAAGGTGCAGATACAGCGAAATGATTGCCACGACAATGACCACCGCTGCGATCAGCTTGTCGTGCAGATGCGGAAGCACCGGTTTACCGCGGCCTCGCTCGCCCAGCATATAAACGGGAATGGCCGGAGCAAAAAGAATCGTCGTGATCATAACGCCCTGAAGACCCGTCGACCACACCAGGAACAATGTGTAGATGAAGCCGAGCGTACCGAAGAAGCGGGCTTTGCCGACGCTGGGCGCATGCGGCCCGTCCAGATGCTCGTTCTTCCAGCCAATCACCATGTAATAGGCAGCCGAGCAGACATACGGAACCAGAATCGTGTTGACTGCGCAGCTATAGAAGAACTGGTAGGTGCTCGCCGCCACATACGACACGATCAAGAAGAGCTGCGTGATGCCGGAGCTCACGAGAACCGTTACCACCGGGGCGTCGTGCTTGTTCGTCTTGGCAAACGCCAGAGGGAAGGATCCCTGGCGCGCCGCCTCGAACGGCGTCTCGGACGCAATGATGACATAGCCCAGCAGCGCGCCGACCAACGAAAGGATAACGCCAAGGTTTACGATGGCAGCACCAACCGGACCGATTGCGCACTCGAGAATTCCCGCCATGGAGGGCGTTGCAAGCTGTGCCATCTCCTCGCGCGGCATAATGCCGAGCGACAGCATCGAGATGATCAGATACAGCGTGAATACAGCCGCAAATCCGAGCGCCGTCGAGCGGCCGACGTCACGCACGTACTTTGCACGGCCCGAGATAACGACAGCGCCCTCGATGCCCGTGAAGACCCAGACAAGGGCGATCATGGTCGAGACAACCTGCTCGCCAAAGCCAGGACCAGCCGGCTCTCCCCAGAAGTTGTCCATAAAGATATCGACGTTGAACTTACCCAGGAGCACGATACTCAGCACAAAGAGCCCCAGCGGCACCAGCTTCGCCAACGTGACGATCGTGTTAATGCCCGCAGCCTCCTTAACGCCACGAAGCACAAGGGCGGTAAGGAACCACAAAAACACGCTGGCGCAGACGATAGAAAGCAGGTTGTTACCCGCGCCAAACGCAGGGAAGAAATAGCCCAGCGCGCTAAACAGCAAGAGCGCAAAGCTCACGTTGGAAAGACATGCGCTGATCCAGTAGCCCCAAGCGGAGTTGAATCCAATGTAATCGCCAAAACCGGCCGCAGCGTATGCATAGATGCCGCCGGTCAGGTCGGGACGGGCCTGAGACAAACCGTTGAACACCATCATCAGCGCAAAGACGCCAATAAAGCAAATTCCCCACGAGACGATAACCGCACCGGTATTTGCCCCACCTGCTGCCATATCGCCGGCAAGCGAAAAGATGCCGCCACAAATACTGGCGGTAATGACCATCATGGTCAGACGAAAGAGATCGAGGCCATTAGGGTCGATAATCTCTTCATTTTGAGCTTTAGAGGCCATTGTATGTGCACCCCCTTCATCATGTGATCGAACGAAAGATGGCCCGGACGTCCCGAATCGGGTGCCGGGCCATCGGTCAAGCGATCATCAGACTGTTACAGCTACCGCGTTAGAAGCGCAGCGACAGGCAAGAAAGGCCGCCGTCGACCTTGCGATACTCGGAGGTGTCAACGACGAGTGTCTTGTAGCCCAGATCCTGCACGGCCTTGAGCACAGTCGGATAGCCCTCGGCAACGATGACCGTACCGTTGACCCAGATGCAGTTGGCGCCGTACGCCTCGTCCTCGGGCACGACGATCTTGTTGTACTGGGCAAAGTCGGGCTTATCGATGAACTCACCAGAGACGAGCATGTTGTTGTCCTCGATGTAGTTGACGCCCGTCTTGAGGTGCAGGACCTCCTCCAGCGGAACCTCAGAACCCTCGAGGCCCCAGCCCTCGAGAATCTCACAGAACTGGCGGATGCCCTCTTCGTTGGTACGAGCGGAGCGACCGACGTAGAAATGGTCACCGACCATCATGACGTCGCCGCCGTCGAGCGTGCCCGGAGAAACAATGTGCTTGACATGCTCGTCGTCAAAGAAGCGACGGACGGCCGGCTCGATCTCGTCCTTCTCGCCGTTGCGGCTATCGGCACCGGGGTTGGTAATGATGGCGCCGCAGCGAGTGATGACGGCCGGATCTTCGACGAAGCAGCTGTCGGGATACTGCTCGAGTGCCGGCAGCACCGACACGTCAACGCCGCACTGCTCGAGCGCATGCTCGTAATCGTAGTGCTCCTCGATGGCGCGCTCGTAGATGGGCTGGCCAAGCTCGGGGGCACTCGTGATGCCATTGCTCAGGGACTTGCCGGGGCGGCGGATGATGACGTGGCTGAACTTGGTCATGATGATCCTCCTTGGATCTCTTAGCAGAGAGCGGGACTTCTTCGCGCCCGCCTTCCTTTCGATGGCTTTATCTTAGGGCGGTTTTCCTGTTTTGTATATTGTATACAATCCTGAACGGTAGGTTTTCTTCGGTAAGCGTATTCTTACGTATCGGCGCAAAGTAGCATGATTTAGCTGGTCGTTCTATAATTCAACTGAGCTATTCAAGTGAAACGTATTTGCTTTTAGAAATATACCGTTAAGGAACATAGGCTCATGGAAACGCTCAGAAGGCCCCTGAAAGACCACGTATACGACTACATTTCGAGCCGTATTGACGCCGGCGAGCTTTCGGCCGGCGACCGGCTGAGCGAGCAAGCGATCTGCGACGCCATGGGCGTGTCGCGCACGCCGGTCCGCGAAGCGCTCATCCAGCTCGCAAGCGACGGTTATCTGGACAATCTCCCCCGCCGCGGATTCCGCGTCCGTGGGTTCGATCAGCAAAACGCCGTTGAAGTCTTTGAGATTATGGGGCCGCTCGACGGGCAGGCCGCATACCTCGCCTGTCCGAACCTAACCGACGATGACATTACGCAGCTTAAATTTCTCGTCGGCTCCATGGACCTCGCGATCCAAGGCGGTCTCATCCGAAAGTACGACGACATTCAGCGAGACTTTCATCTAACGTACTTCAACCGCTGCGGCAACGACCGTCTGCGCGATATGATCTCGCAGCTCGAACGCTGCTTTATCAAGCGCGATTACGAAACTGTCGACCAGGAAACGGCGTGTAAACTGCTCAATAAAGCCAACAACGAACATGCTCATATTCTTGAGTTGTTCGAAGCACGAGATGCGACGGGCGTGCGCGACTACGTTCGCGATGTCCATTGGAACACAGAAAACGCCCAGTTCACCGTCTGGTAGGAAACGATACCCTTGCGGAAAGCGTGTCCCGTTATTCCCGCTCGAAACGGGTCGCAGTTTCCCAACGGGGCCCCTCGAGGAAACTGCGACCCAGAATTTGAGCTCGAAACGGGATGTGGTTTCCAAATCGAGGCCCTATGGGAAACCGTGTCCCACCTTGAAGGGGGAACTGGGATGCAGTTTCCAGACGGGACATCAAAAACGAAGTTGCGGTGGAATAGTTCCTGGATGGGCTGGTTGATGCCCCAGATCGGAGCTATTTCACCGCAAGTTATTGAAGGGCTGGGATGCCCGTCCTCTTACAGATGGCGCTCCAGAAAGCGGAAGGCCAGGCGGATCCAGGGACGGACTGCCACCTGCTTGTCCTCGTTGTCGACCGCGGTGTTGTCGTTGCCGAGCGAAAGGCCGTGACCACCCTGGTCGAAGACGTGCATCTCGCATGCAACGCCCTCCTCGGCCATGCGCTGCGCAAACGGGTAGACCTGCGCGATCGGCGCCGTCTTGTCGTCGGACACGCCCCACACAAAGGTCGGTGGCATCTGACGCGAAACATGCGTGGTGGGGCAGATGTCGGCCAGATGCTCGTCAGTTGCCTCGCCGCCCGTCACCATCGACAGGTAGTCGTTGAGCAAATCGCGTCCCGTCTTGCCGCCCGTCTTGGGCACGCGCAAGTCAATGCGCGGATCGCGCGTCTGCATGTCGCGCACATAGGCAAAGTCGAGCAATGGATAGCCCAGCACCACGGCATCGGGACGAATGTCGTCCGGACGCGCCCCGGCAAGTGCCGCAAAGGGGCCGGTCTTCCACTGTGTTGCCAGCGAGGCGCAAATCATGCCGCCAGCAGAAAAGCCCACGACGCACACGCGCTTAGGATCGACATGCCACTCGTCGGCGTTGGCGCGCACCGTGGCGACCATCTTGGCAAGATCTGCCTGGGGGTGCGGAAAGCTCACGTCACCCGTAGAACTCGTGACATAGTTGAGCACAAAGGCCTGGTAACCGTGATCCAAAAACGCAAACGCCACAGGATCCTGCTCATGCGGAGCGATATGCGTAAACGCACCTCCGCCACAGATAATCACCGCGGGGCGGCGGCCATTCGGTTTATCGGGCAACGGCTCGGCACCCAAATACGTAAACGTCGCCGGATAATCCTCGGTCGGCTCCTCGCCCCACAGCGCATGGTTCTCGACAATCATATGTGCTCCCTTCGCGCAAATTATGCGCCCTTGTTTTTCGCCTTCAAGCGTACCCCACTTGAACCCGTGGCGCAGAAACACTCCGGCAATAAGTTTCCCTTCAACTGATATATCACATAATCCCAGTTCAGAGGTATCGTTGAGCAGCGTAGAATAGGGGCGTTGACCAAGCCGCGAAACACATGTGAAACGTTTCCGGCAAACCAAACGCGCGATATGCGCCTATTTAAGTTGGAGGCAACTATGGGTCTGCTCGATTCGCTTAAGTCCACCTTCACCTCGACCGGCGAGGCGTCCGTTCCGCCCGCAGCAAGCTTCGCTACCCGCGAAGGCGTCATCTATGCCCCCGTCAACGGCGTGCTCGTCAACCTGGACGAGGTTCCCGACGAGACGATCGCCTCGGGCATGCTTGGCCAGGGCTATGGCATCGAGCCCATTACCGGCACCATCTATGCGCCCGCCAACGGCCGCATCGGTGCCACCACTGTCACCAACCACTCCATCGGCATGATTACCGAGGACGGCCTGCGCGTGTTCATCCATGTCGGCCTGGGCACCGTGGAAATGAACGGCAAGGGTTTTGCCCGCTTTGTCGAGATGGGCGATGTGGTCAAGGCAGGCCAGCCGCTCATCAGCTTCGACCGCGAGGCCATTAAGGCCGCTGGTCACGAGGACATCGTGACCGTCATCGTCTCCGAGCTCGATCGTCTTAAGAGCATCGACCATGTCGGCGAGTCTGGAACGCTTATCGGCGGCAACCCGCTCGTCAAGCTTGGCGACCCGCTGCTGGTAGCCAAGACCAAGTAGCCAGGCCCCGCGCCACACAGCCAAAAGGCACCTCGTCAAGCGCCCGCGACCATTTGGCCGCGGGCGCTTTTCGTTTGAAAAACCATCCCGCCAATGCCTTATCTGTATAGCCCAAATGAGACGAGCTGCTAGAATAACGAACTGTATGGATAACTATCATTCAACCGTTATGGGAGGATACGTGAACCGCACCAAAATCGCGCAGCTCTATGCCGATGCCGAGCCGCTCGGCGGCCAAACCGTCACCGTCGCCGGCTGGGTCAAGTCCGTCCGCGACATGAAGAACTTTGGCTTTGTCACGCTCAACGACGGCAGCTGCTTCCGCGACCTGCAGGTCGTCATGAACCGCGAGGCACTCGACAACTACGACGAGATCGCCCATCAAAACGTCTCGGCCGCACTCATTTGCACCGGCACCGTCAAGCTGACCCCCGATGCGCCCCAGCCTTTCGAGCTTTCTGCCACCTCCATCGAGGTCGAGGGCGTCAGTGCCCCGGATTACCCGCTGCAGAAGAAGCGCGCAACCGTCGAGTTCCTGCGCACCCAGCAGCACCTGCGTCCGCGCACCAACCTGTTCCGCGCCGTGTTCCGCATCCGCTCTGTCGCGGCTGCCGCCATCCACCGCTTCTTCCAGGAGCAGGGCTTTGTCTACGTCAACACCCCCATCATCACCACGAGTGACTGCGAGGGCGCCGGCGAGATGTTCCGCGTAACCACGCTCGACCCCAAAAACCCGCCCCTCACCGAGTCCGGCGAGGTCGACTGGAGCCAGGACTTCTTTGGCAAGCATGCGAGCCTCACCGTTTCCGGCCAGCTCAATGCCGAGAACTTTGCCATGGCCTTTGGTGACGTGTACACCTTTGGCCCCACCTTCCGTGCCGAGAACTCCAACACCACGCGCCACGCCGCCGAGTTTTGGATGATCGAGCCCGAGATGGCCTTTGCCGACCTTAACGACTACATGGATAACGCCGAGGCCATGCTCAAGTACGTCCTTAAGGACGTCATGGCAACCTGCCCCGACGAGCTCAATATGCTCAACAAGTTTGTGGACAAGGGTCTGCTCGAGCGCCTGGACCATGTCGCCAACTCCGACTTCGCCCGCGTCACCTATACCGAGGCCGTCGAAATCCTGGAGCAGGCCGTCGCCGCCGGTCACAAGTTTGACTATCCCGTGAGCTGGGGCATCGACCTGCAGACCGAGCACGAGCGCTTCCTGACCGAGGAGCACTTTAAGCGCCCGACCTTCGTGACCGACTACCCGGCCGAGATCAAGGCGTTCTACATGCGCATGAACGAGGACGGCAAGACCGTCGCCGCCGCCGACTGCCTGGTTCCCGGTATCGGCGAGATTATCGGCGGCTCCCAGCGCGAGGAGCGCCTGGATCTGCTCGAGACCCGCATCAAGGACCTGGGCATGAATCCCGAGCAGTACAAGTACTACCTTGACCTGCGCCGCTACGGTTCCTGCAAGCACGCCGGCTACGGTCTGGGCTTCGAGCGCTTGGTCATGTATCTGACCGGCGTGGGCAACATCCGCGACGTCCTGCCGCACCCGCGCACCGTGGGCAACGCCGACTTCTAATCGTCGGACGCCAGCTCGCGTCGCCACACGCCAACGCTCATCGCATAAGCGTCTCTCGACATCGGTCGAGAGACGCTTTTTTCAACAGCATCCGTCAAGCTTTTGGCAAGTTTTTGGTCAGTTGAGCAGGGCTGTTGAAAACTCGACCCACCGTTTGCCGACGACTACCGACCGCCCAGAGCGCCCTGCGCCCCTGGGAAAGCCCCACGTCCTAGGCTCCATACCGTCGCCACCCAAAACGGAAAGGACGTGGGCACGATGACCGAAGCCGCTGTTGAAACCTACGACACCACGACGAGGGGCGCCGCCTCGATGGCAGCCTATCGCGCCGTTCGCATCCTGCAACTATTAAGCGAAAACACCGGCGAGGACAAAGCCATGCTTTCCGATGAGTTGATTCGGCTGTCTCTTATACACATCT
>UQPY01000080.1 GCA_900542965.1 uncultured Collinsella sp.
GGTGCGCTAGTATAGGGAACAACAGATTCGATGCGGGAGTGCCGGCGGTGCAAACCACAAGGCTGAGAGGGCATGGAGCCCAATCCTTTGAACCTGTCAGTTAATGCTGGCGTAGGGAGCATGCCACCTTTGCAGGGGCGCTGTCTATGCACAGCGCCCCTTTTCTATGCCAAGGAGGCATGTGCAGTGATTGATTCGGAACAGCTTAAGCAACATATGGTCAAGGCCGTGGAGGAGATTCGCGCCACCAATCCGATGGCCGGCTCCATCACCAACACGGTGACGATTGACTTTGTCGCCAACGCACAGCTCGCCGTGGGCGGATCGGCCGCCATGGTCTATCTGCCCGACGAGGGCGAGGCACTCGTTGCCGGCGGCGGCGCCATCTATCTCAATATGGGCACGCTCTTCCCCATCTACGAGCAGACGATTCCCCGCGCGGCCAAGGCGGCACACGACGCCGGCAAGCCCTGGGTGCTCGATCCGGTGGGCCTGGGCATCGGTAGCCTGCGCACCCAGCTGGTAAACGAGCTCAAGCAGTACAAGCCCGCCATCGTACGCGGCAACGCCTCCGAGATCATCGCGCTTGCCGGCCTGTGGGGTCTTGAGGGCGAGGCAGCCGATCTGAGCCGCGTGCGCGGTGTCGATACCACCGACACGGTCGACGCCGCCCGCGATGCCGCCGTGGCGCTCGCTCGCTACACCGGCGGCGCCGTAGTGGTCTCGGGCGAAGTCGACCTAATCACCGACGGCACGACCGTGGCCAAGTCCCACGGCGGCAGCCCGCTCATGTCCAAGATCACCGGCTGCGGTTGCTCGCAAGGCGGCGTACTGGCCGTGTACGCCTGTGCTGCCGATCCGTTTACGGCAGCCATCTGCGGCACTGCCGTCTACAACGTTGCCGGCACGCGTGCCGCCGCTGTCGCCGATGCCCCGGCAAGCTTTAAGGTCGCCTTTATCGACGAGCTCTACCGCGCGACCGCCCAGGATATTGCCGACAACCAACTCGAACTCGAGGAGGCATAAGCCATGTCCGAGTCCACAACCAGCGCCGGCATGAACACACTCGTCGCCGTGGCCATCGCCCCGTGCGGCACCGGCGATGAGCTGTCCGCCGAGGTCGCCGAGGTCGTGCGCGTCATTCGCGAGAGTGGCCTTCCCAACCGCACCAGCTCGATGTTCACCGAGATCGAGGGCGACTGGGACGAGGTCATGCAGGTCGTGCGCGACGCAACCTTTGTGCTGGCGAGCAAGGGCATCCGGACCGAAGTCGTGCTCAAGGCAGATATTCGACCCGGATTTACCGACACCATGACCGGCAAACTCGAGCGCATGGAAGCGCAGATCAAAAAGCAGGAGGAAGCACGATGAGCATCCGCGACAACCTTGATATCTCCGCCTATCTGGTACTCGGCCCCGAAAACACCCTCGGGCGCCCCGTGGGCGATGTGGTGGCCCAGGCACTCGACGCCGGCTTTACCTGCATCCAGGTGCGCTCCAAGGTGGCAAGCGCCCGCGAGATCATCGCGCTGACGGGCGATGCCGCGCAGGCTATCGCACAGGCCGGCAAGACCGGTCAGGTCGCCTTGTTGATTGACGACCGTCTTGACTGCGTACTCGCCGCGCGCGAGCAGGGCATCGCTGTCGACGGTGTGCACGTGGGCCAGAGCGATATTCCCGTCGAGGTCTGTCGCAAGCTGTTGGGCCCCGATGCCATCGTGGGCCTTTCGGCCCGCTGCGAGGAAATGCTCGAGTACGTCAAAACCGCCGACATGAGCCTGGTCGACTACCTGGGCATCGGCCCGCTCCACGAGACCGAGACCAAGCGCGATTGCGGACGCGCGGCCGATGGCTCCATCATCACCAAGAGCTTTGAGGACCTGGCCGCACTCCACGCGGCAAGCCCCGTACCCATCGTGGTGGGTGGCGGCGTCAAGACGGCCGACCTGCCGCAGCTCAAGGCCACCGGCGTCGATGGCTTCTTTGTGGTGAGCGCCGTCTGCAGTGCCGACGACCCCCACGCCGCAGCTAAGGAGCTCGTCGACACCTGGCAGCAGGCATAGGCATAGGCCAAGCAGCTGATTCGCAACCTCATATCTTCAATAGCGGAAAGCGCATCCCGGTTCGAACGTCCATTCCGGGATGCGCTTTCCGCATGCGACTCTTACTCCGCCAGATACGCTTCCAGCGCGGGCAAGGTCGCCTCCGCATCGTGGCGGCCGACCTGGTAGATGCGCTCGAGCTCATCCGGTTCGCGGCACAGCGACGGCACCTTCACCGACTCGCTCGGCCGCACCACAAAGATTTCGCCGGCAGCCTCGCGACGTGCCAGGTCATCGAGCGTGGCATTGTAGACCTCATGCCGATGCTCAAGCGCTGCAACAAACTCCGGGTAGTGACGGAACACGCGCCGCAGCATGGGCATCACGCTGTTAGGCTGCTTCACAAAGCCCGCCGGCTGCGTGAGCACCACGATATTGCGGTCATACCCCTGCGCAAACAGCCATGCGCTGGGGATAGAATCAGCCACGCCACCATCCAGATACTTATGCCCGCCAATAGCAACGGGACGCGTCGCCACAGGAATAGCAGACGACGCCCGGATCCACTCGATATCGCGCTCGTCGCCATACGGCAAATCGTGATAGACAGCCTTGCCCGTCTCGATATCGGTACACACGCACGTAAATCGCATGGGGCAGGCGCGATACGCTTCCAAGTCGATGGGATCGCGCTCGATAGGCACCTCATGATAGGCAAAATCGGCATTGAACATGTCACCGGTTCGCAGCCAGCTTGTCACGCTCGCATAGCGCTTGTCGGCACAATAGGCCTTGTTGTAGCGAATGGCGCGCCCAATCTGCCGCGATTTAAAGTTGTAGCCAAACGCCGCGCCCGCCGAGACACCCACCATATGGTCGCAGGTCAAACCGTGCTCCATCCAAACGTCGAGCACGCCCGCCGTATACATACCGCGATAGCCGCCTCCCTCGAGCGCAAGCCCCACCGTGCGCGTCGTATCCGGCTGTGCCATGTGACCATCTCCGTTCCTGCGTTTTAAAACGGGACAAGTATACCCGTCAACATATATCGACTCAGTCGCATTTTCATCGAACATCGCATCGTCGCGCTACCGCTTGGCGAATAGTAGCCGCCCACAGCATGGACACCCATATATAAATATGTATTGTTGTTTACACTACTCAGCAGTTATCAACAGCGAACATTAGCCGGCAAAGTAACTCAACAACGCAGCAAGGCGGGGGCCTGGATACACGCAAGGCGCCGAGCAACGACGCGTGTACACTACGAGCTCGCCCGACGCCATCCGCCCCGACCTCAGAAAGCCTCTTACAACATGGACACCGTCAGCAATTACACCGAAACGCTCGAAAAGACCGTCCGCGACCTTCTCGAGCGCCAGGATGATCTGATTAGGACCGCCTTTACCGACCAGCTTACTGGACTTGGCAACCGCGGCGGCTTTGCCCGTTCCCTCGAGGAGCTCTGGGAGCAGGACACCCCCGTTACCATGGCGTACATCGATATCGACAATCTCAAGCACTGCAACGACGTCTTTGGCCATGACGAGGGCAACCGCTATATTTTGCAGGTAAGCCTCTATCTCAAGCTGTATATGAAAGTGGACGAAGCGGCGTTTCGCATAGGCGGCGACGAGTTTGCCATCCTATCTACGATTGCGACCGAGGACGACCTCGCCGAACGTCTGGAACACTGCCGAACGGTCCTACTCAAAAACAACGATTCCGAGATGCCCCGCTCGTTTAGCTATGGAGTGTCGTATGCCGACCCCGCCCTGGGCGAAGCCCCCAATCGCATGACGCTCGATGCCGACCATCGCATGTACGACTACAAGCTACGTCATGCCATGCACCTTGATCGACGCAATATCACGCAAGTCCACGCCGACGACTTCGAAATAAGCGACCGTATTTTCGACGCCTTTTCGATGCTCAACGAGGGCCGCTATTTCTTTATCGAGAACTTGGACAAACATCGCACCCTTTGGTCGCAAGGCGCCTTGCGCGATCTTGGCCTTCCCTCGGAGCACATAGACAACTGTCGCGATTACTGGAAAACGCGCGTGCATCCCGATGACCTTGAGGCCTACATCAACGACATCGACCAGGTCTATAACGGCACCAAGCACCGTCGCGTCATGCAGTATCGTGTGCGCAATGCCGTCGGCGACTACGTCCTCTGCCGTGCTCGCGGGTTTCGCATCGACGGCGACGAAAATGTCCCCTCGCTCTATGTCGGCGAGCTCGTCAACCACTCACTTGCCGAAACCGTCGACGCCGCGACAGGCCTCGGCACCCAGCGCATGTTGGTCAATGCCATCGACGCCTGTCGTTGCGACCGTTGCGAGACGGGCCTTATAGCGGTGCGCGTTCGTGGCACGACAAAGCTCAACGAGCTCTACGGAGCCGAGGCTGTCGACAACATGCTCGCCGAATACGCAGGCCGCATGCTGTCGATCACCCGCGGCAGGAGCAGGGTCTACCGTTCACGTAGCGTCCAGTTCGTCGTGCTCAGCAATGACCTGGACCACGAGGCATTCGAGCAACTGACCCGCCACCTTAAAGAGGCCGTTTTCGCTCCTGTGCAAATCGCAGGCGACACCATTGCTCCCGTCTGTCTTGTCGTCCCGACCTTTTACGAACGCCTGGACTCCCAAGCATCGACTGTTTTGGGCGAACTCGATCGTCGCCTTCGCACGGCCGGCGGACTTGTTCCCAACGACAGTCTGCCCATACCCGAGATGGAACGCAAAGGCGCCGTCGCCGAGCACCTCGACATGCTCACAGGCCTCTACCGCCCCAGCGAGTTTATGCGCCGTGCCAATGCCTTCATCAAGGCAAGGCGCGACAGCGCTTGGTGTATCGCCACCGTCGACATGGGCCACATGCGCCTATTTAACGAATGGTATGGACAGGCCGAAGGCGACCGTATGCTTGCCGATGTGGGCACGGTGCTCAAGGATATCGAGAACGCCAACATGGGTGTCGCGGGATACTGGGGACAAGACGACTTTTGTCTGCTCATACCCTTTGAGCACGATTTCGTTCACCGTGTCTATGCGCGCGTGCGCGAGGCTGTAGCCAAGCACAACGACGGCGTAGGTTTTTGGCCGTCCATGGGCGTTTACCCCATCGACTCCAATGAGGAGATCACCATCGATGCGCAGGCGAAGGCCATGTTTACCAATCGGCGCGCAAAAAACGACTTTAAGGAGCGCATTGCCATTTTCTGCCCCGCGGAGTACGAGCGCGAAGTCGCGTTCCACCGCACGCTGACCGAATTCCAGTACGCGCTCTCAGATGGTCGTATTACCTACCACTTGCAGCCCCAGGTCGATATGGAAACCGGTGAGATTATTGGCGCCGAAGCACTCACCCGCTGGATTGACAAGGACGGCTCTCTCATTTCGCCCGCAACGTTTATCCCCGCACTCGAGGAAAGCGGCTTTGTGGTGACGCTCGACAAGTACATTTGGCAGGGTGTCGCCTCGTGGCTGCGCGAGCGCATCGATCGAGGGCTTCGTGTGGTTCCGGTTTCGCTTAATGTGTCGCGCGTGGATATCCTTGCCTGCGACGTTGCCGAGCATATGGGGGCGCTCGCCGCCCAATACAACCTACCGCCCGAGCTCATGCGTATCGAGATCACCGAGACGGCTTATACGGGAGAGTCCGAGGCCGTGGACAAACTGACGGCCGACCTGCACACCCGCGGCTTCTCGACCTATATGGACGATTTTGGCACCGGTCAGTCCACGCTCGCGATGCTCAAGAACGTCAACGTCGACGTCATCAAGCTCGACCGCGCCTTTGTACCCACCGATCGCGATCAAGGCCGCAGCACGCAGATCATTTCATCGATGCTCGAAATGGCGCAGTCGCTCCATCTGCCCGTCGAGGTCGAAGGCGTCGAGACAAATGAACAGGCGAACATGCTACGACAAATGGGCGCCCGCTACGCTCAGGGCTTCCTCTACTACCGCCCCATGCCGGCGAAGGATTTTGAGGCATTGCTCGATGGTGGCAATAACAACTGATACGCTCGCGCGCAAAACGCCACCGCCGAAGGGGGAATTTGCCTCCATTAGCTGACTTATATCCCCAATTCAAACCGAATTGGGGATATGATACAAACCATTGTTCCGCCCAAGGAGGTTATCCATCATGAACGAGTCATATCGCCTGGGTGAGCAATTGATTATTGCCTATCTCCAACGACTTGCGAATGGCATCTCGACCGCCGAACTCGATGTTGCCGCGCTGCCTGCTGAGCTACGCGCCGTTGGTGAGCAACTGCAAAAGACGCATGCCATCCTGCAACAAGAGCGCCGGCTGCTTGAGCGCAACGCCTATATCGATCCGCTCACCAACTTGGGCAACCGCAGCGGACTCGACCGTCACGTCGAGCAGCTCTGGCGCAAAGGCGACCCCTTCACCTGCGCCTATATTGACATCGACCATCTCAAGCATTGCAATGATAGGTTTGGCCACGCCGAAGGCAATCGCTATATTCTGAGCATCTGCCGCACGCTCTCCGAAACCATGGAGCACGATGAGATGCTGTTCCGTATCGGTGGAGACGAGTTTGTGCTTATCTCGCTCTCCGCAAACGAGACTGAACTCGAGCAGCGCTTGGAGCAGGTACGTGCCGGGCTGATCGAGGCGAGCTCAGATGGCAAGGCGCCCATGATCGCCAGCTTTAGCTTTGGCTGCTCGCGCGTCGATCCACTTGCCGGCGACACGCGTCGCCAGATGACGATGGACGCCGATCGCAAGATGTATCGCTATAAGCTTATGCATCGTGTACAGCAACCGGAAAACAATGACGCGCCGCAACGCCCAATCGTCGATCAGCTTCCCTGCAACGACCGGGTGTTCCAAGCGATCTCCATGAGCTCCGAGACGCGCTATCCGTTCATCCTTAACCTCGATACTGGAGAATCGCAATGGTCGGTTAACGCCGTGCGCGATTTTGACCTGCCTTCCCAGCACCCTTTTAACTCACTCGACATGTGGCTCGCCCGCGTTCATCCCGAGGACCGCGACAACGTACGCGCCGAGCTCGACATGGTGATAAACGGCACGTGGCACTTCCACTACATGCAGTATCGCGTAATGGATGCCACCGGAAAATACG
>UQPY01000081.1 GCA_900542965.1 uncultured Collinsella sp.
GACTAGTCGTCGGCAGCGTCAGATGTGTATAAGAGACAGTCCCCGAGGACTTCCCCGTCGATTTCGCAACCGAGGTCTTCTGCCCCGGCCCGCTTCTGCACCAGTTGTCGACCTATCTCCCCTACGGCGCCGACACGCTCGGCATTGTCGGCGAGTACTACTGGATCGCCCGCGAGCGCGGTACCATCGAGGCCGCGCGAAACCGCGCAAGCTTCCCCCTGTGCTACACGCAGGCCGGCGAGCGCCGCGAGGTTACCGTGCGCATCCGCCGCAACACCACCGGCGGTCTCGGAGCCGCCTGGGGCATCGACAAGGTCGAAGCCCCGGTCGAGTAAAAAAGGCCTCGGATAGCCAATTGACCATCCGAGGCCTTTTGAATTCAGGCCTTTTAGTTGTCATCGGTGCATATAGACACCAGAGAAGCAAGCTCATCCTCAAGTTGCGGAGCAAAGTATCTAAAAGAAACCTGCGCTCCAGTCGGTATCGACTCAATCATATTCGCAGCATTATCTGAGACTCGGTACGGTGCAGTTTCACCTGTCTTTAAATCCTCTATTGAGCAGACAGCGTCTTCAGCATCAACCGACCTAAGCACGCCTTTTCCTTGTAACATCACATCGGCATGCCCGCCAGCTATTTCTAATGAACCTGAGTCTGTCGCAGTCACTTCTCCGGAACCTCCGCGCGATATCTCTTCCTTTGTTGAACAGCCCACCAATGAAGCCATCAGCACCAAAGACAGGGCTAGACGAATCGCCCTACTTCGAAAAAGTCGTTCCATAAGTCCACGCATAATAGCTCTGATCATACTTCAGGAAGGATAAAGATGAATTCCAGCCGTCCGCTATGCCAATCATCTGCCTTGTCTCTCCAGTTTTCTTACCAGTAAGTGTGGCGTAAGCCTCCGCTGTTACAGAATGGGCTGATCCGTTGTACAAACTCGCATGTAAAACATTCGGTCTATTAGAGTTAATCTCATTTTGAATGCTCGCGATAGCCGGAGAGGAGACAGTGCGGGCGATAAGAGTACTTCCTCTGCTTGCGCAGTAATTTGTAAACCCCGTTGCACAGGTTGATATCGGCGTTCCACCCAAAACAACGCCGGGAACAGTCTGTTCTTCATCGGAAAGAGCATGGGTATTGGTGTAACTCCATATCTGCATATATTGCGAAGGGTCGCTATATAAATTGGCAATGCCATACAGTTCCGCAACGTTCGAAAAAGCTGTCACCATACAAGCATAGTGGGCGGTAAGCCTCTTAATCTCGCTTTCATCATATGACATAAACTGAGAAATGGAACGAAATCCAGATACTGTGTAATCCTGCATTTGAGTTGCGTAAATTACAACATCGTTCCAGCTTGAAGGTTTATTCGATAAAACGACAGGCCGTCCTTCTATGGAAACAGCCGGGATTGTTCTTCCGCAATTTGTTGTTATTGAACCGTCCAAAGATTGCACGCCGAATTCGAATGGATTGATCATTACGACTGGGTTATTGAAAGAATAAGACTCGACACCAAGATCTCCTCCCCGATCCATAGGGCTGACTAAGCCGTCTCCAAAACGATATCCCGTAAGTATTTCATCATCTGAAGCATCTAAAACCAAATAGCCCGCGGCTCTATTGGATGTCACAACCGGAACAATGTAACCAAGCGGGGACCCATCAACATCTACAAAAGGAATAGGGTCAGAAGGCGTATACGAATAGCCGAGGAGTCCCTTTATATATTTATCGGCAAGCTCTTGCGCAATTTCAGAAGTAAATTGTATCTGCTCACCATCAATATTGCCCGTCGAAGCAAAAACCTCTTTCGGACGTGCGGCTAAGGCGACAATTGAAGACGCGACAAGTTGCAGAAAACGACGACGCGAAAGCATATGTTCTTCTTTCTAGAGAAGCGACTTATAAGGTACTCCTATTCTATAATCTTTTTTGTAACGTTACAGCACTGGTTATATTTCAATTCGATTTGCTTATGTCCTTGCAACCCAATGCGTCTTTACGTTTTAAACGGAATTAGAAAATCGCTCATAGCAAAAACGGGCTTTAATCCCAAAGAGATAACTTTGATTATGAATCAAACCAGCAGCCAGGGCATAGCTGCAGTGCAATTGCTACAAGAAAGGCCGCCCTTGGTGGCGGCCTTTCTACTTGCTACTAGTCGCGCGTCAGCTTACGGTGAATACGATGCGGCTGGGCCGCGTCCTCGCCCAGGCGCTCGATGCGGTTGGCCTGATAGGCCTCGAAATTACCCTCGAACCAATACCAGTTGCCCGGATTCTCGTCGGTGCCCTCCCACGCCAGAATGTGCGTGGCGACACGGTCCAGGAACATACGGTCGTGGCTAATGACCACCGAGCAGCCCGGGAACTCGAGCAGCGCCGCTTCGAGCGAGGACAGCGTCTCGACGTCGAGGTCGTTCGTGGGCTCGTCAAGGAGCAGCAGGTTGCCGCCCTGCTTGAGCGTGAGCGCCAGGTTCAGACGGTTGCGCTCGCCACCGGAGAGCACGCCAGCGCGCTTCTGCTGGTCCTGGCCCTTAAAGCCAAAGCTCGCCACGTACGCGCGGCTGGGGACCTCGGTCTCGCCCACCATCATGTGGTCCAGGCCATCCGAGACGACCTCCCACAGGTTCTTGTCGGGGTCGATGCCAGAACGGTTCTGGTCGACGTAGGAGATCTTGACGGTCTCGCCCACCTCGAGCTCGCCCGAAGTCAGCGGCTCCAGGCCCACGATGGTCTTGAAGAGCGTAGTCTTGCCCACACCGTTGGGGCCGATGACGCCCACGATGCCGTTACGCGGCAGGGTGAAAGAAAGGTCGTCGATGAGCACGCGACCGTCGAATTCCTTGTGCAGGTGATGGGCCTCGAGCACCTTGTTACCCAAACGCGGTCCAACGGGAATGCGGATATCGGTCCAGTCGAGCTTCTGGCTTGCGCGGGCCTCGGCCTCCATCTCCTCGTAGCGAGCCAGACGGGCCTTGTTCTTTGCCTGGCGAGCCTTGGGCGAGCTGCGTACCCACTCGAGCTCGGCCTCCATGCGCTTGGCGAGCTTGGCGTCGCGGTTGCCCTGCGCCTCGATACGGGCGGCCTTGGTCTCCAGATACGTGGAGTAGTTGCCCTTGTAGGGATAAAGGTGACCGCGGTCGACCTCGCAGATCCACTCGGCAACGTTATCCAGGAAGTAGCGATCGTGCGTGACGGCAAGCACCGCGCCCTGGTAGTTGTGAAGGAAGTGCTCGAGCCACAGGATCGACTCAGCGTCTAGGTGGTTTGTGGGCTCGTCAAGCAGCAGCAGGTCGGGAGCCTCGAGCAGCAGCTTGCACAGGGCCACGCGACGGCGCTCGCCGCCGGAAAGCACGTTGACCGGCATGTCGGAATCGGGCAGCTGCAGGGCGTCCATGGCCTGGCCGAGCTTGGAATCGATATCCCAGCCGTCAGCAGCGTCAATCTCGTCTTGGAGCTTGCCCATCTCGGCCATGAGAGCGTCCATGTCGCAATCCGGGTCGCACATCTCCTCGCCGATCTTGTTGAAGCGATCGACCTTGGCGATCATATCGCCAAACGCCATGCGCACGTTCTCGATGACGGTCTTGTCGTCGTCGAGCGGCGGCTCCTGCTGCAGGATGCCCACGGTGTAGCCGGGGGTGAGCCTGGCATCGCCGTTGGAGACCTCCTCGATACCGGCCATGATCTTGAGCAGGGTCGACTTGCCCATACCGTTGGGGCCCACGACGCCGATCTTGGCACCGGGATAGAAGCTCAGGGTCACGTCGTCAAGAATCACCTTGTCGCCATGGGCCTTACGAGCCTGATACATCTGGTAGATAAACTCCGCCATTTGCCTGTTTTATCCTTTCTACCTGCTGTTTCCCTATTCTTGTTTTCGTTTTAGTGGAAACGAAATGAGGTAACCAGCTCTGAAATTTAACGAAAAAGGGGCATGGTTGCCCACACCCCCTAATACTACCTGGGAAAAGTCCCCCGGAACACACTATGAACTGCGTACGCTAGTTTTCCGCAACCTTAGCGAACGGCTCGCTGCGATTTGCGCCACAGCAGATACGAATAGACGTAGGCAGCGCCAGCTGAACCAAACGCCAGAACCGCAATCACCGCGGCGACGACTTCACTCGAAAGCACGCTACCCGCCACGCCCATCACAATCAGACCAACACCCAGCACCATAAAGCAGGCACCGCCAAAGCGCTGCGTACGGCGCCAGTTCTCGGGATCGGCAAGTGCCCAGGGCGTTTTGATGCCCAGCGTGTAGTTCTGCTTTACGCGCGGTAAGTAGTTACCCACGCCAATGAAGAGCAAGCCGATGGCACCGGAAATCAGCACATTGACCGTTCCGACCGCAGGCACAACACCCCACACCGTAAGCTCTCCCAGCCAGCTTATAGCGCACGTAAACAGGGTGAAGGCGATTACAAAACCCTGGTAGAACTTGCCCGAGGTTCGATATGCCTCACCTTTGGGGTCGATGCGCGGCACCACGCAGAACATTGCGAGAAGCACCAGAGGCAGCACGCCGAGCGCGGAGGCCATCCAGCTAGGACCCCAACCGTCGACGGCGCCGTTCGCGCCCCAGTGCGTGGGAACCTGCGCAGGCAAGCTCGGCATCACCATGAGGTGCGCTACGACATTGGCGACGCCCAGAGCGACCAGCGCAATCCACACGCGCGACGATACCCCCGTAGGGTGAATGCCCTTGTTTTCGTTATTCATCCTTATCACCTTCCGTGTTTGTAAAGCCCATAAACCAGCCAATCAAATCCTGCATGACGGTGGTGTTTAAGCTGTATACGATGTTTTGGCCATGGCGCTCGTCGGTCACCAACCCGGCGTTTTTGAGCGTCGCCAAGTGATGGCTTAGCGACGGCTTACTGATATCGAAATGCTCGGCAAGCTCCCCCGCCGTGCAATTGCCCTCGCGCAGCAGCTCCAAAATACGCCGCCGCGTCGGATCGGCCAGTGCCTTAAAACCCTCTCCCGGCATAGAACCTCCTCTCACCAGTTCGTTCGACGCGCACACTATACTCGATATTTAGATGTTTGTCTAATTATCTAATTCAGCAATAGCCATAGAACACTCGTTCGCTTTTAGTTACAATACCGTTAGAAGCAGATGGGCCAGCTCCCCTCTACCAGAGAAGGAGATGGACTATGAGTATTGACGATGTCCTGACGTTGTTATTGCTTGTAATCGCGGCTGTGGAGCTCGGCATCCACATTGGAGGTCGAATGAAATAGCCGCCCCCGCGTAATGCGAAGACGGCCACTTCTCACGCCATAAACGTGTTTCGGAGTTGGCCAACCCGCGGCCACGGGTGCCATCTGCTTCAATCTTATGCGAATCCCCGCTTCATTTCAACATGCCCCAAGGCCTCAAATAGAATCGCGATAATACCTATAATGGCGATAGCCAAATACGTTAATTACTTCCCCATCGGAGGATATCTATGACCGAAACCGCAGTCGCCGCTCCCGTCGAGACGCGCGACACCAAGCTCGAGATTATCATGGGCCGCGAGGCGCTCGACAAGCTCGCCAATGCCACGGTGCTAGTGCTCGGCTGCGGCGGCGTCGGCTCAAACTGCTGTGAGGCACTTGCTCGCGGCGGCATTGGGCATTTTGTGATTCTAGATAAGGACACCATCGCGCCCAGCAACATCAACCGCCAGGCCATCGCATTTCACAGCACTATCGGCAAGCGCAAAGTCGACGTTATGGAAGCCATGATCCACGACATCAACCCTGCCGCCACCGTCATCAAGCGCACCGAATACCTGCTGAGCGACAACATCGACGAATTCTTCGCGAGCGTTCTGGAGCAGACAGGTGGCACGCTCGACTACGTTATCGACGCCATCGATACCATCTCGGCCAAGCTCACCGTCGCCAAGTATGCTCAGGACCACGACATTCGCCTGGTGAGCTCCATGGGCGGCGGCAACAAGCTGCATCCCGAATGCCTGCGCTTCGCCGATATCTTTGACACGGTGCGCGACCCCATGAGCCGTATCATGCGCAAAGAGTGCAAAAAACGTGGCATCAAGAGCCTGCACGTTCTATTTAGCTGCGAGGAGTCGGTCAAGACTCAGCGCCGTGACCCCTCCAACATCCACGAGCGCACCGAGCTCGGAACCGCCAGCTTTATGCCGCCCATCATGGGCCAGATGATTGCCGGCGAGGTTATTCGCAAGATCAGTGGACGCGGTACCGAGCGCGTTCGCGCCGACGGCCAGCGCCTGGACTAGCAAGGCACACCGCGATGGAGCTGCAGTCCTTTGATGCTCACTGTCACCTCGACCTGATGGCCAGCCCGAACACCGTTGCCCACGAAGCCGCAGCGATGGGACTGGAGCTCTTTGATTGCGGCGTCGATCCACGCGATTTCGCGTCAGCATCCGAACGCGCCAGCAGTAGTCCCAACGTTATTGCAGGGGTGGGCCTCCACCCCTGGTGGATTGCCGACGGCCGATGCGGAACCGCCGAGGTCGGCCTGCTTTGTGAACTCGCCATCCGGGAACGGCTTATCGGCGAGGTCGGGCTCGATTTCTCGCCACGCTTTGCAGGCACCGAGGGAAACCAGACGCAGGCATTTGAACGGCTATGCCGAACGTTATCGCAGTCCCCGCTACCTGGACGCGTTCTATCCATTCACGCCGTTCGCGCGGCGGGAGCAACTTTGGACACTTTGGAGTCGAACGACCTTCTAAAGGACGTCCCCAACTCCCCCACCATTATCTTCCACTGGTTTAGCGGCACCTCAGATGAGTTTGTCCGCGCACGTATTGCGGGCTGCTACTTTTCCGTGAATGAACGCATGCTTGCGACCAAACGTGGGCGCGAATACGCGCGACAGATTCCACTTGATCGCTTGCTACTCGAAACCGACGCGCCGGCCGAACCAGACGCGGAAACATCCGCGCGACAGCTCGTCGATTCGCTCATAAGAGTATCCGAGGTCATTGCTGCGCTTAAAAACTGCCCCGAGGAGAGCGTCAAGTCGGTCGTCCTGGAAAATTCCCACTCCATTTTCGACTTCCGCTGACCCCAGTGGGCAAAAAATGCCAAATATGAGTACTGTTGTGGTCGCGCGCGCAGACGTGGTGTAAGAGCGTCCTGAGGTCCGTCGCTGCAAGTCCCGAT
>UQPY01000082.1 GCA_900542965.1 uncultured Collinsella sp.
ACCGCAGGAAGCTTGGATACGCCTAGGCGCGGTCCAAGAAATCGTCCGCACCCCCTTCTAGGAACTATTCCACCGCAACTTAGATTGGGAAACCGCGAGACCTTAAAGCTCTAATTCATTCAAACGGAGGATCGCAACAATATAGATCTTGAGCGCCTGCTTGAGCTGTTCCTCGTTGGCGCACTCGTTGGGGCCGTGCATCTGGCCGCCCCACGAGGGCAGCTCCAGGCCGGTCTCCTCGGGGCCAAACGAGACGGCGCGGGCAAAGTTGCGCGCGTACGTGCCGCCGCCCATGGCAAAGGGTTCAGCATGCTTGCCGGTGAACTCGTTATAGGTATCGATAAGCGCCTTCACGGCCGGATCATCGGCAGAGACCGAGAACGGCACCTTCGCGCGACCCAGCTGGCACGTCACGCCGAAACGGCCCACGAGCGGATCGAGCTGCTCGCGGATGGTATCGGCACTCGTGCTGTCGGGGAAGCGCACGTCGATGACCTGCTCGATATGGCCATCCGCCACGCGGATGACGCCAGCGTTGCAGGTAAGCGGGCCAAACGCCGGACTCGTCGCATCGATACCCAGGCCGCGGCCATAGGCGTCCGCATGCACAAAGGCCAAAAACTTGACAAACTCGTGCTCGGCGGGCGTCAACAGGCGCTTGTCACGGGCGCCAAACGCGTCCTCGGCCTCGCGCAGATACGCCACGATCAGGCCGACAGCGTTGATAGTGCCCTCAGGCATCGAGGCATGACCGCCAATGCCGTGGGCAAAAATCTGCGCATGCCCGTTATCGAGTGTCGTGATCTCAAGGCGATCGGCGTTCTCGACCGGCGCCGGCAGCTCATCGGCGGCAATCGCGAGCTCGCAGATGGACTGCGACGGAATGGCATTGCTCGCCTCGGCGCCGCTCCACGACACGATGCGCCCGCCGTCGATCTTGGAGCTCACAAACGTCGCCCCGAACTGGCCCTTCTCGGCATTGCAGACCGGGAACTCGGCATCGGGCGTAAACAAAAAGTCGGGGTCTGCGTGGTTCTCCAGATAATGGTGAACGTCGGACATGCCCACTTCCTCATCGCAGCCCAGCAGCGCGCGGAAAGCATAGCGCGGGGTAATGCCGTGCTTGAGCAGATAAGCGCCGGCGTAGAGCGACAGCACCGCCGGACCCTTGTCGTCAATCACGCCGCGACCGAGCAGCCAGCCCTCGCGGCGCTCCATCGCAAACGGGTCGGTGTTCCAACCGGGGCCAGCGGGAACCACGTCCACGTGGCAGATAGTCGCGAGCTGCTTGTCGCCGCGACCCGGGATATCGGCGATTCCCACATAGCCCCCGTCGTCGCTCGTCTGATAGCCGAGCTTTTGCGCAATGCCGAGCGCGCAATCGAGCGCGTCACGGACCGGGCGGCCAAACGGCGCACCGGGCTCCGCATCGGCAGCAACGGCCACGGACGGATAGCTCACCAGTTGTTCGATATCGGCAACGACATCCTCCCAGACCTCGTCGACATACTCGGCAACGCTCTGCTCCACCTGATTCATGAACGACCTCCTTACCAATGAGCGACGGGTACGCCCGCCCCTCACATTATGTCTATTAGATAGCGAAAAGTTTAGCAAGCTCGGCCACCGAGTGCACCACCGCATCGGCGCCCGCGGCCTCGTGCTCCCCCGGCGCTGCCGCGCCCGAATAGATGCCGATGCACGGCACGCCCATCGCGTGCGCGCCCTCCACATCGTTAAAGCGATCGCCGATCATCACGGCATCGTCGGCCGTCGCGCCGAGCGCCGCCAGGGCATCGCGAACCGAATCGGCCTTGGTCTCGCGTCCCTGCGGCGGATTCATGCCAACCACAGCTTCGAACTGGCAAAGCCCCAGCTCGCCCACCATGTCAATGCACTTTGCCTCCATGCGTGACGTCGCCACGGCCAAGCGATGCCCCTGCGCGACAAGGCCATCGAGCAGCTCGGGGATTCCATCGAACACGGGATACTCTTCCGGTCCCAGCTCATCAAAAAAGGCACGGTACTCGTCGGCCACCACAAGCGACTCCTCGCGCGTAAAGCCGTAAAAGTCGTGGAAGCTCTTCCACAGCGGAGGCCCGATCATGCGACGCAGGTCACCCATCTGCGCCTCCGAAAACCCGCGCGCGGCCAACGTCTTGCGCGTCGAGGTCATCACCGCTCGACCCGTATCTGCCACCGTGCCATCGAAATCAAACAGCACGACCGGCCGCTTGCATATCTCCAGCGCCTCCATCGGCATCCCTCTTCCCCAGTTGACGATTTCCACACCGACACTTCAAACTGTTGACTATTCAACAATTGAACCTATAAATGTGGAGCGACTCCACTATACTTGTCGCACTTTGCTCTCAGAAGGCGGCGCTGCCGCGCCCCAACGAAAGGTGCAATTATGTCTTTTGCCATCATAACCGACTCCACGTCGGACATCTCCCCCGCCCGCGCCCAAGAGCTCGGCATTTACGTCATTCCGCTGCATGTGATTATCGAAGGCGAGGACCTGCTCGACCAGGTACAGATCACCGCCCAGGAGTACGTCGCCCGCATGGCCGGCTCCGAGCAGCTGCCGCATACCTCGCAGCCGAGTGCCGGCGAGTTCAAGGCGCTGTTTGACCGCGTGCGCGCCGATGGCCACGACAGCGCGATCTTTATCTCGCTGTGCAGCGAGTGGTCCGCCTGCTATTCCAATGCATGCCTGGTCGCCGAGACCCACGAGCTCGACGTGCGCTGCATCGATTCGCGCACCGGCTCGGGTGCCGAGGGCCTGCTGGTGGAGTACGCGCTCGCCATGCGCGAGGACGGCCGCAGCCTGGACGAGACCGAGGCACAGATCCGCGCGACCCTGTCCGACGCGCACCTGCTGCTGATTCCCCGCACGCTCGAGAACCTCGTTAAGAACGGCCGCGCGCCCAAGCTCGCCGGCCAGCTCACGCAGATGCTCAATATTCGCCTGGCCGTTTCGCCGGAGTGGCAGTCGGGCGAGATCAAGGCCATCAAGAAGGGCCGCGGCGCCAAGCGCATCGTCGCCAACACCATGGCAGACTGCCTCGCGTTTTTGGCCGAGCATCCGGGCTCCAGCGTGCGCGTGCTCACGACCGGTGCCGCCGAGGAGCAGGAGCTTGTCGACGAGGCACTCGCAGGCCAGGACTACGTAGACGCCGGCACCGGCCCCATCGGCTGCACCATCGCCACCCATGTAGGCGTCGACGCCATCGCCATCAGCTACTGCCCCCGCTACCAGCCAACTCGCTAGGGACGCCCGCATCAGTTGTGGTGAAATGGGGACTGTTTTTGGCTTATTAGCCGCCAATCAATCCCCATTCCACCGCAACTTAGAAATCAGCGATCAGCCCAGCGGACCCTGAAACAACTCCTGATGAGCGCCCATTCTTACCAGCCTAATCACTGGGTTAGTCTTATGGGGAAGATAAAGAACGACCACATCGACCAAGCCATCGGATAGATGGAAATCGATGTGGCCGTTGTAGTTTCCGCCCGGGTTTGAAAGCTCATGGGCGCCATATTCCGCGGGAAGCGAGCCGTGAGCTGCAAGCTCTGCGACCGCCGCCTTAAACTCGGTTTTTAGCTGCGGATGGATGCGCATCGTCCGTTTATAATCCGCCTTAAACTGAGCCTCGACTTTAATCTCAAACATCGCTAGTCCTCATCGAGGAATGATATAAGCTCATCAGCGTTGTTGAATGACGGGCTATCGTCCGGCAAAACCCCCAACTCATGAGCCTCGGCGATCACCATGGCACGCCTCGTCGCCTCGTTGGGCACCTCCGCCCTTCCTACAATCTCAAAAGGAATCTTTCGCTGATTTACCAGCTGCCGAACGGCAAGATTGAGATAGGAATTGAGGCTGAGGCCGACCGAATCCAAGAACTCAGTCGCCTGCTCCTTGAGCCCCTCTTCGATGCGAACCGTCGTAGGCTTAACTGTTGCTGTAGACATTTGCGACCTCCTCGCTCTCGTCTTTTGCATCAGTATACCCAATATAAACGGCAAACTGACGTTAGATAGCATCAGATTGCCATACATATTCATGTCGCGGTGGGCACGATTGCTCTACATCAACCCGCTGAGCGCAATGTCGACGGACTCGTTGAGGTCGTCGGTAATGTGTACCAGATCCTGATCGAGCGGGCTGATCATACCGGCGCTCATCACCGGGCCGTTGAGCCAGTCGAACAGGCCCTGCCAGTACTCGGTTCCCACCAAAACGAGCGGCATGCGCTTGACCTTGTGTGTCTGCACCAGCGTGAGCACCTCAAACATTTCGTCGAGCGTACCAAAACCTCCGGGAAACACGATGGCACCCGAGCTGTATTTGACGAACATGGTCTTGCGCACAAAGAAGTAACGGAAGTCCATGCCGAGGTTCACGTATTTATTGAGCCCCTGCTCGTGCGGCAATTCAATGCCCAGGCCAACTGACTTGCCGTTGACACTCGCCGCTCCCCTGTTGGCCGCCTCCATGATGCCGGGACCGCCGCCGGTGATAAGCGCCACGCCGCGCTGGGCGATTTTGCGCCCGACGGTGCGCGCCGCCTTGTAAAGCGGATCGGTCTTGGGCGTGCGGGCGCTACCGAAGATGGTCACCGCAGGACCAAGCTCGGCAAGCGCGCCGAAGCCATCGACAAACTCGGCCTGAATGCGCAGCACGCGCCACGGATCGGCATGCAACCAGTCGGTCGACTCCTCGGGCGCCAGCAGGTTGGCGTAGGTGTTGTCCTTAGGAATCATGGGACCGCGCATGACCACGGGACCGCGTCGGTACGTCTCGTCGTAGGCCGGCTCGCCCTCGACGTTCTCATTCTTAATCATGGGTACTCCTATCGAGAAAAAGAAAAGCGGGCGGGGTCGACGCCATGCGCCAAACACCCGCCCGAACATCAACTATTCGGTATGGTACCCACGTTGCATCAAGCGCTTGCAAGGCATCGGTCAGCGGTCGCGCAGCCGGCGTCAGCGAATGTGACGAGCAGCTGCCGCTCAACCTTTGCCGTTGCCCACGCTCTGCAAGCGTGCCTGTCGCCCTTAGTAATCCACCGCAGCAGGACTGTTCATCCAGTCGCTCACGAATGCACCGTAACGGCCCTCGATAATGGCCTGGCGGGCACGCTGCATAAGGTTGAGCAGGTAGTAGATGTTGTGCATCGACAGCAGAATGCCGCCGAGCATCTCCTTCTGCGTGACCATGTGGCGAATGAGCGCGCGGCTGTAGCCGCCCGTGCACACCGGGCAGGTGCAGGTGGGATCGATGGGGCCGTCGTCGTGCGCAAAACGCGCGTTGCGGAAGTTGAGGCGACCCTCGCTCGAGAACGCTGTGCCCATGCGGCCGGTGCGCGTCGGCAGCACGCAGTCGAACATGTCGATGCCCACGCCCACACCGCGCACGAGGGTGGTGGGGTTGCCGACGCCCATCAGGTAGCGCGGCTTGTGCTTGGGCATGTACTCGCTTACGAGCGGTGCCAGGGTCTCGAACATGGTCTCGTGGTCCTCGCCCACCGAGTAGCCGCCGATGCCGTAACCGGGGAAGTCGCCGCACTCCTCCAAATGGCGCAGCGAGCGCAGGCGCAGATCTAGGTGCATGCCGCCCTGAACAATGCCAAAGAGCGCCTGGTCGTCGCGGGTATGCGCCTTATAGCAGCGCTCGGCCCACATACTCGACAGCTCAACGGCGCGCTCAACGTAGGCGCGCGTGGCGGGATAGCCCGGGCACTGGTCCAGCTGCATGCAGATGTCGGAGCCGAGTTTCATGGCGATTTCCATGTTGTCCTCGGGCGTCCAGAACACATGACGGCCGTCATAGTCGTTGACGATAAAGCGCACGCCCTCGTCGGTGAGCTTGACGGCGTCGTTGTGGCTGAAGACCTGGAAACCGCCCGAGTCGGTGAGGATGGGGCCGTGCCAGTTCATAAACTTGTGCAGGCCGCCCAGCTCGGCGATGGTGTCCTCGCCGGGACGCATGGACAGGTGATAGGTATTGGCAAGCACGATCTGGGCGCCGAACTGTTTGACGGTCTCGGTAGGAATGCCCTTGACGTTTGCCTTGGTGCCCACGGGCATGAAGATCGGTGTCTCGATGTCGCCGTGCGGGGTGTGCAGCACGCCGGCACGCGCATGCGTCGTCGGGTCCTCGGCGATCAGGTCGAATTTAAAAAGGCTCTGGTCCATAAACTGGAACTCCTTGGTTGCGGTTCATACGCAAACCATTATACGGGCAACCCGCAAGAAGCACCGACTCGACAGAAACTGATGCATTAAACGACTAGTCGTCGGGGACAATCTTCAGCGCCATCTTGCAAAGAAGTGTCCCAATCTGCCGGCACTTAGGGACCGTCCCCAGGTGCCGGCAAGAGCGTCCCTTTCGACTAGTCATTTAAGAACGTCCCCAACGACTACATCTGGGATTATTTCCAACGGCCAAGGCAACGCCGATGCTCTGACAACGTCAGCGAGCGGTCGCCAGAGCGAACAAATTGGCATGAGACGATATGAGCAGGACATAAAAACATTGAGAGCCCCTGCTGCATGAAAGACCGCGGATTAGGCCGACAATGGTGAGTGTCTAATCCAGCCGCGGCGGCCACGCCGCATTCATGGAAGGGGCTCCCATGCTCGATACTACCACCTTCATCGGCCTCGACGTCCACGCCCGCTCGATAAAGGCCGTCTCCCTCGACGTCATGACCGGGGAGGTACGTGCCGCGACCTTCGGCTACGACGCCGGCGCCGTCGCGGGGTGGGTCCGTTCCGTGGACCCCAGGGCCAGGTGCGTGTACGAGTCCGGGGTCACGGGGTTCGACCTGCAGAAGAGGCTCTCCGGCCTCGGGGTCGACTGCGTGGTCGGCGCCGTCTCGAAGATGATCAAGCCCAGCGCGGACAGGCGCAGGAAGAACGACCGCAACGACGCCGAGTTCCTCGCCCGCATGCTGTCGGTCGGCAACGTCGTCGAGGTGTGGGTCCCCGACGACGAGTGCGAGGCCGCCCGCGACCTGACCAGGGCGCTCGAGGACGCGAGGGACTGTTAGCGCTAATCTAAAATTGACCACTTTCGCAAACGCATCTCGCCGAATGCGC
>UQPY01000083.1 GCA_900542965.1 uncultured Collinsella sp.
ACGCAAAGAAGGCCACTTAATGTGGCCTTCGTCTTGCGCAGGACTGTAGAGCAGGAAACCTTATATCCGGCCCCTCCGGTCGGGGACCGCGCCTTTGCGACTACAGCGTCATGTTCGGATCGGCGTCGACGTCGAACGGCGAGATTTCGCCTCGGTCGAATTTACGGCGAGCGACCTCCGCGATCATGGCGGCGTTATCGGTACAGGCAGACAAGGGCGGCACCGTTACGCGAATCCCCTGACGCCCAAGCTTCTTGATCATCATCTCGCGCAGATGCGGGTTGGCCGAGACGCCGCCACCGATGCAGTATTCCTTGCATCCGGTAGCGTGCAGTGCGTTTTTGGCCTTCTTGTACTGCACGTCAAAGACAGCTGCCTCAAACGAAGCTGCCAGATCGGGCAGGTGAATCGTGCGCCCGGCCTTGGTCTCCTGTTCAATGTAGAGCGTCACAGCGGTTTTAAGGCCCGAAAGCGAGAAGCGATAGTCTCCCCTGCTGTTAAGCGCACGGGGGAAATCGATCGCCTTGGGGTTGCCCGTCTCGGCCAGCTTGGAAATGATGGGGCCACCGGGATAGCCCAGACCCAACGCCTTGGCTACCTTGTCGAAGGCCTCGCCCACAGCGTCGTCGAGCGTCTCACCGAGCACCTCGTAGTCGCCCCACGCCTTCACGTGCACGAGCATGGTGTGCCCACCCGAGACAAGCGTGAAGATAAACGGCGGTTTGAGGTCGGGTTGCGCCAGCAGGTTGGCAAACAGATGCCCCTCCAGATGGTTGACGCATACGAGCGGCTTACCGGCAGCGTAGGCAAAGCCTTTGGCAAAGGCAACGCCCACCACGAGGGCGCCCACCAGGCCCGGACCCTGTGTCACGCCCACGGCGGCAAGCTCGCTGGGAGCAATGGCTCCACCCTCAAGACCAAGCGATGCTGCGGCATCCTCGAGCGCCGCATCCACGACACTCACAATCACCTCAACGTGTTTGCGCGAGGCGATCTCGGGCACCACGCCGCCAAAGCGGGCATGAAAATCAATCTGTGTCGACACCTGGTTGGCCAGCATATTGCCATCCGCATCGATAATCGCCACGGCCGTCTCGTCGCAGGAACTCTCGATAGCGAGCACCAGGCGGCGGCGCTCAATTTCGGCGCGCTCCCCCTCGGAGCGCCCAGGCGCAGGCAGCGGCCATACGCGTTGCTCGGCTGCCGTCGGCTCGGGCGAGGCGTTATCGACCGGAAGTACGAGGGGAAGTGGGGCCGTCATGACGATGGCGTCTTTGCCGACACCGTAGTAGCCACGACGACGACCCACCTCGGTAAAGCCCAGAGCGGCATAGAGCGCAATCGCGCCCTCGTTGCCGTCCTCGACCTCGAGCGAAGCCGTGGTGCAGCCGAGCATCTGGGCATCATAGCTCACATGCGACAGCAGCTTGCGGGCAATGCCCTCACGGCGATGTGCCGAGTCGACGGCGACATCCAGAATCTGCACATCACCGTCCACGACCATACCGCCGGCAAGGCCCAGCAGCTTGCCGTCGTCGTGTGCCACCCACCAACTGCGCGGCGCAGCGACGTCCTCGCCCAGTTCGGACAGGAACATGCCCGGCGTCCACGCCTCGTGTCCGGCACCTTCAAAGCAGGCAGCCTCTAGCGCGCTCGCGCCCTCGGCATCCGCCGCGCCCATGGGACGGAACTGCAGATGACGACCGGCGAGCTCATCGGCAACGCCCGTAATTTCGCTCTGCGCACTCTCGGCAAGACCAAGACGCTTGCGCTCGTTTTCCTCGGCATCCGAAAGGCGCGTGTAAATCGGCAGGACGCGAGCCGGATCGCCGTCACCCGCAGCGTGCACGAGCAGCAAGCCCTCGCCCGAAGGCCACCACAGGTCGCGCTCCACGCAGCGGGCGGTCTCGTCCTCACCCAGCAGCTTGCCATAGCGCACGAGACCGTCACCGGTCAGCTGAACCTGGTCCCAGTCCGCTGCTCGGCGCCACTCATCGAGCGCCACGGCGGCCTTGACCACGTGTTCGCGCTCAAATTGACGCTCGGGACCCTCATCGCCCAGCATATATAGTGCCGGATATACCTCACCGCGCATGGCATCGGCCAAGATACCAAGCTTGCCGCGCACGCCAGCCTTCCACGCCGTCCAAGCGCAAGCGTCGAGCGTCGACACGCCCAGCAGTGGAACATTGGCACCGCGCGCGAGGCCCTTGGCAGTGGAGATGCCGATGCGCACACCCGTAAACGACCCCGGGCCGCGGCCGACCACGTAGTAACCAACATCGCTGCGATCCAGACCGGCTTGAGCCAGCACGCCATCAACGGTATTCACGAGCTCAACGTTGGCGTGACGGCGACACATGTGGTCGCCACTCACGAGCTTCGTCTCGCCCGTCTGCCCATCAATCCAGCTTGCCGCGCAGGCAAGCATGTCGGTCGAGGTATCGAGCGCCACCACCAGCGCGTTGTCGTTATGCAAGCTCATCTTGTACAGCCTTATCAATCAAATGGGAAAGCTCCATTGCGCGGTCACCGTGTGCCTCGAGCGTTATCGTTCGCACATCGCTGTCGCCCTCATCACGCTTGAGCGTCACCGAAAGATACTCATCCGTCAGCTCGTCCTGGAATTGTTCGCCCCATTCCAGCAAGCAAGCACCCTCATAGCCCAGCACATCGAAAATGCCCGTATCCTCGAGCTCGTAGGCATGCTCCAGGCGGTATAGATCAAAGTGAAACAGCGGAATACGACCTTGATCGTGAACGGCCATGAGCGCAAACGTAGGGCTCGTAACCATATGCTCATCGCCCAGCCCGCGCGAGACGCCCTTGGTAAAGTGAGTTTTGCCCACTCCCAGGCCACCGGTCAGGATGAGCACATCGCCGTCCTCAAGGCACGGTGCAATTAGCTCGCCAAAGTACTCCGTATCGGCAGCGCAAGTCGTTTTGTAAGTACCTACCCCCAGGCGCTCCAGGGACATATATGCTCCTTATTATTCCGAGGCGTCCTCTGGTGCGGGATGTCGCTCCAGATAGTCGCCCAGCATCTTAAAGTCTTCCTCCAGCAGCTCCTGCCACGCCGGATTGCGCAGCGCTGCTGCCGGATGGAACGTGGGCATTACTACAAAATGCCCCATCTGGTGGAACCTGCCGCGCAGCTTAGTAATGCCAATCTCGGTCTTAAGCACAAAGTGCGTCGCGGGGTTGCCGAGCGTCACGATAATATCGGGCCAGATGCTTCGAATCTGCTCACGCAAAAACGGCGAGCAAGCCAGCACTTCCTCGGGACGCGGATTGCGGTTTCCCGGCGGGCGGCACTTAAGCACGTTGGCAATGTAGACGTCTTCGCGTTTGAGGCCCGCCAGCGACAAAATGCCGTTGAGGTCCTCGCCTGCCGCCCCCACAAAGGGCTCGCCCTGCAAATCCTCATTGCGGCCCGGCGCCTCACCAATAAACATCACGCGAGCGCGGGGGTTTCCCACGCCAAACACGATATTGTGACGCGACTGGTAGAGCTGGCAGAGGTGACAATCGCCCAGAACGGCCTCAATTTCCTCGAGTGCGACCTCACGTGGTGCCTGATGGGTATGGCCGGGGATGTGCATGACGCCCATAGCGGCTCCTACACGTAGACCTTGTCGAGACGCATGCCAAAGCCGCAGGCGACCTCGTAGTTAATCGTTCCGCGCAGTCGGGCCATCTCGTCCATAGTGATCTCGGCATCGCCATCGCGGCCGACAATGATCATCTCGTCACCATACTCGGCCTCGGGAATCTCGTGTGCCGGGTTGGACTGAATGGCGACCATAAACTGGTCCATGCAGATATTGCCAACCTGATGCACACGCTCGCCGCGATACAGCACATCCATACGATTGGAAAGCGTACGCGATAGGCCATCGGCATAACCGATCGGCAGCGTGCAGATCTGAACGCGTGTACGCGGTACGCGGTAGGTAAAACCGTAGCCCACGCCCTCACCCATCGCAGGGTGCGCCACGCGCGTCACGCGCGCATGGACGCTCATAACGGGGTCAAGCTGCATCACGCGGCCACTCAGCTCGCACGGCTGCATGCCATACAAGCCAACGCCGGCGCGAATCATATCAAAATGCATCGAGGGGTCGAGCATCGAGGACGGCGTGTTGGCGCAGTGCACGATACCGCACTCAAAACCCGCGTCCTTAATGGCCTGAACGGCCTCGGTAAAGCGCTGACACTGCAGCTTGTAGTCCCAGCCCGAAGGTTCATCGGCCGTGGCGAAGTGCGTAAATACGCCGTCGCACTGAATACCGCGATGGAAATTAATACCGCGGACAAAGTCGAGCACCTGCGTGTAATGTACGCCGATGCGGTTCATGCCCGTCTCGATGGCGAGATGATACTTGCCCACCTTGCCCGCCGCGACGGCACATTCGCCATACGCAAGAGCAAAGTCAGACGTATAGACCGAGGGCATGATATCAAACTCGAGCAACGTCGGAATGGCCTCGATAGGCGGCTCGCTTAGGATGAGGATTGGTTTCGTAATCCCGCCCTGTCGGAGCTCAACGCCCTCGTTAACCGTCGCCACGGCAAACATGTCGGCACCGGCCGAATACATGATCTTGGCGCACTCAACAGCTCCATGACCATAAGCATCGGCCTTGACCACGCAGCACAGGCGCTGACGTGGATTCAGCAAGTTCTTATAGGCCCTCGTGTTGCGACGGAGCGCCCCGCGGTCGATCTCGACCCAGGACCAGCGCGTCAAATCGGCTTTATTCATGATTAGTCATCCGACCCTTCGTCCATGATTCCCAGATCTTCGAGCGCATCCTTTGCCGCCAGCTCCATGGCAGGACCAATCAAGTCAATAAGATCGGTCGCGATGACGCTCTTCTCACCATACTCCGTCGCCGCGGCAAAACCGGCGTAGCTGTGAAGTGCGACGGCGTACGAATACAGCAACTCCCAACGATCCATCTCGTCGCGCATGGTGGCAAGCGTGCCGGCCAAAATACCCGCGAGAACATCACCCGAACCGGCAGTTGCCAGAGAAGCCGGACCCGAGAGCGGCAGCAGCACACGCTCAACGCCACAGATAGCCGTCGTCGGCCCCTTGGCAATGACCACCAGATTGTCGGAGCCTGCAGCCCAGACAACCTTCTGCGCGGCCGCAATCGCGGTACCAAGGTCGTTCACCTCGTCACCGGCAACCAGACGCGAAAGCTCACGATAGTGCGGCGTCATAACCAACGGCTGTTCGCGACGATACATCTCGGGATTACTATCAATACCGTCAATGGCAATCTTAGCAAGGCAGTTGAGTGCATCGGCGTCCAAGATAAGCGGCACATCAAGCTCGAGCAAGCCCGAAACCACCTGCATAGCGCCGGCAGATGTCGTCATACCGGGCCCGCACAGTACACAGCTGTACTTCTTTGCAATCTCGCACACCGTCATGCGCGCAGCGGCGCCAAAGGAGCCGCGGGAATCAGACGGAATAGCAAAGACGGGAATCGAAGGAAGTGCCATGCGAATAAGATTGGCGCAGGCGTCAGGAGCCGCGACTGCCACGTAACCAGCACCCGCGCGAGCTGCAGACTTGGCCGCCATAATGGCAGCACCAGGATATTGCGCAGATCCGGCGACAATAAGCACAGAGCCACGGGAATACTTATCGATATTCGTAGGTAGTGGAGCAAAGTAATCAACTAAGTCACCGGGCTCGACAATCTCGGCGGCGTGGTCGACATCATCGATGACCTCGTCAAGACGGTCGTAAAGATTGCCGCAGATCAAATCGCCAGCATACTCAGGGCCATCAGCGCTATACAGACCAATCTTGGGCGCAATCATCGTCACCGTATGCTCGGCACGAATGCAGTCGTCATCAACAACGCCCGTCTCGGCATTCAGGCCCGAGGGGACATCAATGGATACGACACAATCGGCGCATTCATTGACCGTAGGAATCCAAATGGAGAACGGCGCACGCAGATTCCCGTGGAAACCGGTACCAAAAATGGCATCGACAACAACATCGGCCTTATCGATCAAAACCTCGAGTTCATCACGCGAGGGGCCGACGCAAACGTGCACATCGCGGCCGGCCGTACGACGAGCAACATGACGTGCCAGAGCAGCAGGAATCTCATCCGGCTCAACCGGAGAAACGATATCCACGTCCACACCCTTATGGCTCAGGATATCGGCGGCAACCCAACCGTCGCCGCCATTATTACCAAAACCGACCAGAACGAGAACCCGATCGGGATTGAGCTTCAAGACCTCGTTGGCGGCAAACTCACCCGCCAGCTCCATAAGCTCGGCCTTCGAAGTCCCTTCTCGTTCGATGATATCCTCGAGACGAACGACTTCTTCGGTACTCAAAACCGGTTTCATCTATGCTCCTAGCGTATCTTGCGAAGCATCGCCCAGGTGCTCCGTCAATGCTGAATTCTGCAGCTGCTCAAGCTCATCTAAAACAGAGCGAGCCTCTTTAAATGTCTGCGCAACGCGTTTCTTGGTGCTCAGTTTTTCATCTTTTGGCTTAGGTCGAGCATCTTCGGTAATCGCGATGGCATTCGCAACGGCCAAGTCTCCCGTAAGCGTAATGGAAAGAGCGACCTCAACAACACCCAGTTCTTGAGCGATCTCGAGAGCACGGCCCGAAAGCAGCGCCTTCGGTTTGCCGAGTTTATCACGCGTAACCGAAACATCCTTGCGGCCCACGCCTTGACTAAAACCCGTGCCGAGAGCTTTAAGTACCGCCTCGCGCGAAGCAAAGCGGCTCGCATAGTGAGCAGCGGGACGCGATGATGCATCGCAATACGCACGCTCTTCTTCGGTAAACACACGCCGAGCAAACGACGGCGTCTTTTCAAGAATTGATTTCATGCGGGAAATCTCGACGATATCAACGCCGATACCAGCTTCAGCCATGTTCACCTCCATATCGCACAGACTAAGTTATTGTAGCCCGTTCGCAGAAGATGCGACAAACGAGGGTTATAAAACACAGCTACTATGTGAGACAAAAGCCCGTAAACGCAAAAAAGGGGGAGGCCGCGAGGCCTCCCCCTTCTCAGTTCAAGCGTACGGCTCGGT
>UQPY01000084.1 GCA_900542965.1 uncultured Collinsella sp.
GCAGCGTCAGATGTGTATAAGAGACAGCCACGCCGCCGATCGACTTTTGCAGCTCGCGTTGACGCTGCGAATCCTGCGCGGCCTGAACGGTCAGCGCGCGACGGGCCTCATCATCGAGTGAACGGTCCTGGCGCAGCTTGGCCTGTGCGGCACGCATACGGCGCTTGATGGTGTAGAGCTCGAGCGTATCGAGCATAAACACGATGTTCGTCTCGGTGGGGTGCTTGCTCGTCGCCGAGATGCGCCCGGCACTCACAAGCGTTGCCGCATCGGGACACACTGAGCGCGCCGCATCCATGCAGGTTGCAGGATCGGTTCCCGGTGGCATTGCCAGAACGGCCCATGCGATGGACTCGTGACGTGGGTCAACCCACTCGATGGAGCAGATGCGGTCGGCATACGTGCGGAACAGGTCGGGGTAGCTCGTGAGCATCGTCAGCAGCTCGCGCTCCCCTGCCAAGGACTTACGCTCAAGATCGGTAAGAATCACCGGCGCTGCCGCAGCCGGTGCGCCCGAACCATCAGCCACAGGAGCAGCGCCCATACCATCAGGTACGTCAATCGGCGGAAGATTGTCGACGACCTCCACGGGCGCGGCACCGTAGGCATCGAGCGGGACGTAGTCGTACGGCTCTTCTTCGACCGGTGCGGACACCGGCGGCGTCGCGCCCGATGCCCAAGCTCCGCGACCGGCATCGCGAGAGCCCGACGCCCGACCGCCCGCGCTACCAGATCGCTCAGCCTGCGCCCGCTGGCGTTCATAGTTCTGTTCGCGGCGGCGCTCCGCATCCTCGCGCTTGGCGACGTCGCGAAACACGCGGCCCGAGCTCGCGCGCACGGTCTCCAGATCCAAACCCAACAGATCGGCAATCTGAATAAAGTACGTATCGATCATGTAGCTATCGCGCAGCGGATAGATGAGCGTGAGAGCGTCCTCCAGCGCCTTGGCTCGACCGCCCGGAGTGGTGATGTCGCTCGACTCCTGCAGCGAACGGTAGACAAAGTCCATGAGGGGCTCGGCCGCGTCAATGCGCGCCTGCAGCTCCTGGCCACCATGCGCGGTGATGAACTCCATGGGGTCGTTGCCGTCGGGCAGCACCACGCAGCGCAGGTCCATCGAATCCTGCTCGATAAACTGAATCGCGCGGCGAGCGGCCTTTTGACCGGCGGCGTCGCCATCGAACATATATACAATGCGCTTGGCAAAACGGGTGAGTGTCTTTACGTGATGCTCCGTCAGCGCCGTGCCCAGGGTGGCGACGACGTTTTTGATCCCTGCCTCCCAGCAGGCGATGCAGTCGGTATAGCCCTCCACCACAATGGCGGTATCCTGCGCGACGATAAACTCCTTGGCCCAGTTAAAGCCGTAGAGGTTTCGCTTTTTATGGAACACGCTCGTCTCGGCCGTGTTGAGGTACTTGGGCTGACCATCGCCCATGATGCGCCCGCCAAAGGCGATATTGTGACCCTGCTCATCAAAGATGGGAAACATCACACGGTCGTAAAAGCGGTCCGCGAGCTGTCCGCGCCCGCGGCTCACGGCCACGTTGGCGTCGATCATCTCCTGCGGGGTAAAGCCCGCCTGCGACAGATGCGATACCAGCGCGTTGCGACCCGGCGCAAAGCCCAGGCAGTAGCGGCGACAGACATCTCCGCCCATGCCGCGGCTGGCAAAGTACTCGCGCGGACGGCTGTCCTTACCGCGCATAAGCATGGTGTGGTAGAACTGGGCCGTCTCGGCGCACAGGTCATAGATGCGGGCACGCTTGGTGCCGCGATCGCGCTGCGCACCGGTATCGTGCAGTTCAATGCCCGCACGATCAGCCAAATAGCGGATCGACTCGGGAAAACTCAGGTTCTCGCGCTTCATGATGTAGGTAAAGACGTCGCCGCCCTCGCCGCAGCCAAAGCAGTGCCACACCTGCGTAGCAGGGATAATGTGAAACGATGGGGTCTTTTCGCCATGAAACGGGCAGCAGCCCCAAAACTCATGGCCGCGGGGCTTGAGCTCAACCGTTTCCTGCACGATGGCAACCAGGTCCGACGCCGCGCGTACCTGATCTTTTTCCTCATCGCTAATCACGGATACTCACCCCCTGCTCACCCAAGTTATGACGGATATCGTCGATATTACCCTCGACGGTCGCGATCAACTCGTCCAGGGAATCGAACACGCGAGACGGACGCAGCCAGCGCGTAAACGCCAGCGACACCGAGGCGCCATACAGGTCGCCCGCATAGCCGATCAAGTTGGCCTCGAGATGCGCCGAGGCGGCATCATCGGCATAGGTCGGCGGCAGGCCGACGTTAACGGCAGCAGGCCATACGGTATCGTCGACCAGCGCCAGACCCTCATAGACGCCATCGGCAGGCACTTGGATGCCGTCGGGCACCTGGATGTTTGCCGTGGGAAAGCCCATGTCGGAGCCCTCGTGACGGCCAGCCGCCACAACGCCGCGCAGCATATAGGGACGGCCGAGAAGCTCGGCAGCCAGCTCCACATGACCCTGACCCAGCTCATGGCGGATACGCGTGGCGCAGATGGACTGCCCGTTAACGCAGAGCAGGTCGTGACCGTAAACGTCAACCCCACGCCCGGTACCCCAGGCACGCATCTCGGCAACGCCCGAAGCGCCGCCGCGGCCGAGCCTAAAGTCGCTGCCTACACGAATGGAGCGAATATCGACAACGCGCGACAACAGCGCCAGAAACCCGACATGGTCGAGTGCCGCCACGGCGGGCGTAAAGGGAACGGCCACCACCGCATCGACCCCGGTTTGAGCCAGGGCATGCAGGCGGTCGGCCGTCGTCATCAATTTTTGGGCGGGCGACGGACTCACCACGACGTCCGGATCAGGATCGAAGGTGACCACGACCGCTTTGCTGCCGTGATCATGTGCATCGCGAATAACCGCTTCGATCAGCTCTTGGTGCCCACGATGCACGCCATCAAACACGCCAATAGCGATCGACGCGGCACCCAAGAACTCGCACCCATCAAAAGCAACGGCAGAAACGATACGGGCCTCATCCAACTCACCCGCGAAAAAGATACGCGCGAGCTCGTGGGGCGTCAGCATCATCGAACACCGCCGATCGCCTGCGGAAAAACGTGCTCCATCACAAAGCGGCCGCCCTCGATACGAGCAAGCGCCTTCAATCCCCCATCGAGTACGAGCGCGAACGGCGCCTTCGCCGTATCGAAGTCCGCAAGCGCGCGTTCAACGGGAATGCGGCGGCCACAAAGCAGGTCGTCTGCAAGATTACCCGGCAAATCGACACGCGTGGCACCAAGGGCGGCGATGGGATCCAGAGCGAAGCCGGCAGCGGACTCGGCAGAGAGCTCCTCTACCGCATGACAGGCGCCAATGGAAACCACGCCGGAGGCCGTACGGCGCAGCGCGGAAATATGCGCAGCACTATCGCAGGCGCGACCCAGATCGCGAGCGAGCGCGCGAATGTAGGTGCCCTTGCTTACCGAAAACGCCACGGTCCAGACGCACGTATCGCCCTCGCCGCTCACGGCGATCAGGTCGGCGGCATAGACCTCGACGGGGCGCGGAGGCAAGTCGACCGCATTGCCCTCGCGAGCACTCTTATAGGCGCGAACACCATTGACCGAGATGGCCGAAAAAGCTGGCGGCACCTGCAACTGCGGGCCAAGCATAGCGGCAAGCTGCTCACGGGCGTAAGCGAGATCGTGCAACTCGGGGGCAACGGGCACCGTGCGAACGGCCTCGCCCTCCGCGTCATCGGTGTTGGTCTCGACGCCAAACGAAATGTCGGCGACATAACTTTTGGTATCGAGAGTTAGCATGCCCAGCAGACGGGTCGCCTGGCCCACGCCCACCACCATGACACCCGAGGCCATGGGGTCGAGCGTACCGGCATGGCCGACGCGTCGCTCATGGAGGGCACGCCGGCACTGCGATACCACGTCGTGGGACGTGCAGCCCACCGGCTTATCGACGGCGAGCAGCATATTCAATTGAGAAGGCGTACGACGAGCCATGTACCATCCAAAATGTTAGAGCTCGACGGTCACCGAAGCGGGATCCTCCCCTACCAGCTCGGCCAGCATGGGAAGTGCCACGGCGAGCGTCTCGCGAATCGTTCCGTTGTTGGAAAAGCCGGCGGCGGCATGATGCCCGCCACCGCCAAAGTTGGCAGCGATCTCGGACACATCGAGGTCACCCTTGGAGCGCAGGTTGCCGCGCACCTTGGTATCGCCCTCGATGCCCTTTAGGAACAGGCAGACCTCAACGCCCATCACCGAACGCACCACATCGACCAGACCGTCGCACTCATCCGAAGTGACGCCGCAGGCCTCGAGGTCGCTCTGGTACGCATAACTATATGCCACGCGACCGTGCGCCACGGTCTTGATACGACCCATAACGATGGACTTGAGATGCAAGAACTCTACGCGCATGCTCTGGTAGACCTCGAGCGCGACGCGCGCCGGATCGGCACCGTGCGCGACCAGGCGCGAGGCGGCATGGAACGCAGCAGCATCGGCGTTTTGATACTGAAAACGACCGGTATCGGTCACCAGGCCGCACAGCAGACACGTCGCGACACCATCACGAGCCACGATACCGCAATTATCCAAAAAGCGGTCGATGATCATGGCGCACGCCGCGGCGCCGACGCACCTCAGGCTCAGCTCGGCAAATTCCTCGCGCGCCGGATGGTGATCGAAGCACACCACATGCGACGAGCGGCGGAGCACCTCGGCAGAGTTGTTCAGACGCTCGACGACCGGCACGTCCACCGAGATGAACAGGTCTGGATTGCCGGCATACGCAGATGCCGGCACCAGACGGTCGGCGCCCTCCATAAAGCGGTAGATGCGTGGAACCGGGTCATCGTCTGCCAGCAGCAGGGCAATGTCCTTGTTGGGGAAAAACTTCATAAGCGATAAGCCCAGACCCAGCACGGAGCCCAGGGCGTCACCATCGGGAGACGTGTGTCCCGAAATCGCAATGGAGGACGCACCCTCGATGAGCTCGAGGATGCGTCGCTGAATATCTGCAGACTCGCACGATGCGAGGTCGGCGGAATTACTCATCTAAAGCTGCCTCCTGGGCGGCATCCGCAATTGGATAGCCGTCCTCGTCCTTTTCGATCGCAAGCGTGGCTGGAACGTTTTCCAGCGCGCGCGTGATGCGCTCGGCCTCATCGGTCGAGCGATCGATGCGAAAATCGAGCTCGGGCGTGACGCGCCAATCGAGCGAGCGGGCCAACAGGCTACGGATGCGGCCCTTGGCGCTGGCGAGCGCCTCCATGACCTCGTCGTAGCGGCTCGCGTCGCACGACACGTACACGCGCGCGAACGAGCGGTCCACCGCGACCTCGACCGCGGTCAGGGTGACCAGGTCGAGACGCGGATCGGAAACCTCAAAGAGCAGGATATAACCGAGCTTCTCGCGAAGCTGCTCGCCCAGACGGCGGGTTGCCTGCGTTTGCTTCATAGCGCTACCCCCTACTCGGTACGGGCAACCTGGTCGATGCGGTAGCCCTCAATGGTGTCGCCAGGCTTGATGTCCTGGAAGTTCTCCAGGCCAATACCGCCCTCGGAGCCGCTCTTGAGGCTCTTGGCCTCGTCCTTGTAGTGGCGCATCGAGGCGATTTTACCGTTGAAGACCACGATGCCGTCGCGCACCAGGCGTACGGAATCGGTCGCGGCGATTTCGCCCTCTTCGACGCGGACACCGGCGGCGATGCCGACTTTGGGCACCTTGAAGGTGTCCAGGACGGTCGCAGTGCCCGTGGAGACCTCAACCTCGGTGGGCTTGAGCATGCCGATACGGGCAGCGTCGAGGTCCTCGAGGCACTTGTAGATGACGTCGTAGCAACGGATCTCGACGCCCTCGCGCTCGGCGGCGGAGCGGGCCTTGCCGTCGGGACGGACGCCAAAGCCGATGATGATGGCGTTGGAAGCGTCGGCCAGGACGACGTCGGTCTCGTTGATGGCGCCAACGGCGGAGTGGATCGTGTTGATGCGCACCTCGGACTGATCCATCTTGTCGAGGGAGTCCTGAAGGGCCTCGATGGAACCCTGGACGTCGGCCTTGATGATCAGGTTGAGCTCCTTGACCTCGGCGTCGGCGATGGTCTCGAAGAGGTTCTCGAGCGTCACGTGCTTCACACGGCTCTGCTCCTCGATACGGGCCTTGAGCGAACGCTCGTCGGCCAGCGCACGCGCCTCACGCTCGTCCTCGAACACGCGGAACTCATCGCCGGCGTTGGGGACGGACTGCAGGCCCAAGATCTCGACGGCGTCGGAGGGACCGGCCTCGGTGACGGCGTTGCCCTTGGGGTCGAGCATGGCACGGACGCGGCCATAGGTGAGGCCGGCGACTAGCGTGTCGCCCACGCGCAGGGTGCCGCGGGTCACGAGCACGGTGGCAACCGAGCCGCGGCCCTTGTCGAGCTTAGCCTCGAGGACGTTACCCGATGCGAACGTATCGGGGTTGGCCTTGAGCTCGAGAACGTCGGCCTGGAGCAGGACGGTCTCGAGCAGGTCGTCGATACCGATCTTCTGCTTGGCCGAGATGTTGACGAACATGTTCTGTCCGCCCCACTCCTCGGGGATGATGCCGTACTCGGTGAGCTCCTGGCGCACGCGGTCGGGGTTGGCGCCCGGCTTATCGATCTTGTTGACGGCGACGACGATGGGAACGCCGGCGGCCTTGGCGTGGTTGATCGACTCGATGGTCTGGGGCATGACGCCGTCGTCGGCAGCCACGATCAGGATGACGATATCGG
>UQPY01000085.1 GCA_900542965.1 uncultured Collinsella sp.
GGAGAGAGCGCTCCCGCAAACTGCCTCTTGACAACTTATAGGAGCGTCGGTTTTGATTTTGCAATTCTCGGCATGGTTGAGGGTAACCGGTCAAACGTAGTAGATAGGCCCATTTCGTGGCGAGCAGGTCAACTAGCTACCCTGCGGAAGGGCTCTAGCGGAGCAGACCGGCCACTTCGCCGGCTAGGGTGATGGTGCCGGCTGCTACGAAGGGCTCGCCCGCGGCTTCGAAAGCTTCGAGGGCCTCGGACACGCTGGAGTACACGCCCGCAAGCTTGTCCGCGTCCACCAGGGCAGCGAGCTCCTCTGCCGGCAGGGCGCGATCGGAATCGGTCTGGGTTACGACCACGTGCGGGAAGGCCGGGATCAGCACATCGACGATACCCGCCACATCCTTGTCGGCCAGCGCGGCGCATAGCAGCGTGGGGCGATTCTCTACGCACGGATCGATCTCGTCCAGCGCGCTCACAAAGTTCTCGCAGCTCTGAGGGTTATGGCAGGCGTCGATCAGCTTGAGCGGATCGGTCCCCAGCACGTCAAAACGCCCCGGTGTGGGGCAACCCATAAGCGAAGCGTCGAGCGCATCGTGGTCGAGCTCGCGGCCCAGATAACCCTCGCAAAGCATAATCGCGCACGCAGCATTCTGCGGCTGATAGGCCGGTTTGACCATGCTCGACGTATAAATCGCGCGCGGCGTGGTGCAGCTAAACTCAACCGTATCGCCCACGTGCTCCGGCACCTTGGTCGTGGAGTGGCTCACCACGAGCGGCACCACACCGCACTCACGACAACGGGCATCCATCACGCGCTGAACGCTCGCCTCGTGAGTGCCCTCGCCCAAAACGACCAAACGCCCAGGCTTAATAACCGCAGCCTTCTCCCCCGCAATGGCCTCGAGCGTATCGCCCAAAATACGTGTGTGATCGAGCCCAATGCCCGTAATGGCTACGGCCACGGGATCGGTCGCACTCGTAGCATCCCAGCGTCCGCCCATGCCAACCTCAAGCACGGCAACATCCACCGCGGCCTCGGCAAACACCACCAGTGCGGCAGCCGTCAGCAGGTCAAACGGCGTGATGGTATAGGCGCGCTCCCCCGCCGCCACACGACGAGCATTCACGCGATGCCCCGCCTCAACAGCGGCAGAAACGCCACGGGCAAACGCCCCATCGCTCACAACGTGCCCATCGACCTCCATGCGCTCGGGATAGCGCACCAACTGCGGCGACGTATACAGTGCGGTCTTTAACCCCTCGCCACGAAGGATGGCAGCCGAAAAACGCGTGGTCGAAGTCTTGCCATTGGTACCGGCAACCTGAATGCAATCGAAATACTCATCCGGACGTCCCAGCTCATCAAGCATATCGACAACCGTCTCGAGCAAAGGACCAGCATCCCCAGAAATCCGCCCCGTATCAGCAGCCAGCCCAACAGCCTCATCAAACGAAAGCAAATCAAACGAAAAAGGAACGACATACGACCCAGAACGCTTAGCCATAACCCAAAGTCCCCCATAACAGAAAAAGAGGCCCATCAAAAAGAATGAGCCCCTCGCGTTGACAATATCAGCCTTTATCCGCTTGCAGCGAGATCAAGGCCACAACCAAGTGGCCCTAACCTACCAGTTGCAAACAACCACGTAAACGAAGTAGGAGCGGCCCGATGCTTTGCTCGCCGCAAGTTCCGCACGCAAAGGACAGCACTTAATGTGCTGTCCGTCTTGCGCAGGACTGTCCGCAGCGGAGAGCAAAGCATCGGGACGCGCCCCCAAGTAAACCTTACGAGAAGTCAGCAACCTGAGCAGTCAGCGCCGCCAGGATCTCCTTGAGCTCAGCTGCACGGTCCCTCTTCTTCTGGACCACCGCGGGCGCGGCCTTAGCCACAAAGCCCTCGTTGGCGAGCGTCTTCTCGCAACCGGCGAGCTCCTTCTGGGCCGCGGCGATCTCCTTCTCCAGGCGCGCCTTCTCGGCCGAAAGGTCAACCTTGCCCTCGAGCACCACAAAGACCTCGACGCCACTGTCAACAACGGCGATGCTCGCAGCCGGCTTCTCAACATCGGTGCCCATAACCAGCGAAGCCGTGTTGGCCAGCGGCTCAATCGTGGAGCGCAGGCTCTCGAGCTTCTTGATGTCCTCGGCACCGGCGCGCACGACCACGTCGAGCTCGGCCTTGGGGCTCAAACGATAACGCGAACGCGTGGCGCGGGCGGCGGAAACGACGGTGCGGCACAGCTCAAACGCGCGCTCGGCGTCCTCGTCGACGTACTTGGCGTAGTCGGCGGGCTCGGGCCACTTGGCGATCATGAGCGCCTCGGCGCGGTCAACGTTGCCTTCGGCGTCCAGATCGAGCACGCTGGCCGGCATGTTGTCCCAGATCTCCTCGGTGACAAACGGCATAAGCGGGTGCATCAGGCGAATGGAGGTGTCGAGCACAAAGATCAGGTTGCGCTGAGCCTGCAGACGGCCCTCGCCCTTCAGGCGGGCCTTGGTGACCTCGACGTACCAGTCGCAGACCTCGTTCCAGAAGAACTGCTGCACGCCGCGGGCCATGTCGCCAAAGGTGTACTTCTCGATACCCTCGGTGACCATCTTCACAGCCTTGGCCAGGCGGCTGAACATCCAGGCGTCGGCCGGCGTCTCCACGACAGGATCGCCGGGCGTGTAGCCCTCCATGTTCATGAGCAGGAAGCGGCTGGCGTTCCAGATCTTGGTCACAAAGCTCTTGGCCTGGTCGGTACGCGGGCTATCGATGAGCTTCTTGGTCTTCTTGTCGATGTTCGCGTCGAACTTGACGTCCTGGTTGTTGGTGCACAGCGTAAGCAGGTTGTAACGCATGGCGTCGGCACCGTACATGCCAATGAGGTCCATGGGGTCGACACCGTTGCCCTTGGACTTGGACATGCGACTGCCGTCCTTGGCCAGAATCGTCGGGTAGATGACAACGTCCTTAAACGGCACCTCGTCCAGGAAGTACAGCGAGCTCATGACCATGCGGGCGACCCACAGCGCGATGATGTCGCGCGCGGTGACGAGCGCCGTCGTGGGGTGATGGCCCTCGAGCAGCTCCGGCTTTTGCGGCCAGCCCTGCGTGGCGAAGGTCCAAAGCTGCGAGCTGAACCAGGTGTCCAGCACGTTCTCGTCCTGGTGCACGTGATGGCCGCCGCACTTGGGGCACACGTCGGTGTCCTCGGTAAGGGCGTCCTCCCAGCCGCAGTCCTCGCAGTAGAACACAGGGATACGGTGGCCCCACCACAGCTGACGACTGATGCACCAGTCCTTTAGGTTCTCCATCCAGGTGGTGTAGGTCTGCGTCCAGCGCGCGGGGTGGAAAGTGACCTTGCCGGAGTTGACGGCGTCGAGCGCCGGCCCCTTGAGCTTGTCGACGGCGACGAACCACTGCTCGGACAGCCACGGCTCCAGGGCGGCGTCGCAGCGGTAGCAGTGCATGACGGAGTGGTCGTGGTCCTCGACGTGATCGAGCAGGCCGTGCTCCTCAAACCACTTGATGACGGCCTCGCGGCACTCCTCGCGGGTCATGCCAGTGAACTCGCCGTAGCCTTCGACGACCACCGCGTGCTCGTCAAAGATGTTAATCTGCGGCAGATCGTGGGCCTGACCCATAGCGTAATCGTTGGGGTCGTGGGCCGGGGTGACCTTAACGAAGCCGGAACCGAAGTTGGCGTCGACATGCCAGTCCTCAAAGATAGGAATTTCGCGGTCGACGATGGGGAGCTTAACGGTCTTGCCCACAAAGGCGGCCTTCTCGGGGTCCTTCGGGGAGACGGCGACGCCCGTGTCGCCGAGCATGGTCTCGGGGCGCGTGGTGGCGACGACGATGTAGTCCTGGCCGTTTACCGGCTCGGTCAGCGGGTAGCGCAGGTGCCACAGGTGGCCCTTCTCGTCCTTGTACTCGGCCTCGTCGTCCGAGATAGCGGTGGTGCAGTTGGGGCACCAGTTGACGATGCGCTTGCCGCGATAGATCAGGCCGTCGTGGTACCAATCGCAGAAGACCTTGCGCACGGCCTGGGCATAGTCCTCGTCCATGGTGAAGCGCTCGTTGTCGAAGTCGACGGAGCAGCCCATACGCTTGATCTGCTCGACGATGATGCCGCCGTACTCGTGGGTCCAGTCCCAGCAGGCGTCGACAAACTTGTAGCGACCGATCTCCAGGCGGCTGATGCCCTCGCTCTTGAGCTTCTTGTCGACCTTGGTCTGCGTAGCGATACCGGCATGGTCGGTGCCGAGCACCCAGCGCGTGGACTTGCCGCGCATGCGGGCCATACGGATGATGGCGTCCTGGATGGAGTCGTCGGTGGCGTGACCCATGTGGAGCTTGCCGGTCACATTGGGAGGCGGAATGGTGACGGTGCAGTCGCCCACGCCCTCACGGCGCTTATAGTAGCCGCCGTCGAGCCACTTCTGCAGAATCGCCGGCTCGTTGGTCGACGGATCGTAGTTCTTGGGCATTTCTTCCATATATCTCTCCCTGTCCCGCCGGGGAGGAATGTAGGCCCGCCAGGGTCTGCATTCCTCCCCTTAGGTATCGATTACTTCAGTCTGATATGACTTCGCTGAGGCTTAAACAAACACACAGAATAACACAGGTAGTTGGGGTTATTGCGTATATATAAAATAGCCTCCGACCGCGGGTGGCCGGAGGCTATTTGCAAACACGTTTTAGGCAGGTCTAGCCGTAGATGCGCTGGGGCTGTTCTTCGCCCTTTACGGAGGCTTCGGTTACGACGACCTTGGAAACGCCCTCCTCGCTGGGGAGGTCGAACATCGTCTGCTGCAGCACGTCCTCGCAGATGGCACGCAGTCCGCGGGCGCCGGTCTTGCGGGCGAGCGCCATGCGGGCAATCTCGTGCAGGGCCGCGTCCTCAAACTCAAGCTCGACGTCCTCGAGCTGGAACATCTTGCGGTATTGACGCACCACGGCGTTCTTGGGCTCGGTCAGGATCGACACCAGATCGTCCTCGTCGAGCGCCTGTGTCTGGGTGACGACAGGCGTACGGCCCACGAACTCGGGGATCATGCCAAAGGCGTTGAGGTCCTGCGGGAGCACCTGGCGCAGCAGGTCGTTCTCGTCAACCGAAGTGGGTCCGGCGATCTCGGAGTTAAAGCCCACGCCCTTGTTGCCCACGCGATCGGCGATGATCTTGTCCAGGCCAACGAAGGCACCGCCGCAGATGAACAGGATGTTGGTCGTGTCGATCTGCAGTAGCTCCTGCTGGGGATGCTTGCGGCCGCCGGTGGGCGGAACGCTTGCCACCGTGCCCTCAAGAATCTTAAGCAGCGCCTGCTGAACGCCCTCGCCCGAAACATCGCGAGTGATGGAGAGGTTCTCGGCCTTGCGGGCGATCTTGTCGATCTCGTCCACGTAGATGATGCCCACCTGCGCGCGCTCAATGTCGCCGTCGGCGGCGTTGATGAGCTTGAGCAGGATGTTCTCCACGTCCTCGCCCACGTAACCGGCCTCGGTGAGCGCGGTGGCGTCGGCGATGGCAAACGGCACCTCGAGGATGCGCGCGAGCGTCTGGGCCAGCAGCGTCTTACCGGTACCGGTGGGACCGAGCAGCAGGATGTTGGACTTGGCGAGCTCCACCTCGTCCATATCGTCGTCGAACTGGGCACCCATGCCGTCGCCAAAGGCGGACACCGCGGCACCGCCCTCGATCACGCGACGGTAGTGGTTGTACACGGCCTGTCTCTTATACACATCTGACGCTGCCGACGACTAGTCGAGTGTAGAT
>UQPY01000086.1 GCA_900542965.1 uncultured Collinsella sp.
CGAGCCTTCTTGATGGACATGACTATTCGTCACAAATCATTCAGCGTATCGCCGGAGTTCCAGTAATACTCGATGTATCTGGATGCCCTCATTCCCCTTTCTGAAGGTCCCAAAAAGACTGCACGTGTGGGTTTGGCTAGGTTCGGGTGCTGTCCGTGCCGTGCGGTAAAATCGTTCAGTCAGAACACGAACCCGCATCGGAGCTCATCACATGGCATTTGTCCATCTGCACAACCACACCGTCTTCTCCATGCTCGACGGCGCAACCCGTATCCAGGATATGGTCAACCGCGCCGTAGAGCTGGGCATGCCCGCCGTCGCCATTACCGACCACGGCTACATGTATGGCGTGCCCGACCTGGCACTGGCCTGCGACGCCGTCAACCACAACACGCCCGAGTACAAAACCTGGAGTCACGACAAGTCCTTCTTGGAAAAGGACCGCCGCGACGAGCTGGTGGAACCCGATCCCGAGGCAAACCCGCGCGAGCATGCCCAGTATGTGAAGGACATGGCCATGTGGGACGAGAAGGGCAACATCGACGAGCTCAAGCCGCCCCTGGTCATCAAGCCCATCTTTGGCTGCGAGGTCTACTTTACGCCGGATGAGACGCTCGCCCGCGACCACAAGCCCGAGCTCTACCACATGATCCTTCTGGCCAAGGACCAGGAGGGCTACGTCAACCTGATGCAGACGGTTTCCGAGGCCGCCGTGCAGGGCTTTTACTACAAGCCGCGCGTGACGCTCGACAACCTGCGCCGCCACGCCAAGGGTATGATCTGCACGAGCGCCTGCATCGCCGGCATCATCCCCAAATACATCGACCGCGGTGACATGGAGGGCGCCATCAAGTGGGCCGAGACCTTCCGTGACACCTTCGATCCCGGCGACTTCTATATCGAGATTCAGGAACACGGCATTACCACCGATAACGGTCTGACCGACGAGCAGATGGACCGCACGCTCATCGACATCGCCAAACAGGTGGGCGTCAAGGTCATCGCCACCAACGACTTCCACTATCTGCGCCGCGAGGACGCGCCCGTACAGGACGTCATCATGTGCATCGGCATGAACGCCAAGGTCGACGACCCCAACCGCATGCGCATGACCGGCTCGGAGTTCTACATGAAGACCGAGGAGGAGATGCGTGCGATGTTCCCGTATTGCCCCGAGGCCTGCGACAACACAATCGAGATCGCCGACAAGTGCTACGTGGAGCTCGACTGGGACTCCATCATCCTGCCGCGCTTCCCGTTGCTCGATCCCGGCGAGACGCATGAGAGCCAGTTCCGTCGCGAGTGCGAGAAAGGCCTGCGCCAGCACTATGGTGACGACTGGGCCACACGCGAGATCGGTGGCGTCAACATCAAAGAACGCTTTGAGTACGAATACAAGGTCATCTGCGACAAGGGCTTTGCCGCCTACTTTTTGATCGTTGCCGAGTACGTGCAATGGGCCAAGGACAACGGCATCGGCGTCGGCCCCGGCCGTGGCTCTGCCGCCGGCGCTATCGTCGCCTACGCCATGAACATCACCGCGTTCGACCCGCTCGAGAACGGCCTGATGTTCGAGAGGTTCCTGTCCCCGCAGCGTACCGAGATGCCCGATATCGATATGGACTTCGACGATGAGCGGCGCCTCGAGGTCGTGGAGCACGTTCGCCAGCTCTACGGCCCCGAGAAGGTCACCCACGTCATCACCTACTCGACCATTAAGGCCAAGCAGGCCATCAACGACGCCGCGCGCGTGCTGGACTATCCGGTCTACATGGGCCAGCGCCTGTCCAAGATGGTCTCGAGCGACCCCAAGGTCAAGCTCAAGCAGGTGCTCGAAAAGCAACCCGGCAAAGAGGATCTGTTTAACCCCGACTTTGCCGAGGCCTATAAAAAGGACGACGACGCCCGCCGCATCATCGACACGGCGCTCTCGATCGAGGGCCTCACCCGTGGCGAGGGCGTGCACGCGTGCGCCGTTCTGATCTGCCGCGATCCCGTCAACGAGCACGTGCCCACCAAGCTCGATACCAAGGGCGGCGTCGAGATTACCCAGTACGAGGGTCATACCGTTGCCGACATGGGCCTGCTCAAGATGGACTTCCTGGGCCTGCGCACGCTGACGGTTATCTCTAAGGCCAAAGCCAACATCAAAAAGAACTTCGGCATCGACATCAAAGAGGAAGAGATTCCCTTTGACGATCCCGAGATCTTTAAGCTCATGGGCTCCGGCCACACCGCCGGCGTCTTCCAGGTCGAGTCCGCCGGCATGACGGCCACGATCAAGAACATGAAGCCCACTGAGTACAAACACGTCGTGGCATTGATCGCTCTGTACCGCCCGGGCCCGCTGGGCGCCGGCATGGTCTCGTCCTACATCAACCGTATGAACGGCAAGGAGCCGGCCGTCTCCTACGATGACCGTCTGGACGACATCCTGGGCGAAACCTACGGCACCATGGTCTACCAGGAGCAGGTTATGCTCATCTCCGTCGAGATGTGCGGCTTCTCCAAGGGCGAATCGGACTCGCGTATCCGTAAGCCCGTGGCTAAGAAGAAGATCAAGCTGCTCACGTCGACGGTGCTCCACTGGGAGGATGGCTCGGACGAGACCACCTACGACCACTGGATGAACGGCGCCATCAAGAACAACTACACGCGCGAGGTCGCCCAGAAGATTTGGGACGATGTTCTCGAGTTCGCGTCCTACGCCTTTAACAAGTCGCACTCCGCCGGCTACGCCATCCTGGTTATGCAGACGGCGTGGCTCAAGGCGCATTATCCGCACGAGTACATGGCGGCCGTTCTGACGTCCTATACGGGCAAGACCGACAAGATCGTGCATTACGTCTCGGCGTGCCGTCACGACGGCATCCCCGTGCTTTCGCCAGATGTCAACGAGTCCGGTACCGAGTTCACGGCTACCAAGGAAGGCGTGCGCTTTGGTTTGGCTGGCATCCGCGGCGTGGGCACCGGCGTGGCGCAGGCGATTATCGCCGAGCGCGAGGCGGGCGGCCCGTTTAAGACGCTGCACGACTTTGTCGAGCGCGTGGACTCGAGCCAGGCAAACCGCCGTGTGATCGAATCGCTCATCAAGGCAGGCGCCTTCGACTCCACGGGGTATCCGCGTTGCCAGATGATGCACTTTGTGGATAAGAACAACCCCGAGAACATCATCGATGCCGCGGTAAAGCGCCAGAAAGATCGCGCGAGCGGCCAGACGTCGTTCTTCGATATGTTTGGCGACGTTGAGGGCTCGGGCTTTGAGGTGAGCGTGCCCGATCCGGATGGCCAGGAGTGGGACCGCCACCTTAAGCTGAGCCAGGAGAAGGAGGTTCTGGGCATCTATGTCTCGGACCACCCGCTGCGCCCGTTTGAGTATGCACTTAGCAAAGCGCGCGACTTCTCGTTCTCGCAGATCGACACCGGCTACGAGGTGCAAAACCCCACGGGCGGCACCATCAACCAGGAGATTCCCGAGGGCAAGGCGCTGTGGTGGGCCGGCATGGTCTCGAGCGTGTCCAAGCGCGTGACCAAAAACGGCGACCCCATGGGCATCGTGCAACTCGAGGACATGGAAGGCGAGGCCACGGTCGTGGTGTTCCCCAAGACCTACAAGGAGGCCGAGGGGTATCTGTACGGCGAGGTCGATCCCGAGACCGGCGCGCAGCTGTCTGACGCGTTTGTGCGCATTAAGGGCAAGCTCGAGCGCTCGGACCGCGGCGACCAGATTATCGCGCAGGAGATTGTGCCGCTGGAGCTTAGCGAGGAGAAAAACAAGCCCAAGGTCTTTGAGGTCATGGTGCCAAACAGCCGCTTTAGCCAGGGCAATATGGCGCGCCTGGCCACGGTGCTCACCACCAACCCGGGCGGCGACCGCGTGGAGATCTTTATTGAGCAAGTCGACGGGCGCGTGCTGCGTGCCGAGGTGCCGGCCAAGGTCAACGCACGCTCGATTCCGCTGCTGGCAGAGGCAAAGGCCATCGTCGGCAACCAAGGCCGCGTGACGGTTATCTAAGCTACCCCGGGTGAGATTGGAGGAAGTGATGGCGCAGGGGACGTTTGTGCAGGCGCTTCGCAAAGAGGCGGCGTTGAGCGGCACCTTTATGAAGGGGCGTTCGCTCATGCTCAACGGCGCCGTGCTGTCGCTTGAGGACTCCGGCTCGCGCTTCTCCAAAAACGTGAACATCGAGGGCACGGTGCGTGGCTCGCGCGGCGACCTGTACAAGACACACGTGGCGCTCGATATGGACGAGCACGAGGTTATCGACTACGACTGCGATTGTCCCGCTGCCTATCGCTACCCCGGCATGTGCAAGCACGCCATCGCCACAGCGCTGGCGTACCTGGACGCCAGCGGCATTGAGCCTGTTGAGGGGCTGCGCACACCGGTCCGCACGTTTACGGCGGCGCCCAAGCAAGCCACGCGCACCGTGTCCGCCGCGCCGGCCGTCAACCCCAACTTTCCCTTTCCGGCGCCCGTCCCCACGAGTCCCAGCCTCATGGCAGCGCTCTCCGATCTTTCGGACGCGCGCATGGATGAGCTGGCGAGCATGCGCCGCAAGCTCGCCAGCAGTGTGGATCCCGATGCCCCCAAGGCGGTGTTGGAGCCCTCGCTGGTGCCGTACTACAATCCACTGTTTGCCGACCGCTTTAGCTGGGCGCTCGAGCTTCGCATTCGCTGTGGATCGGTGTCCTACGTGGTCAAGGACATCGACGGCATGGCCGATGCCTACGTGCGCGGCGGCACCTTCTCGTACGGCAAGAAGCTCACGTTTGTCCATACGCCCGAAGCCTTCGAAGACGTGTCGACAAAGCTGCTCAACCTCGTTGTGACGACAGTTGCCTATCTCGATGACATCACAAGCTCGCGTTCGGCGTCGTACGACTTTGCCCGCAGCGGTTTTGTCGCCGAGCGTCAGTTACCGCTGTCCGAGCATAGCATCGTATATGTGCTGGACCTGCTGCGCGGCCAGACCATCTCCTTTGAGCCCGCTTGGTCGCGGGGGACGACGACGCATCGCGCCTATGACGTGGCGGTTGAGATGCCTCCGGAAGGGGAGGACGAGGCTCTGTCTAAGCGCCCGCCGCTCCTTGCCGCCAAAATCGCGCCGGCGGCTGGTGGCAGCTACGATCTGCGCCTGCCGGCCGATACATACTGCTTTGCTTCGGGCGACGTTGCCTATCTGGTCGACACCCGCCGTGCGCGCCGCACCGATGTAGCGTTTGCCCAGCATGCGGCGCCGTTCCTATCGCGCTTGCTGCCCTGTCGCACGCCAGTCCATATCGCTGCCGACCAGGTGGGGGAGTTCTGTCGTATGGCTCTGCCCATTTTGCGCGACTACACCGACCTCACCGCGCCCGCCGCGCTCGATACCGTGGCACCCGAGCCGAGCTTTGCCATGGCGATCGGCGTCGACGATGGGCTCGTGACCTGCAAAATTACGGTTACCTACGGCGATTGGTCGGCGGATCTCTTTAGCCTGGGCGCTCCGGGCAGTCCCTTCGAAGAGCAACGCCCCGGCGTGCCGCCGCGCGACGAGGTGGCAGAGTTTCGCGTCATGGACACGGCGGCCCTGTATTTCTACTTTTACGAG
>UQPY01000087.1 GCA_900542965.1 uncultured Collinsella sp.
GATCTACACTCGACTAGTCGTCGGCAGCGTCAGATGTGTATAAGAGACAGCACGTTGTGCGAGTCGTGGCCGATCGTGGAGGCAATGGCACCACCGGTGATGGTGAAACCGCGCACCCAGCCGCGACCGATATGCTTGCCGACCAGGCCCAGGCCAGCGGGGCCGTCGCCATCGGCGCCCTCGGCCTGCAGCGACACGCCACGGCCATGGCGCTCGATCAGCATAATGCGGCGCAAGTCCTCGGCGCTCTCGGGGCGGGCCATACCCGTGATAGCCATACCCGGGATGACATCGATAACGGCCTCGCCCGGCTTAAAGGCATAGTCAAACACGTCGAGCGAAAGCTTCGGCAGCTTAACGGAAGCGCGCAGCTCATCGGCAAGGGCTGCGACCTCGGCCGTCTCGGGCGCGACCTCGCCCACAAAGGTGCCATCCTGCGCCACCAGGGCACCGGCGGCATACACGCGATGCGGAGCTGTGGCAAACGTCAGGTCGTTGAGCACCAGCAGGTCGGCACGCTTGCCTGGGGCGATCGCGCCGCGGAGCTCATGCGGGTCGCGACAGCCGTGGTCCAGGCCAAATGCCTCAGCCGTGGAAAGGGACGCCATGGAGATGGCGACCACCGGGTCGACGCCAGCCTCGATGGCCACGCGGCAGGCATTGTCGATCATGCCGGTCGAAAGCGCGTCGGAGGGAGCGCCGTCGTCGGTCGCAAAGCAGCAGCGGCGGGCGCGGGCGGGGTTTTCCAGCAGCATCGGGGACAAATTGGCCAGATCGTGGCTGCACGTGCCCTCACGCAGCATCACATACATGCCGCGGGATAGCTTGTCGAGTGCCTCCTCGGGAATCGTCGACTCGTGGTCGGCGATAATGCCCGCTGCGGCATAGGCATTGAGGTCCTTACCGGCAACGAGCGGCGCGTGGCCGTCAACCTGCTTGGACGGCGTCTGGTTGGCAGCATCGATGCGAGCGCAAGTCTCGGGGTCGGCCATAAAGACGCCCGGCAAGTTCATCATTTCGCCCAGACCAAAGACATCGCCTGGATGCTCGGCAAAAAACGCCTGCATATCGGCAGCCGAAATAACGGCACCGGCCTGCTCGTCGGGCAGCGCGGGCACGCACGAGGGCATCATGTACTTGATGGAAATAGGAGCGCGGCGGCCATCCTCGATCATAAAGCGCAAGCCGTCGAGACCGGCAACATTGGCAATCTCGTGGCTGTCGGCAATGGCAGTGGTAGTACCGCGCGTCGCGGCCATGCGAGCATACTCGGCGGGACGGATGTTCGAAGACTCGATATGCAGATGCCCGTCAATAAAACCGGGAGCGAGATAGCGACCCTGGCAGTCGATGACCTCAGTTGCCTCGTAGGTGCCAGCGGCATCGTCGCGACCATCGTAGAGCACGCCGACGATTACACCGTCCTTGACGGCAACGCTACCGGGCGCCACACGCTGGCCATACACGTCAACAATCTGCGCATTGGTAAACAGCGTGTCGACGGGCACGCGCCCCTCGGCGGCCTCGATCACAGACCTCATGACCTCAACGGACATACATACTCCTTTAACCGTAGAAAAAAGCTGCGGAGCGGACAAACCTTCACCGCAGCAAACCAATAGCCATTGTATGCCCAAAAGAAGGCCGCCGATAACACCCCTTCCGCTTAACGGTAAGCGCCCAAAAGTAGTCGTTGGGGACGTTCTTAAACGACTAGTCATTAAAGAACGTCCCCGATGACTACTTGCGACCAAGGCAACGCCGATGTCTTGGCAACGACAGCGAAAACCCGCCAGAGCGAGCAAGGTGCCTTGAAACGAGGCGGCATTGACCTTCTGGTCATGCCGCCGAAGTTGAAAGGCAGATTGCCGCTCTGGCGGGTTTGCAGCGTCGAGTCGTTACGCGGTTTGGTAAAACCGCGTAACTAAATCAACTTAAAGCCCTTGCGCTTGCCTACGGAGAGGGTGTCGCCCAGCTTGAGGGCGCTGGGGTCGATGTTGTAGCTCTTGGGAGCCACGGCCTTGCCGTTGATCTTGACGCCACCGCCGTCGATATCGCGACGAGCCTGGCCGGCGCTCGCCGAAAGGCCCAGGTCCTTGAGCAGGCCGGCGAGGTAGATCTGGCCCTCGTCGTTAACAGTCAGCTCAACGTGCTTCTCGGGGAAGTCGGCAAGCTGGCCCTCCTTGAACACACGGTCGAACTCGGCCTGAGCCTCGTCGCCGGCACCGGCGCCGTGGTAGGTGTCGCACAGGTCGCGGCCCAGAGCGCGCTTGAGCTCATAGGGATCGGCAGAGCCGTCGGCCAGGGCGGCGTCGATCTTGTCGACCTCGGCCGGGGTGAGCGAGCTCGCCAGGCGATAGTACTTGCCGATCATCTCGTCGGGGATGGACATGGTCTTGCCGAACATATCCTTGGGCGCGTCGGTTAGGCCGATGTAGTTACCATAGGACTTAGACATCTTGCGCACGCCATCGGTGCCCTCGAGCAGCGGCATGGTGAGCGCGATCTGGGGCTCCATGCCCATCTTCTCCATGAGCTCGCGGCCGGCGAGCAGGTTGAAGAGCTGGTCGGTGCCGCCCATCTCGACGTCGGCCTTGATCTGCACGGAGTCAAAGGCCTGCATCACGGGGTACAGGAACTCGTGCAGGGCGATCGGCGTCTGAGACTGGTAGCGCTTGGTAAAGTCGTCGCGCTCAAGGATGCGGGCGACGGTGAACTTGGAGCACACCTGCAGCAGGCCGGCCAGGTCCATCGACAAGATCCAGTCACCGTTGTGCACGATGGTGGTCTTCTCGGGATCCAGGATCTTCATGGCCTGGCTCACGTAGGTCTCGGCGTTGGCCTCGATTTGCTCCTGCGAAAGCTGCGGGCGGGTGGAGTTCTTGCCCGAGGGATCGCCGATCAGCGCGGTACCGTTGCCGATGATGAGGGTGACGTTGTGGCCCAGGTCCTGGAACTGACGCATCTTGCGCAGGGGCACGGCGTGGCCCAGGTGCAGGTCGGGGCTGGTGGGGTCGACGCCGAGCTTGATGTTGAGGGGCTCGCCCTTCTCAAGCTTCTTGCGAAGGTCGGCCTCGGGAACGATCTGCGCGGCGCCCGAGGTGATGATACGCATTTGCTCGTCAACAGACAGCATTGGGTATCCTCCTTTTGCTATAGCACCCTCGCCGAAAACGGCGGTGCTGGAAGTCCATAAACTCTCTTATGATAACAAACTGACGCGACGCGGCACCTACGACAGGAAAATCCTCGTCCTGCCGCATGCGTCAATGGCAACTGGCAGACGTGTACCGTCACGCTCGACCAGATAGCGTACCTGCCGACGACGCAAGCAGTCGCGGCAACAGACCCGTCCCGTCGCATCGGTGGCGCAGACGCCCTCGGCGGTCAGCAGGCAGTGCTCGCACACCATGAGCTCGGGACGGTCGGTATCGACGGGGCCTAGGACGCCGGGTTCAGCGGCCAGTTCGGCAATACGCTCCGCATCATTGCCGAGCAACTCGGCCGGCAAGTACACCCGCCCCGCACCGAGTCCGCGCAGCCAGGTAAGCGTGGCCCGATTCGCGCAGAACACCGGCGCCGCCACGTCAAACGTCACGCCCAGCTCGCGAGCGATCACCACCTGTCCCAGGTTGCGGCAGACGACGCGCCCGGCACGCTGCATCAGTGAGCGGGTCCGGTCAGCGTCACTCGCGCGGCACACCTCGTCAAGCACCACAACGGCGTCGGACAAATCGAGTTCTCCGCGCGGGTCGGCATCCATCAGCTGCCAAGCAAAAACCATGCGAGTGGGAACCGCACACTCCACCAACTCCGTCGACGCACCGCCATCCACCGCAACGTCCTCAAAGGGCAGCACCTCAACGGCACGCGCAACGGGCGCAATCGCATCCGCCTCGGCCCGCATGCGCTCCAACACTGCCGCCGTCTGATCCAACACGCCGGCACTGCGAATCAGGTACACCTCGCAGCCCGTGTCCACCTTACGCTTGCAATGCACGACGACGCGCTTCCCCGCTGCGGCATCCACCGGGCAGGGCACCTGCGGCCAGCGCTTGGGCACATCGGGACGCGCGTCGACACCCGGATAAAACCTGATCTCGAGCGTGTCACCCGCCGCCACGGCGGCGTCGAGCTCAACGGTCACCTCTTCGTGGCCCACAGCGACCAAGCACCCCACGCGCACGCCCTGGTTAATTGCGCGCTCAAAGCTCATCAGCTCGGCACCCGAACGTCCTCGCAGGTACGCATCGGTAAACCCACGGTTAAACGACCTTCCCAGCTCGCGTTCAAGCTCTTCCACGGCACCGGGGTCCCACGCGTCGTCGCGCAGCATATCGAGCGCCCGGCGCCACACCCGCACCACATTGAATACGTAATCGGGGTTCTTCATGCGCCCCTCGATCTTGAGCGACGCCACGCCGGCGTCTACAAGCTCGGGCAGATGCGCAATACCCAGATAGTCGCGCGGGCACAACAGGCGATCCCCTTCGACGGCGACAACGCTCTGCCCCGCCTCGTCCACCAGGTCGTACGCCAGACGGCACGGCTGCGCGCAGTCGCCGCGCATCGCCGAGCGCCCACGCCGCAGGGCCGAGAACTCGCACGCCCCCGAATAGCCGATGCAAATCGCACCGTGGCAGAATACCTCGATGGGCACGCCCGTGGCACATAGCGTCGCAATCTCGTCGACCGTCAGCTCGCGCGCCGTCGTCACACGCTCGACCCCCAGCTCATCGGCGGCAAGCCGCACGGCGCCTTCGCTATGAACGCCCGCCTGCGTGGACAGGTGAATCTCGACCCCGGGAATCGCCGCGCTCAGCGCGCAGGCCAACCCGGCATCGGCCACAATCAGAGCATCGGCGCCCAGCTCCAGTGCATGAGCTCCCAGCGCCACCGCGTCGGACAACTCATCGTCAAACACGAACACGTTGAGCGTCACGTACACGCGCACGCCATGGGCATGCGCCACGGCGCAGCCGCGCGCAAACTCGTCATCCGTAAAGCCATGCGCGCTCACGCGGGCGTTAAAGCCGCCCAACCCCGCATAAATGGCATCGGCACCCGCGGCGATGGCCGCAAGCATCTGGTCGAGTCCGCCCGCCGGCGCCAGCAGCTCGGGCAGCACCGCACCGGCAGCATCCAATCCAGTCTCGTATTGTCCGCTCGGCCCCATCGTCCGAATCGCCATCGACAAACTCCTTACCAAGGTATGCATTCACTCTGAAAAATGCCGTCTTCCAGCATACACGAGGCCTCGCGCACCCCGTTTGGTTTATCGTGTAATAACTTATGTCCATCCTGCCCCGACGGCACATCCACCGTCCGGCACGACATACCTGGAGGTCAATATATGGGTCCTCGCCAACGACAGGGACACAGCCGTTCAAAGACGCATGCTCTGCCCATAATCCTGCTCTCGTTTTTGGGCTTTTTGCTTATCGCGGGCGTGGCATTTGGCATCGGCATGGTCGGCAACGTCAACCGCTGGCTGTCCGATCTGCCCGACTACACCGACGCCAACGCGTATCCTGTCTCTTATACACATCTCCGAGCCCACGAGACGCGTAGTAATCTCG
>UQPY01000088.1 GCA_900542965.1 uncultured Collinsella sp.
CTACACTCGACTAGTCGTCGGCAGCGTCAGATGTGTATAAGAGACAGTCCTTATCGGCTGCGACGACGACGGCCTTGGCACCGGCGATCTCGCTCTTGGTGAGCTCGTTCTCGACACCGACCTGGCCATGAGTCTCGACCTTAATGGTCAGACCTCGCTCGGCAGCAGCCTTCTCCAGCGCCTCCTTCGCCATGAAGGTGTGCGCAATGCCGGTCGGGCAACCGGTCGCGGCGATGATGTCAAACTTAGCCATGTGTCCCTCCTTTTTAAGTTTTGCGCCCGCAGGCGCTCCCCTACACGCGCGTCCTTGCGCGCTTTTCCACAACTGAAAGATACCAACCTACCGTCCGCGTGAGAAGAGACAAGGCGCAATTCTCCGGTGAAAGGTTCTTTCATAACCGTAAACGGTAAGTGAAAGTTTACCATCAACACTTGAAACGGCAAGGTGTATCTTGTAATTGAAAATCCCCCTATACTATGACATTACAAAACGAGTCCGATTTTCATGCCAACCAGGAGCCATCCATGACCGATAGTAGCAAGAGCGCACTTTCCCTCATTAGTACCCATCAGGGATACAGCGAGTCCGAGCAGCGCATTGTCGACTATATATTGGAGCACCAGTCCGAGGCGCCACGCCTCACGGCGGCTCAGCTCTCGCGCGCCGCCGCCACGTCCGAGGCGACCGTTTCGCGTTTCTGCCGCAAGCTTGGCTTTGGCAGCTTCCGCAGCTTTCAGTTTTCGTTGGCGCGCGACTTGGAGAGTCAGCGCAACGAGGGCCTGACCGACGAGGTATCGCTCGACAACATGGAGCAGAGCCTTAAGAACATCCTGGCTGCCAAGGTGAGCGAGCTTAATGCGACCATCGACGGGATCGACCACGATACGCTGGCGGCTGTTGTGCATGCCTTTAAGCATGCAGGGGTTATTGAGTTTGCAGCTGTGGGCAATACGAACGCGGTCGCGCTCGATGCGACGTTTAAGTTTTCGCAGCTGGGCCTGCGCTGCATGGCGAGCACCATTAGCGAGACATCAATCGGCTTTGCGCTCACGTTACGCCCGGGTGACGTTATCGTGCTAATCTCAAACTCTGGCAAATCGCGCCGACTGAATCGCATGGCAAAAGCGGCTCGCGGCTGTGGTGCCACCGTAGTCGTCATCAGCAGCGACAGCAAATCCCCGCTCGCGCGTCTGGCAGACTACACTTTTAATACCGTCAACCACGAAGCGCTGCTGACGACAGGCGACTTTGCGTTCTCTAAGATCAGTGCCACGATGATCATCGAAGTCATCTACAACTTCCTGTTGCCCGAGATCGAAGACGCGCGTGAGCATATCAGCTACTACGAGGAGCTTATCCAGCCGGATAAGGTCGTTGAGTAAAACGCGTAGTGGGACAAAAATTTCAGTCTATTTTGTCCCACCAACACCGCTGATACGACCTAACCTCGAGCTTCTTCAAGCATCTGCTTGGCATGCGCTAGGCTTGCCTCGGACTGATCGCCGCTCAACATGCGGGCGATCTCGGCGGTACGCGTTTCGCCGGTTACCTCGTCCAAATGCGTCTGGGGAACATCGCCCGGTTCCTTGCTGACGACATAATGCTTGTCAGCCATGACGGCGACCTGCGCCAAGTGGGTTACGACAATCACCTGATGCGTAGCAGCGAGATCTGCCAGCACGCCCGCGAGCGCACGCGCCGTGGAGCCACCGACACCAGCATCGACCTCGTCAAACACCAGCGTATCAACACCGTCCGCGTTACCGAGGACGACCTTGCTTGCCAGCATGACGCGGCTGAGCTCGCCGCCCGACGCAATGCGGCGCAGGGGACGTGGCGTCAAGCCGGCACCGCTGCGGTATAGCAGCTCGTAGCTCGAAGGACCAACGGGCGTCCACTCAGCACGGGGAAGATCGCGCGACTCCCAGACGAGCTCGGCACTACCCATCTCCAGGCGAGCCATCTGGCGGCCAACCTCGTGGCAGAAGCGAGGGGCCGCCGTATTACGGGCGCGCTTAAGTGCCTTGGCAGCGGCAAACAACTCGCGCTCGGCGCTCCCGAGTGCCTCACGCGCCTTTTTGATCTGTTCATCGCCATCATCGACCAGGGACAGCAGCTCTTGCGAGCGAACGCGCATGGCAAAAACATCGTCCATGGTGGGGCCCCACTGACGCAACAGCCCCTTGAGGTCGGAATACCGCTCACGCATGCGGGCGAGCTCGCGCGGGTCGAAGGCGACCCCATCGCGATAGGCACGAAGCTCGTTCGCGCAATCCTCAAGGGAGATACAGGCATCCGAAAGCGCATCGGCAATGTCGCCCAGTTTACGATCGACGGTAGCCACACGGGAAAGCTCTGCCACGGCGCTGTTCACGGCATCGAGCGCTCCCCCTTCGGCGGCAAGCGATGCATGGGCATCGTTAGCCGTGGCAACCAGCACCTCGGCATGTTCGGAGCGCGGCAGCAGTTCCTCGAGTTCCTCATACTCGCCCGGCTTGGGGTCGACTTCGCCGATGCGCTCGAGGGCAAAGCGCGCCTCCTCGACGCGGCTCCCCTGCGCACGCGAGGCCTCCTCGACGCGACGGACCTCCTTGGCAGCCGCGCGCGAGGCTTTAAAGCAAGCACGGTAGTGCTCGAGTGCCTCGAGTGCCGGGCGCCCTGCCCAGGCATCGACCATGGCAACGTGATGCGCCGGGTCGAGGAGGCGCTGGTGCTCGTGCTGACCGCACAGATCCATCATCACGCCGACGCGCTCTGAAAGCTCGCGCACGCTGGCGATGCAGCCGTCAATCTTCACGCGGCTGCGGCCCTCGGCAGAAAGGCTGCGCTGGACCGTGAAGCCCTCCGTGTCGTGCGGTCCGTCAAAGAGTCGCGCCTCGACGCTCGCCAGCGCCTCGCCCTCGCGCACCGTCGACGAATCCGCACGCTCGCCCAAAATAAGCTTAAGGGCCGAGAGCAGCGCGGTCTTGCCGGCGCCGGTCTCGCCTGTCAGGACAGTCAGGCCGGCACTCGGCACCAGCGTCGCCTCACGAATGAGTGCAATGTTAGAAACCTGCAGCTCATCGATCATGTCGTACTCCATAAAACACTCGGCTTACCGAGTTGTAGAAGCTCTCGGGGCCATAATCCAGCAGCAGCACATCGCCGGGACCGCGACGCACAGCCACGCTCTCGACCGTACCATCACAAGTAATAAACTGTCCGTCGATGGCGATTGCCGGAACGCTCGGGCGATCCTCGGACATAAAGATCTCGACGACATCACTCGGCGAAGTCAAGAAGGCACGGGCCTGAATGGTGTGCGGCGCAATGGGTACGCAGACCATGCCCGTATAGTCGGGGCTCACGATGGGGCCACCGGCACTGAGTGCGTAACCCGTAGAACCAGTCGCCGTGGACACGACCACGCCGTCGCCACGCAGTCGATCGATATGGTGGCCCGACACCGTGATGTCGAACTCGACCATATCGGACAGCGGACCGCGGGTAAGCGCCATGTCGTTGAGGGCGAAGGTGCGCACGACATCCTTCGTACCGTCTTCGCGCACGGACACGATATCCGCGGCGATAGTGGCGCGACGGCTCACGTGCAGCTCGCCGGAAAGAGCGTCGTTCACGATCTGTAGAATGTCGCGCTCCTCGGGGCTCGCAGCAGTTAAAAAGCCCAGGTGACCATAGGAAAGACCGAGGATAGGAATCTCGCGATGGTTGAGGATGCGGGCAGCGCGCAGCAGCGTGCCGTCGCCGCCGAGCGTAATGACCAGATCGGAGCCGTCAATATCAGGAGTGCTTTGAATCTTCGATCGCTGGTCGGCAGCCCATGCGACCTCATAGCCCTGGCGCGTCAGCCAAAGCTCGAGCATCAGGCCGCTCTCGACCGCCTCTTGCTTGTAGTAATTGGGAACCAGAAAGACCTTCATAGCGTTGCAGCTTTCTCGCTCAAAACCGATACCTGGAATTGCAGCTCGTCTTGCGTGCGGTCGCCGGGGTCAAATCTCGTGCCGTACAGGAAAAACTCAACGTTTCCCTTGGCACCATGAATGGGCGACACGCACACATCGACCGGGAACAGCCCCTTGGCAGCAAAGAGTTCAACTGCCGCAACGAGTGTATCGCGGCGCACGGCGGGATCGATCACAATGCCGCCCTCACCCACCAGCGCCGCCGGAGCCTCAAACTGCGGCTTTACAAGCGTGCAGAATGCACCCGTAGGCACCAGGCACGCCAGCACCGCATCGATAATGTTCGCGATGCTGGTAAACGAGACATCACACACAGCCAGGTCGATGGCGCCGGCATAGCCAAGCTCAGGCAGCTGCGTCACGTTTGTGCGCTCATGCAGCGTCACGCGATCGTCCTGACGTAACGACCAATCGAACTGGGCGCGACCCACGTCCACCGAGACAACGGTCGCAGCTCCGCGCTTGAGCAGGCAATCGGTAAAGCCGCCGGTAGAGCAGCCCACATCCAGACAGGCAAGGCCCGTCGGATTGATACCAAACGTATCAAGCGCGCCTTCGAGCTTAAGACCGCCGCGGCCAACATAGGGAATGCGCCCCTTCACGTGCAACGGCAGGCCCGGGATTACCTTAAGGCCCGGCGAAGTCAAGCGCTCGCCGCCACTCGAGACCAAGCCAGCCATAAGAGTGCGAAGGGCATCCGCGCGATCCGCGCAGATGCCCTGTGAAATCAGTTCGTCATCAAGACGCACGCGTTTCATGAATGCCATCAACCATTCGTATCCGGAGATGCGGCCTAGCTATCCTGGGATTCGTTTGCCGCATCCTCATCGTATTCCTGCTCGAGCTTGTCGGCTTCTCGCGGCGTAAGCTCAAACTTGTCGACCATATCGACCGCGCGGGAGCCCAGCTCAATCGCCTCGTCAAACAAATCGAGTGAACGCTCCAAGGAGGTATCCTTGGAGCGAACGGTAGCGATGATCTGGTCCAGACGGTCCGAAATCTCGTCAAAGTTGTGGACAGAACCCTCTGGCATGGCTACTCCTCGACGGAGTCGACGACAGCCTCGGCAGCGTCCGCATCCTCGGCCAGCACGCCAGCCTCAGCCTGAGCAACCGCAACCTTGGCGGCCGCCTCGGCGGCCTGGGCCTCCTCTGTCTCTTATACACATCTGACGCTGCCGACGACTAGTCGAGTGTAGATC
>UQPY01000089.1 GCA_900542965.1 uncultured Collinsella sp.
GGGCCCGTGGGTTATACCCTAAGAGCAAACCACCCTTTTTAAGGGTGGTTTTGATATGTATGTGACCGAGGACGGCGTGAACTTTACGACGCTGACGACCAATGGCTTTAACGATCCGTATAACCATGGTCTGCGCACCTTTGCGGTGACCAACCAGGGTCTGTGCCTTGGTACCGCCAACCCGTTCTATGGTTGCCAGGTCTGGATCCAGCGCAAGGAGAATTCGGAGAATCCGGTTGATCCCGGTACTCCGGATCCGACGGAACCCATCGATCCTTCGCAGCCGGGTGGCGGCGATCAGCCTGGCGGCAGCCAGACGGGTGGCAACGACCAGTCGAGCAGCACCACGACCACCGTCACGACGACCGCTAAGAAGACTCCGAAGGACGGCTCGCTGCCTCGCGCTGGCGACTCGACCCTCACGCTGGTCTTGGGATTGCTGGTTGCAGCTGCCGCAGTGCTTGGCATTGCTCTCGTCTTGCGCAAGCGTTCTCGTCGCTAGGCTCGTCCGCGTAGCTCAATGTCCTGGATATCGTCGAAGTTGATGGCGATATCCCTGAGTTTGAGCAGCTTGAATGCGGGTAACGCTTCGTCGAGAATGCCCGTGCGGCTACGATAGCCGTACGTATCGTAATAGGTGACGCGCACCAAGTCGCCGCGTTTGAGGCCCTCGAGCTTTTGCGAAAGCTCGAGGGCTTTTTCTTCTGTGAGTTCGCATTTTGGCTCGGCGGTGATCTCTTGTTTACGCACGAGCTCGTAGTATCCCGTGAGGGCGGCAAAGGGCATAAACTGCGCGGCACGGCCGGCACGGACGGTGCCGTTGGCGGTGAGCTTTGGGTCGGCGGAGCGACGTCTTCCCTCGGGGTCCGCTAGGCGTTCAAAAGGTGTCGGTGGCCGCATCGGCTGTTGTTGGGACTTAGGCACGATGTCCTCCAACTTGTTCGTTGCGTTCGCGCGCGGTGGCGCCGGCGGTAAAGCTTAATCCCTTGACGAGCGCGTTCTTGCCGTACTTGCCTTTCACGGCCAGGACGGCGCGCGCCAGGTCGCGCTCGCGCTCATCGGCCTCGATATCGCTGAACAGATCGATGGTGGCAAATTCCTCGGGCATGAGGTTGCCAAATCCCAGGTTGATGCGCTTGACCGGTCGTTTGGGATCGACAGTCTGCGCCCAGAGCTCATCGAAATAGCCCATGATCTTCTTAAACGAATTGGTACGCTCGGGCAGCTTTCGCGAGGCGTTAGAGTGCGCAAAGAGTGCGGCATAGCCACCGCGCGGTTTGCCGCCATGCTCTCCCACAAAGATGCCATCGATTGCCTGCGCTTCGCGCACCAGGCGACGCCGTTCGTCATCGCGCTGGACGGGCTTGGGCGCACGGGGCGCGAGCTCGGGGCCGGCGGTTGCGGTGGGTTCGATACTCGATGTGCTCGAGCGCAGGTGCCCGCATCCGTCCACATACTGCGCTGTACCGCTGGCGTCGAGGCGGCGTATGTCGGCGCGTTCGCTCGCGTAGCCCACAAAGAGCGAGATACTGTCGCAGACCACGTGCTTATCGACCAAGTCTAAAACGGCGTTGTCGACCATCTCGCGCAAGACGGTATAGGCCTGTTCGTAGGCATAACCCTTCGAGAGCACCTGTCCTGTGGTGGTCGAAGTTGCCTGCGGGCGATAGGCTTGGATATCGGCGATGGTTGTCGGCTCGCGCCCGAAGGCATGGTCGATGAGATACTCGGCATTGACGCCGAGCTCGTCGTAAAGCAGGTTTTCGTCGAGCGCGGCGACACCCATCAGATCGTAGACGCCGTACTTTTCGAGGCGGGCTGCCACGCCGGGGCCGATGCCCCAGATATCGGTAATGGGACGATGAGGCCAGATCTCCTTGCGAAAGGTCTCGTCGTCGAGTATGCCGATGCGGCTGGGTACGTGCTTGGCGGTAATGTCGAGCGCTACCTTGGCCTGGAATAGGTTGGGGCCGATGCCGACCGTCGCCGTGATGCCGGTGCGCGCGAGGACCTCGTCGCGCAGCGTGCAGGCGAACCCTTCCGCATCTGTGTGATAGAGGTCCAGATAGGGCGTCACGTCGATAAAGCACTCATCGATGGAGTAGACGTGCACGTCCTGGGGGCTGACGTATTCCAGATAGATACCGTAGATTTTCGCCGACACCTCCATGTAATGCTGCATGCGCGGTACGGCCGTGATGTAGTCGATGCCATCGGGAATTTCGAACAGACGGCAGCGATTGCGTATCCCGAGGTCCTTCATGGCCTGTGTGATGGCGAGGCAGATGGTCGTGCGCCCGCGCGATTCGTCGGCAACGACCAGGTTGGTGGTGAGCGGATCGAGCCCACGGTCGACGCACTCGACGCTGGCATAAAACGTCTTGAGGTCGATGCAGATATAGGTGTGCTGCTCGTGCGCCATCCGTGTCCTTCCATCAAACACATGTTCTTATCGAATACATGTTCGATAATACCTGCTTGCGCGGACATCGTCAAAACCTGTCCCTCTTTGGCGGGTATGGTCGTGCGGTTGCATCGGGTTTTTTTAACGCAGCTCTAAAGAGCGCGAAACAGCTCGGAAAACCTCGCTTCGTAGCATGAGTCTAACGATTGATACCGCCTATACGCACGGAAGGGTTGTGGGGATAATGGTCAACTATGGGTTTGGTATGCCGACGCGCTTGGTTGCGGATGGGGATGTGGCTCGCTGGTGCGGGCGATTGGTTGCCCACTATGGCGGCACCAAGGCACTGGTCGTGCTGGGAGGCGACAAGCACACGCGTGATAAGCTCGTTTCGGCGGCGCTGGGCTCGCTCGATCGCGCCCTGCTCGAGCGCGCGCTTTTCCGCTGCGGTTTGGTCGGGGGCGACGGGGGAGACGAGCTGATCGACGAAGCCGTGGCCTTGGCGACCGATGAGGGCGTGGACTTTGTCCTGGCGATCGGCGATGCCGATACGGCGGGCTTTGCGCGCGAACTCGCTCGTCGCATGGCCGTGCTTGATGCCGTCGAGGACGGCTTTGTTCCCTACGGATGCATCGTCTCCGAGGGAAAAGTGCCCGCCGTTGTGGGTGCCGGCGAGGCTCCCGTTTTCGCCATCATCGCGCCCGAACTGCTGGAGGGCATTGGGTCTCCTCTGCGTGAGTTGCTCGGCAGCGTGTGCGCAGCGGCCTAATATTTGGCATAAAGGGATAGGTTATTTTTGATTGGTAAAGCGTTTGACCTGCCAAAATAAACCTGTCCCTTTTTGGTCGATCGCCGTCTGGGGGCAGATTGGCAACGCTCGCTGATTATGGTCTTGACCTGCGCTAGAATAGGGGCATCTGAATGTCCGGGCGCATGGAGGAGTGCGCCCGTATGCTGAGGAGGACTTTATGGCAACTGTTGCCGCACCTATCGACGCTACGTCGACCGCCGCTTGGAAGGCGCTCGAGGCCCATCAGGAGAAGCTCGAGGCCGAGGGCATCGATCTTAAGGCCTGGTTCGCTGCTGACGCCGACCGCGTGAACAAGCTGAGCTTTGACGCCGGCGACCTTCACTTCGATCTATCCAAGAACCTGGTGACCGATGAGACCGTCAAGCTGCTGTGCGATCTTGCCCGCGAGGTGAAGCTCGAGGAGCGCCGCGACGCCATGTTCTCCGGCGAGCACATCAACACCACCGAGGACCGCGCCGTCCTGCACACCGCGCTTCGCCGTCCGGCAAGCGAGAAGGGTCAGCTCATCGTTGACGGCCAGGACGTCGTCGCCGACGTGCACGAGGTCCTCGACCGCATGTATGCCTTCGCCGAGCGCGTGCGCTCCGGTGAGTGGAAGGGCGTTACCGGCAAGAAGATCGAGCACCTGGTGTCCATCGGCATCGGCGGCTCCGACCTGGGCCCGGTCATGGCCTACGAGGCCCTGCGTCCGTACGCCGACGCCGGTATCGACTGCCGCTACATCTCCAACATCGACCCCAACGATCAGGCCGAGAAGCTCAAGGGTTTGGATCCCGAGACCACGCTCGTGATTATCGTCTCCAAGACCTTCACCACGCTCGAGACCCTCACCAACGCCCGCGAGGTCAAGACCTGGATGCTCGAGCAGCTCAAGGCTCAGGGTGCCATCGACGGCTCCGAGGAGCAGAACGCCGAGGCCGTGGCGAAGCACTTCGTCGCCGTTTCCACCGCACTCGAGAAGGTTGAGGCCTTCGGTATCGACCCGGCCAACGCCTTCGGTTTCTGGAACTGGGTCGGCGGCCGCTATTCTGTCGACTCCGCCGTGGGCCTGTCGCTGATCGTCGTGCTCGGCCCCGAGCGCTTCCAGCAGTTCCTCGAGGGCTTCCATGCCATCGACGAGTACTTCTGCAACACGCCGCTCGAGAACAACGCCGTCGCGCTGATGGGCCTGTTCAACGTCTGGTACGTCAACTTCTTCGGTTCCAAGAGCCACGCCGTGCTTCCGTACTGCCAGTATCTGCACCGCTTCCCGGCCTACCTGCAGCAGCTCACCATGGAGTCCAACGGCAAGCATGTCCGCTGGGACGGCAGCGCTGTGACCTCCGACACCGGTGAGATCTTCTGGGGCGAGCCCGGTACCAACGGTCAGCACGCCTTCTACCAGCTGCTGCACCAGGGCACCGTGGTGGTCCCGGCCGACTTTATCGCTTTCGCCAACACTGCCAACCCCGCAACCGACAGCGGCCAGGACGTCCACGAGCTGTTCCTGGGCAACTTCCTGGCCCAGACCAAGGCGCTCGCCTTTGGTAAGACGGCCGACGAGGTTCGTGCCGAGGGCACGCCCGAGCAGATCGTCCCGGCCCGCTGCTTTGAGGGCAACCGTCCGACGACCTCGATCTTCGGCGACACGCTGACCCCGTTCGCACTCGGCGAGCTCATCGCCCTGTACGAGCACCTGTCTCTTATACACATCTGACGCTGCCGACGACTA
>UQPY01000090.1 GCA_900542965.1 uncultured Collinsella sp.
CTGCAAGTATAACGGACTCGACAACTACCATCGCGAGTTGGTCGAGGCCTGCGAGCGTACAGGGACCGAGGTCCTCTTGGTGTGCCCTGAGGTCTTTGGGGGCCTGCCCACGCCGCGCAAGCCGTCCGAGATCGTGAACGGCGAGGTCCGCACCTGTGAGGGTTTGTCGGTCGATCGCGAATTTCGCCTGGGTGCCCAACGAGCGCTCGATATGTGCGAGCAGGCGGGCGGGCCGGAAGAGGTCGCCGCGTGCATCCTGCAGGACCGTAGTCCCTCGTGCGGCGCGGGTCGCATCTACGACGGAACATTCAGCGGCACCCTTACGGCGGGCAACGGCGTCTTCGTTGATTTACTGCTCCGCCACGGTTATCGCGTGATCCCGGCTAGCGAGTTCGACCCCAGCATGCTGGAGCAATAAAAAACCACCACAAAGGTGCTGCTCCCTTGTGGTGGTTTTGGGTTAGAACTAGAGGGTGTGGCCGTAGGCGTTTGCGGCCTTGATGGCGGCGGCGAACTTTTCGTCGGTGAAGGGCTCGGGGTTGCCCTGCTTCCACTCGTTGGTGGCGTGTGCGAACTCGCACAGGGCCGGGATATCGGACTCGGAAAGCCCGACCTGCTCGAGCGTCACGGGCAGGCCCATCTGCTTGTTAAAGGCCGCGTAGCGCTCAAGGTTCTCGGTATCGCCCGTATAGGCGAACAGCACGAGCACGCCCAGGCTCACGACTTCGCCGTGCAGGTAGGTGCCCTCGCGCGGAATGCTGCATGTGGCGTTGTAGAATGCGTGCGCCACGCTCGAGTTGTAGTAGTAATCGTTCTGGTTGGTCAGGTTCGAGACATAGCCCGTGTTGACCACGATGTCGAGCGCGATCTGCTTGACAGCCTCGCTCGACAGGTCCTGGCGCACGTCCTCAAGACCCTGGACGCCATAGGTAAACAGCGGCTCGGAGCAGGTGTGGGCAAGCGCCAGGCCAAGACCGGCGGTGTGCTCCAAATTACCGGCGCTCGTTGCGTACTCGACCTCGGGCTGCTTGGACAGGGCATCGCCCACGCCGGCCCAGAAGTACTCCGCCGGAGCCTCGGCGATGATCTTGGGGTTGATGAAGATGTGCGCCGGTCGGTTGGGGTACGAATAGCCCTCGAGCGAGCCGTCGTCGTTGTACACGACGGCAATGGCGGTCGCGGCGGAGCAGTTGGAACAGATCGTCGGGACAGTGAAGACGATCTTCTTGAGCTCGATGGCCGCCGTCTTGACGGTGTCGAGCGCCTTGCCGCCGCCGCAGGCGATAAGAACATCAGCCTCCTGGCAGGCAGGGGAGTTCACGACCTTGGCGATATTGGCACGCGTACTGTTGGTGCCATAGACGCGCGTCTCCAGGACCTCGACATCGGTACCTTCAAGTGCCGCCTCGATTCCCGGCAGCGCCGCAGCCAGGGCTCGCTTGCCGCCAATGATGGCGACTTTCTTCGCGCCGTACTCCGCCAGTGCAGTTGGCAGCTCGGTAAAGCAATCCTCGCCAACGGTGTAGTCGCTCATTCCAATCGTGCGCATAGCAACCTTCTTTCGTTCGATAAAGTGCTTTCAGGTATTTTGCTCCAAGAGAAGGTCCACAGCCGCGAGAAATTTCGAACGTATAAAACCAGTGTTGAGGGTTTTTCGCCGACGCGGAACGTGCTAGCATACACCGCATAAGCGTTGATGGGGACGAGTAGTCGGCCGTCCGCATGCTACAGAGAGCGGGAAGCGCTGAGAACCCGTGCATGCGACCGATGAAAATCACCCCGGAGCTGCGGTCCCAACGGACGTGCCGCGCAGACACGTCTTAGTAGATATCGCCGAGATGGTCGTCGATACAGGCCAGCCGAGTAACGGATGCGAGCGCGCGAATACGCGGGCGAGGGCATCTAAGCTGGGTGGTTAAACGAAGAGCTTTTGCGGGCGTACAGCTCGTTTTGTGGCGCTTCGTCCCAGCTTGTAGGGACGGGCGCTTTTTTGGTGCCCAGAGGGCGTGCGCGCCCACGACATGAAAGGGGTACCGTGGCAAACGAGTACAAGCAGACGATGAATCTGCCCAAGACCGGTTTTCCCATGCGTGCCGGTCTTTCCAAGTCCGAGCCTAAGCGACTCAAGGACTGGCAGGACAACAAGGTCTACGAGCAGGTTCTGAAGAAGAACGAGGGTCACAAGAAGTTCGTGCTGCACGACGGCCCTCCGTACGCCAACGGCCCGATCCACATCGGCCACGCCATGAACAAGATCTCCAAGGACATGATCAACCGTTACTGGATGATGCAGGGCTATGAGGTTCCCTACGTCCCCGGTTGGGACTGCCATGGCCAGCCGATCGAGCACAAGGTCGAGGAGAAGCTCGGCACCGAGAAGTTCAACCAGACCTCCACGGCTAAGATCCGCGAGCTTTGCAACAAGTTCGCTGTCGAGAACATCGAGCTGCAGAAGGCCGGTTTCCGTCGCCTGGGCGTGCTCGGCGACTGGGACAACCCCTATCTGACGCTCTATCACCAGCATGACGCCGCCGACATCGAGGTTTTCAAGGCCATGTTCGACAAGGGCATGATCTATCGCGGTCACAAGCCCGTCCACTGGTGCAAGCACTGCCACACCGCCCTCGCCGAGGCCGAGATCGAGTACTCCGACGAGACGAGCCCGTCCATCTTCGTGCGCTTCGAGATGACCTCCAAGCCCGCCGGCCTTGAGAACTTCGATGGCCCGGTCGACTTTATCATCTGGACGACCACGCCGTGGACCATCCCCTCTGACCAGGCCGTTTCCCTCAAGCCCGGCGCCGCCTACGTTGCCGTTGAGCACGATGGTCGTGCCGAGGTCATGCTTGAGGACCTGGCTCCCAAGTGCTGTGAGGAGTTTGGCTGGGAGTACACCCCGGTTATGGTCGACGGCAAGCCCTATGTGGTTCCTGCCGAGACCTTCCACCATATCCACTACAAGCAGCCGATTTTTGACGGTGTCGAGGGCGTGGCGCTGCTGGCCGATTACGTCGGTGTCGATGACGGTACCGGTATCGTCCACAACTCGCCCGGCCACGGCGTCGACGACTATTTTGCCTGCCTCAAGGAGGGCATCACCGACATCTGCATGCCGGTCGATGACGACGGCAAGTTCTACACCGGCGAGGAGTTTGGCACCGGTGGCCCCTTCAGCGGTATGGATACCGATGAGGCCAACCCGCACATCATCGAGTTCCTGCGCGAGCGCGGCACCCTGGTCCTCGAGAAGAAGATCACGCACAGCTATCCGCACTGCTGGCGCTGTAAGCACCCTGTGCTTTTCCGTGCTACCGACCAGTGGTTTGTCTCGATGGACAAGACCGGTTTGCGCGAGCAGGCCGGCAAGGAGGTCCGTGAGAACGTCAAGTGGTATCCGGCTCACGCAGCCAACCGTATCGGCGCCATGGTCGAGCAGCGTCCCGACTGGTGCATCAGCCGTCAGCGCAACTGGGGCGTGCCTATCCCCAGCTACACGTGCGCCGACTGCGGCGAGAAGGTCATGAACGACGCCACACTCGACGCCGTCATCAAGCTCTTCCACGAGAAGGGCTCCGACGCCTGGTTCACCGACGCTCCCGAGAGCTACCTGGGCGAGGCCTGCGTCTGCCCCAAGTGCGGCGGCCATCACCTCAAGGCCGATAAGGACATCCTCGACGTGTGGTGGGATTCCGGCGTGTCTTGGAAGGCCGTCTGCGAGTATCGCCATGAGCTTGAGTACCCGGCGGACGTGTATCTTGAGGGCTCCGACCAGCACCGCGGTTGGTTCCAGAGCTCACTGCTTACCTCGGTGGGTGCCAACGGCCACGCTCCGTACAAGGCAGTCGTCTCGCAGGGCTTCACGCTCGACGGCCAGGGCCGCAAGATGTCCAAGTCGCTCGGCAACGTCATCGACCCCAACAAGGTCTGTGACGAGATGGGCGCCGACATCATCCGCCTGTGGGTCGCCTCCGTCGATACTAGCTCCGACGTCTCCATCGACCACGAGATTCTCGCTCGTACGTCCGATGCCTACCGTCGCTTCCGCAACACGCTGCGCTTCCTGCTTTCTGAGCTCGAGGGCCAGTTTGAGCCCGAGACCGACGGCGTCGCTTTTGCCGACCTGCTGCCGCTCGACAAGCTCATGGTTGCCCGTCTGACCCAGGTCCAGGCCGAGGTCGACGACGCCTACGCCAGCTACGAGTTCCCGCGCGCCTACCGTGCGCTCTACGACTTCGTGGTGACCGAGCTTTCTAACGTGTACCTCGACGCTCTGAAGGACCGTCTGTACTGCGACAAGCCCGGCTCGCTCGAGCGCCGCAGCGCACAGACCGTGCTGGCCGAGCTCTTCTCGATGCTCATGCGCGATCTGCAGCCGATCCTGTCCTACACAGTCGATGAGGCCATGGCCTATGCACCTGCCGGCTGCGTCGATCACCAGAAGTACGCCGCGCTGCTCGATTGGTATAAGTCGCCCATCACGGTCGACGAGGCCAATGAGTTTGAGGGCGTGCTCGAGGCTTCGCTCGAGCTCCGTAGCGCCGTGACCAAGGCCCTTGAGGATGCCCGCTCCGTCGGCACCTTCACCAAGAGCCAGCAGGTCCGTGTCAAGGCGGTCGTTCCCGCCGAGATGTATGCGCTGCTGACCGGCGATAAGGCCGTTGACCTGGCCGAGTTCTACATCGTCTCCGATGTTGAGCTGACCCAGGGCGAGGAGCTCTCCGTTGCCATCGACGCAGCCGAGGGCGAGTGCTGCGATCGTTGCTGGAACTACCGCACCACCGTCGGCGAGTACAACGGCCACGCACATATCTGTAAGCGCTGCGCTGACGCGCTGTAGGTTATGGCGTTCGTAGAACGCCATAACCTACCGACGCTGCAAACGCCCCTAAGCGGCAATCTGACGTTCAATCGTCGGTCGCGTAC
>UQPY01000091.1 GCA_900542965.1 uncultured Collinsella sp.
CATGCCCGACGATTGAACGTCAGATTGCCGCTTAGGGGCGTTTGCAGCGTCGAGCCGTTACGGCGTTTGGTAAAACGCCGTAACCCTACAGTTCAGTCACGACAACGCTGTTGTAGACCTCGTCCCAGCGATCCATGACCAGGTGGCCGGTCTTGGGATCCATGGCGTTGAGCTTGCCGCAGGTATTGGCAGTCTTAAGTACGGTGATATCGTCGGCGCTGGCAGCAATAGCATGCGCAAAGCCGGCGATGGTCGAGTCGCCGGAACCCGTCGCGTTCACAGCGGCAATCGCGGGCGTCTTGGCGCGGAACGCACGACCCTCATGGAAGCCCACCGAGCCTGCGGCGCCCATCGAGACGACAACCCAGGGAATACCGGCAAAGCGACCATCGGCGGCAAGCGCCTCGCGCAGGGCATCGACATCGTCGGTCGTAAAGGACGCGCCCAGCAGGCCATTGATCTCGGTCAGGTTGGGCTTCACGAGCTCGGGCTTGGCGTCGGACTCCAGCGCTGCCTCCAGTGAAGCGCCCGAGGTATCGAGCAGCACCTTGGCGCCCGCCTCCTCGGCAATCTTGACCAGCTCGGCGTAGTAGCCGGCATCGACACCGCGCGGCAGCGAGCCCGAAAGCGTCACGACATCCGCCTTCGCCGCGAGCTCGGCAAACTTGGCCGTAAAGGCCTCGAGCTCGGCGGGAGCAATCTGCGGACCGCTCTCCAAAAGCTCGGTCTGATTGCCCTCGTGCAGGATGTTCAGGCAAATGCGCGTCTCGCCGGCAATGGGCACAAAGTCGTTTTTGACGCCATCGGCATCCATAAGCTCGGCCATATAGGCACCCATGTGGCCACCCAGCAGACCGGTCGCGAGCACGTCGTCGCCCAGCTGCAGAAGCACGCGGCTCACGTTGAGGCCCTTACCGCCGGCGGTCTTTTCGGGCGTTACGCGGTTAACATCGTCGATGACCAGTTTGTCGAGCTGGTAACGGGTATCAATCGACGGGTTCATGGTAACGGTCAGAATCATATTGAACTCCTGTTTCCGGGGCACGGCACGCACGGCCCCAAACATACGATAGCTCGTTAAAGGATCTCGATCTCAAAGCCGCGGGTGACGGTCTCCCCCGGCTTGGCAACCAGGCAGCCACGCTTGTGCTCCAGAATATCGTCCTCGTCGGAGCAGGTGGACAGGCCGCCCCACGGTTCCACAGCCACAAAGTCGCCCTCGGGCTTGCTCCACACAATCAGGTACGGCATATCGGGGAACGTCAGGCGCACGCCCTTGTCCTCGGTTTTCTTGGTCAGCGTAACCACGCGGCTCTCGAGCACGTCGAAGATGGTCTCCGCGAAGTCGAAGAGTTCGTGGGTAAGCGGCAGGTCATGGCCAACCATCGGGTTCTTGCTGCGATGCTCAACATCAATCAGGCCCGTCGAAGGAACGGCAGTACAGAGCTCGGCGGCCTCGCGCTGCTCAAAACGGAGCTCGTAATCGTCATAGGACTCGCCCTCGTCGAGCGGGCACTTAAAGCCGGGGTGACCGCCCACAAAGAACGGCATGTCCTCGGTGCCCTCATTGGTCACCTCGTACGACACGGCAACCTTTTCCGAATCGATCGTGTAACGGGCAACGATCTTAAACGGATACGGGTACTGCTCAAGCAACTCGGCATGGTCGGCAGAGCTTAGGCTCAGCGCAACCATGTTGTCGCCCTGCTCCTCGAGCTTCCACTCCTGTTTGCGCGCAAAGCCGTGACGGGCGAGCTTTACCTCGCGGCCGCCCATGGTCATTGCGCGACCATCACGAAGGCCGCCGCAGATCGGGAAGCAAATGGGTGCCTGGCCCGACCAGACCGAAGGATCGCCCTGCCACAGATACTCGCGACCGTCGGCCACAATTGAGGTGAACGAGCCGCCCGCCGTGCTCAGTGCTACGCGGATAGAACCGTTATCAAGAACAAACTCCATAGGAGCCTTCCCTTTCTTACGACAGCCCGCCAAGTCAATAGGGCTGATAGAAAACCGGCCCGCGCCCCCTCACAGAAACGCGAGCCGTCAACGGACTAGTTAATTACGCCGGATACCCGCTAATCGTGATACTCGCCGCGGTCCCACTTCTCGAGGAACTCATCGAAGAAGTGCGGATCGGCCTGGGCCTCGGCGTCGGCCTTGTTGCAGGCGTCGATCTTGGCGATCAGGGCATCGTGCTCGGGAGTCTTCTCGTAGGGCTCCTCCAGGAAGGCAAGCATGATATCGGCCATCAGGAACTCGCCGGTGATCTTGCCGCCAAAGCCCACGATGTTGGCGTTGAGCTCACGACGGGCATAGAGGGCAGAGGTCATGTCGCGGACCAGGGCGCAACGGGCACCGGGGACCTTGTTGACGGCGTTGGTGATGCCAATGCCGGTGCCGCACAGGGCCACACCAAAGTCGGCCTTGCCGCTGGCAACAGCCTCGCCCACGGCCTTACCGTAGATGGGATAGTGCGTACGGGTGTGGCTGTAGGTGCCGCAGTCGAGCACCTTGTAGCCAGCCTGCTCCAGGCGGTCGGCCAGATAGATCTTCTCGTCCGTAACGATATGGTCGCAACCGATTGCGATGGTCTTCTTCATCAGAACGTCCTTTCGTCTGAATTCACAAGTTGAGGTAGAAGTTCGAGTTCTCGGTGGCTCTCGTTAGGCCATCTTGTTGAGCATGTCGACACGGATCTGGTGACGACCGCCGGCGTACTGGGCACGCAGGAACTCGCGGGCGATCTTCTTGGCGACCTCGGTGCCAACGACGCCCGGGCCCATGGTAACCATGCGCGAGCCGTTGTGCTCGCGGGTCATATAGGCGGAACGCTCGTCGGAAATGTTGGCGACGACCATGCCCTTGATCTTGACGGCGGCCATATAGGAACCGACGCCGTACTTATCGAAGGCAAAGCCCTGGGAATCCTTGTGCTCCAGCAGGTCCTTGGCGACGGCGGTCGCGGAATCGACAAAGTCCGCGGCAGGGGTCTCGGAATAGTCGACGACCTCGTGACCGTCGGCGATGAGCATCTCCTTGATGGACTCCTTCATCGACATACCGTCGGCATCGGAAGCGATTACAACCCTCATGACATCCTCCTTGAGAGATACGCAGGTGCGTAGTTTCTGTTTGGAAGTGTTGAATCGCGTTCAGGTCCGGGCATCTGAATGTGCGGTTCTTCACTGTTCATGTTTATTTGAACACATTCGAACAACAACTGCAACAACTATTTGTTTATCTTTGTTCTTTTTTGAACAAATACCATTCGCGGGTGTTTGCCGACCGTTTGGGTCTGACGGAGGCGTGAGCGGTCACGCACTCAACAAAAAAGGGCGACCGAGAACGCATCTCGGCCGCCCTTCTTACGGTTTGATCTTCCAAAACTCGCTTTGTTGATCACTCAGCCTGCCCGCTCTTCTTGGCGTGCTTGGACGGAGCACTCAGAAAACGGCCCGTCAGATAGTTCGTGGGGCCGGAAATATCAATCCCCAGCAGCGTGTGCCCAAGCCACAAGAATGCAGCGAGCACCAGCAACGGAATCACGCACGAGGTCACAATCATCACGATGACGCCTTCGATCAGATCGGTCACCCGCTGCACGACCTCGTCGGTCATCGACTTGGCGCTATCGGTCACCGAAGTCAGTAGACTCGAAGCGCCTTCGGTCAGTTGCTCAAGCACGTTTTTGTCTGTTTTGGCTTCAGATTTCTTTTCGCTCTTTGACGAGCTCGCCTCAGCCGCGCCTGTCGCCTTTTGCTCGGCCTGCTCGATACTCACCTGGTACGTCTCGTCGACCTTTTGCGATACCCACACGCTCGCAGGCACCAACGCCATGCCGATCATGGCAACCACCAGCACGCGCGTCGCCACACGGCGAAGGACGGCGCTAGTACTCCAGCGGCCATGAATGCCAAGGGACACCGCGAAGAGTACGAGCGAGAACGGGATCAGGATGCCCAGCCCGACCGACCACAATATAGTAAGCAGATATTTCTCGAGGTACAGTACGGCAAGCACAATGCCTAAGTTGCCCGAGAGCTGTGCGAGCTGCTCGGCGACCGGCGTTCCCGTGTCGCCCGGCAGTGCTGTGATGCCCGCAGACAGCGCCACGCACGACGTCGTGAGCGCCAACACATTGCCCTTCTTTTGATCGATGACCTCGATAGTTGAGTCCCAGGTCTTGGTGTCGGCATAATGCGGACGGGCGACAAAGCCCGACAGAAGCGCCAACACCACGAGCGCGATGATGAACCCGATCTGCAACTTTTTGTTTGCGCACACGACATCGGACAGGCTGGGCTGCAGCTCCGTCACCGTCGTATGCTCGGTAATTTGAACGGGGCGCCCGTGGGACATCTCGTGCGCGCCCTTCTTTTGAATCGATCCGTTGTCCGGCATTTGGATACCTCCTCAGTCCGGCGTGTATTGCGGATGGAAGTATACCCACGAAGCAAAATGTCCAACAGGGGGGTGCGGACGATTTCTTGGACCGCGCCTAGGCGTATCCAAGCTTCCTGCGG
>UQPY01000092.1 GCA_900542965.1 uncultured Collinsella sp.
GACTAGTCGTCGGCAGCGTCAGATGTGTATAAGAGACAGGCCTTGAACTTGCCGGTCTGCGTGGCGGCGGCCAGGTCGGCGTCGAGGACCACAAAGTCATCGTGCTCGTTGGCGAGCTCGACGAGGGCCTCGCCGTAGCTTACACGCGTGGCGATTTTCTTGACGTCTGCCATCCTAGAGCTCCTCTCCGGCGGCCGTGAGCTCTGCCATGGCCTGCTCAAACTGTTCATCGTTGGGGGCCTTACCGTGCCAGCCCACCTGGTTCTCCATAAAGGAAACGCCCTTGCCCTTCATGGTCTCGGCGATAATGGCGGTCGGCTGACCCTTGGTGGCGCGGGCCTCGGCAAAGGCGGCGCGGATCTGATCGAAATCGTTGCCGTCGGCGAGCTCCACCACATGGAACTTGAAGGCGCGGAACTTGTCGGCGAGCGGCATGGGGTCGTTGACCTCCTCGACGGGGCCGTCGATCTGCAGGCCGTTGTGGTCGACGATCACGCAGAGGTTATCGAGCTGCTGGTTGCCGGCAAACATGGCGGCCTCCCAGACCTGGCCCTCCTCGCTCTCGCCGTCGCCCAGCAGGGCGTAGGTGCGATAGTCATCGCCCCAGTGCTTGGCGGCAACGGCCATGCCCACGGCGGCGGAGATGCCCTGGCCGAGCGAACCGGTGGACATGTCGACGCCCGGGGTATCGTTCATGTTGGGGTGACCCTGCAGGTGGCTGCCGATGTGGCGCAGCGTCTCAAGATCCTCCTTGGGGAAGAACCCGCGCTCGGCGAGCACGGCGTACAGGCCCGGAGCGCAATGGCCCTTGGAGAGCACAAAACGGTCGCGATCGGCCTTGCGGGGATCGGACGGGTCGACGTTCATTTCCTCAAAGTACAGATAGGTCATGATGTCGGCAGCGCCGAGCGAACCGCCCGGATGGCCGGACTTGGCAGCGTGCACGCCGGTGACGATGCCCTTCCTTACCTCGTTGGCAACCTTTTTGAGCTCTTCGTCGCTCATTGTGCCTTCCTTTCATCCTCTTTAGACAAGATGCGCACGGCACCGAAGGTAATCCCAACACAGCCGCAATGCACGTACGTCATTCATTATGCTGGAAACTGATGGCTTTACCAGAGTTTTTATCATTATTTGAACAATTTAGCAGGCAGAACCGCTGATGAAACGGTTTATCAATGTGAACGTCTTTTGGATGGAACGCAGTCGGCCCTACGCGTTAATGTCCTTGAAGCCCTCGCCGAAGGTCTCTGTAACGTCGGCCACGGTCACGATGGCACGCGGGTCGCGCTCGCGCACGATCGTCTTGAGCGTATTGAGCTCGCGACGGCTCACGATGACCATGATCACCGGTTTCTCGGCGCCCGAGTACATACCGGTCGCCTTAAACTTGGTGCAGCCGCGACCCAGGCCATACATGATGTCGGCCGCGATATCGGGAAACTTGTCCGAGATGATGAGCACCATACGGCGCCTGTTGCCACCGTCGACCACGGCATCGATCACGTAGCCGCTAATGACCATCGAAAGGCCCGCATACAGCGCGTTTTCGACCGAAAAGACTGGGGCCGACAGCGCGCACACGGCAACATCGATCGCCATGACGGTCGAGCCAACCGGTAGCGATGTGTTGCGCGAGATAATCTGACCGATGGTGTCTGAGCCGCCAGTGTTGGCACCGGCGCGCAGCACCATGCCGTAGCCGATGCCCGTGATAATGCCGCCCCACATGGCGGGTAGCATAAGATCGGAATGCGCCAGCGGCGCCACAAACGGAGAGAACAGGTCGGTGAAAAAGCCCAGCAGCACAAAGCCCGTCGCGGTCTGCACCACGTAGAACATACCGCCTGCGCGCATAACGACCAGCAGCAGCAAGGCATTCATCACAATGGTTTGAATACCAACAGGCAGAGAGATGCCATGAGACGCACCGACCGCTTGGATAATCGTGGCGAGACCCGTAACGCCGCCGGCGGCAAGGCCGTTGGGGATCAAAAACAGGTCCGTCGCGATGGCTGCCAGGGCGCAGCCCAGCATGATCTTGGGTAGATCGTGAAAGAAGTTCAGCGAAAGAATGCGCTTGATGTCCAGACGATATGCCATGCTGCCTCCCTCAAAAAAGCGCACCCAAACGAGTGCGCTTTGAACTTCTTGCTGTATTCGATTCTACCGATTCATCGAGCAAATACCACCCCTGCGAAGTGTTTGCATCGACCCGGAGCCAACCATGTGCCTAGGCGTCCGAGCCTTCCGCATCGGCGTTGCCGGTTGCCCAGCGATGGTAACCGATCACAAACGGATCCAGATCGCCATCGTCGAGAACGGCCTCGACGTTGCTGGTCTCCACACCCGAGCGCAGGTCCTTCACCATCTGATACGGGTAGAGCACGTAGCTGCGAATCTGGTTACCAAAACCGATCGTGGTCTTGGGTCCACGAATCTCGTCGAGTGCCTCGGCGCGCTTCTCGAGCTCGATCTCGTACAGACGGGCCTTGAGAATCTGCATGCACGCGGCCTTGTTTTGAATCTGACTGCGCTCGTTTTGACACGTGACCACGATGCCGCTGGGAAAATGCGTCACGCGTACGGCGGAGTCGGTGGTGTTGACGCCCTGGCCGCCCGGGCCGCTCGCGTGATACACGTCCACGCGGATATCGTCGGGACTGATCTCGATGTCGATATCATTGGGCAGCACCGGAATGACCTCGACGCCGGCAAACGTAGTCTGGCGGCGCTTCTTGTCGTCGGTGGGGCTAATGCGCACCAGACGGTGGACGCCGGCCTCGGCGCGCAGCATGCCAAACGCGTCCTTGCCCTCGACGGTAAAGGTCGCGCGATCGATGCCGATAACCTCAGCCGCGGGGCAGTCGTTAATGGTGACCTTCCAGCCGCGACGCTGGCAGTACTTCATGTACATCTTAAAGAGCATGAAGGTCCAGTCCTGCGCCTCCAGGCCACCCTGTCCGGGCTTGATGGTCACAATCGCGTCGCCATGGTCGAACTCCCCGGTAAACCAGCTCGCAAGCTCAAGCTCGTCGATGGCGCGGGCCAGGCGTTCTGCCGTAGCGGCAGCCTCCTCGCGCAATGCGACGGCGTCGGGGTCATCCCCCATCTCCTCGGCAAGCTCCAGCGCAGCGCGGGCATCGGAAAGCTCGCCGCGCGCGGTGTCCACGGCAGCGATATCTTCCTTGGTGCGCGCGATCTCCTCCATCGTGGCGCGAGCGGCATCGGCGTCGTCCCAAAAGCCCGGGGCGACGCTTTTGGCCTCGAGCTCCGTTACGCGGGTGCGCTTCTCGTCCAAATGGAGGTACGACTCAACCTCACCGAGCCGGTCCGCAAACGCGTCCAGCTCGGCGGGCGTTACCTCTAAAGCCTCAGCCATTAACGATTCCTGCCGTGGCAGTACTTAAACTTCTTGCCGCTACCGCAGGGGCACGGGTCGTTGCGGCCCACGTTGACGTATGGATCGTCGCTCTCGGACTTGCGATAGGTGGTCACCTTGCCACCGTTGTTGACGGCAGCCGGACCACCCTGGACAGCCGTGCGGGCCTGCACCTGCGCCTGCTTGCGCAGCACCGAGTCGCCGTTGTCACCATCGACCTCGGCAGGACCGGAGAAGCGCGCACCCTCGAGCGCGGGGTCCTCCTTGTGCTCCACGGCACGCGGGGCTGCCTTGATCTCGATGCGCAGAACCGTGCGCAGATAATCCTCATACATGGTATCGACGAGTATCTGGAACGCGCCGTAGGCCTCGGTCTTGTACTCAACCAGCGGGTCGCGCTGGCCAAAGCCGCGCAGGCCGATGCCGGTCTTGAGGTAGTCCATCTCCTGCAGGTAGTTCATCCAGCGGGTATCGATGACGCGCAGCATGACCTGGGTGTTGAGCTCGCGCATCAGGTCCTCGCCCAAGCGCTCGGCCTTCATGTTGTAGCACTTCTCTACGTAAGCCAGGACATCGGCAGCCAGGGCCTCATAATCCTCGTCGGGGAACTTCGGCGTATCGATGTGGCCGGTGAGCTCCACAACCCACTTGCGCAGGCCCTCCAGGTCGCGCTCGCCATCGTGACTGTCCTTGGTGCAGAACTCCTGCACGCAGCGGTACACGGTATCGTGCATGACCTCGGTGATGTGGTCGGTCAGATCCTTGCCGTCCAGAATCTTATTGCGCTCGGCGTAGATGACCTGGCGTTGCTTGTTCATGACGTCGTCGTACTCAAGGACGCTCTTACGCATGGAGAAGTTGATGCTCTCGACCTTGTGCTGGGCGCTCTCGACGGCCTTGGAGATGATCTTGTGCTGGATGGGCATGTCATCGCCCATGTCGGCCGTGACCATCATCTTGGAGACGCGGTCCATCTTGTCGCCGCCGAACAGGCGCATGAGGTCGTCCTCGAGCGACAGGTAGAACTGGGTCTCGCCCGGATCGCCCTGACGACCGGAGCGGCCGCGCAGCTGGTTGTCGATACGGCGGGATTCGTGGCGCTCGGTGCCGATGATGAACAGGCCGCCTGCCTCGCGGAC
>UQPY01000093.1 GCA_900542965.1 uncultured Collinsella sp.
TAGCGGGTGGTTTAAAGCTGGCCGCTGCGCGGCCAGCAGACTAAAGTCTTGAATTCGAATTACGCGCGGGTCGAACACGCGCGTCAGGGCGAGCACGCCGGTGTTCTCACCATACGTAGTGTTGGCCGGAGCGCCAAAGAGCGAAGCCAGAATCGTGGCAAGGCCGTCGCCGAGCAGCGTGCGATGCAGACCGGGATCGGCAATGTAGTTGCGCTCGCAAGTCGAACCGATAGCAGAGATATCGCCGATATGCTCGATCATGGTCGCGAAGGCCAGCGGCATGATGGTGATGATGGCCGTCGTGGCAAGACCGCTATCGAACTGCGGCCCAAAGAGTGCAAACACGGTGTTGTCCCACACGATGGGCAGACCGACCCACGGAGCGGCGGCAACGCCCGAGAAATCAACCTCGCCGAGCGCAGCCGCAACGGCATAGCTCACCACAACGCCCAGCAAAATCGGCACGATCTTGACCATGCCACGGCCCCAGATGTTGCAGATGACGATAACGGCAACGCCAATGACAGCCACAAGCCAGTTGGTCTGGCAGTTAGCAATAGCGGAACTTGCCAGGATCAAGCCGATGGAAATGACGATGGGGCCAGTCACCACCGGCGGAAAGAAACGCATGACACGCTTGGCGCCAAACGCGCGGAAGAGCGCCGCCAGCACCGGATAGAGCAGACCGGCACAAGCTACGCCCAGGCAGGCGTAGGGCAAAAGCTCGGTCTCGCCGTTGGGCGCGATTGCGGCATAACCGGCAATAAAGGCAAACGATGAGCCCAAAAATGCCGGCACCTTACCGCGCGACAGGAAGTGGAACAGCAGCGTGCCCAAGCCGGCAAACAAAAGCGTTGCCGATACCGAGAGGCCGGTGAGCACGGGCACCAGCACGGTGGCGCCAAACATGGCAAACAGGTGCTGTAGGCCGAGCAGGAACATGCGCGGGCGGCCGAGCGACGATGCGTCGTAGATGGCATCGCTGACGGCGGGCGTCGAGGACTGGGACATGGATGTCCTTTCGAATGGAAGGGCGATCAGGCATATCGGATAACCTGCCCGAACGATACGATCCGAACCATTGTACGCGATACACTATGCCTCGCACGCGCCGCCACCTGCAAACACTAGCGCTATTTCCAAACGCGCTCGGCAATGCGCTTGACCAGCGCGATCTTTGCCCATTGCTCATCCTCGGTCAGCTTGTTGCCAATCTCGCAGCTGGCAAAGCCGCACTGAGGCGACAGATACAGGTTCTCGAGCGGCACGTACTTTGCGGCTTCACGGATGCGCTCGACGATAACATCCTCGTTCTCGAGCTCTGCCGCCTTGGTGGTTACCAAGCCCAGCACGACTTTCTTGCCCGGGGCAACGTACTTGAGCGGCTCAAAACCGCCGGCGCGCGGCGTATCGAACTCCAGGTAAAATGCGTCGACATCCTCGTTTGCGAACAGGTACGGCGCGATGGGGTCATAGCCGCCCTCGAAGGCATAGGTGGAGTGGTAGTTGCCGCGGCACACATGCGTGTTGATGACCAGATCGTCGGGCTTGTCCGCGATGGCGGCATTGTTGAGCGCCACGCCCAGCTCGCTTACCTTTTGCAGGTCGACCGGGCTCATGCCGGTTTTGGCGACAAAATCGGTGTCGCAGTAGATGCCCCAGGTGCAGTCATCAAACTGGATGTTGCGGCAGCCTGCTGCGTACAGGTCGGCGATCGCCGTGCGATAAGCGGCTGCGATGGCGTCGGCAAGTTCCTCATCGGTCTTATAGACAGCGCGCAGGCTCTCCTGCTGGCCGTCGCAGCGGTCGAGCGTGACTTCGGAGAACGTCTGGATCGGCGCCGGAATGGTTTGCCGCGCGACCTGGCCCTCCCCCTCGAGCGCCTTGACAAATTTAAAGTGCTCGACGAACGGATGGTTCTCGCCGCTAATGGGGCCGGTTACCACGGCGGTGTCGGCTGTGGTCTCCTCGTCGTGGAACATATAGCCCGTACGCGAGGTACGGCGTTCAATGCCGTTGAGCCCCCACATAAAGTCGAGGTGCCAGTAACTGCGGCGAAACTCGCCATCGGTAATCACCTGCAGGCCAGCGGACTTTTGCTTGTCCACCAGGTCGCGAATGGCCTCATCCTCGACGGCCTTAAGGCCGGCGGCGTCGAGTGTGCCCGCAGCATAGGCGGCACGGGCGTCCTTTACGGCCTGTGGACGAAGAAAGCTGCCGACGATATCGGCGCGAAACGGCGCGTTCAGCGTGGTTAAAGCACTCATAGATATCTCCCTTTGCATTGGTTGCTTTACTGGGACAAAGTATGAGCGCTCATATAGCCATCGTAAAATATACGTTTATAACAGTTTGATATAGATGCTTCCTATATCAGTTGGGACTGCCATGAAGAGATTTGACCTGTACAGGACGCAGCAGTCTAGATATGCTGACGGATCGCGTCGATATAGGCTTGACCGTAGCGCGTAAGCGTCGTGTTCTTGCGCGTGATGATGCCGATCTCCATGTACTCATCCACATCGAGCGGAATCGAGATAATGCCGGGGCCGTTGAGTTCGTGACTAATCACGCCCGAGCACACCGTGTAGCCGTTGAGGCCCATGGCCAGGTTGAACAGCGTCGCACGGTCGCGCACGCGGATATTCTTGCGACGCTCAAACGTCGAGGTCAGCTCTTCGGAATAGTAAAACGAGTTGTAACTGCCCTGCTCGTAGGACAGGAACGGGTAGTCTTCCAAGTCCTCGAGCGTCACGCTGGAGCGGGCCGCCAGCGGATGGTCGGCGCAGACGAAGACATGCGGCGTGGCGCAGAAGAGCCCTTCGAACACGAGCTCGTTGGCCACCAGCATGCGCTCGATGACCTCGCGGTTGTGCTCGGACAGATATAGGATGCCCAGTTCGCTTTTCATATGCGCGACGTCCTCGATAATCTCGTGAGTCTGCTCCTCGCGCAGGGTAAAGTCATAGCGCGCGGCATCGAACTCACGGATCACATCGACAAACGCGTTGACGGCAAAGGAATAATGCTGGCAGCTCACACTAAAGTGCGGCACCTGCTCGGACGCGCCCTTGTACTTGCCTTCGAGCAGATCCGCCTGATCGAGCACCTGGCGCGCGTAGCCCAAGAAGGTCTCGCCCTCCTCGGACACAATGACACCCTTGTTGGTGCGCTCAAAGATGTGCACACCCATCTCGTTTTCGAGATCGCGGATCGACGCGGTAATCGAAGGCTGCGACACAAAGAGCCGGCGCGAGGCCTCGGTGATGCTGCCGCATTCGGCAACTTTGACGACATACCTGAGCTGTTGAAGCTTCATGATGGCCTCCCTAGACGTCCGCGATACCCGAACCCGCCGCATCTGCCTGACGCATAAACGACGGCATTTCCCCCGTCGCGGCGCAGGAGGCAATCTGATGCAGAGCCCCGGCGACCGCATCGTCTGCCGCAGCGCCGATATGCCAGCGCGCGGCAGCCGTGACGGCCTCGTTGGCATTGGCGACTGCAACGGAGTTGGGGACGGCACCGATCATGGGCAAATCGTTATCGGAATCGCCAAATACGGCCACCTCGTCGGGCGTCAGACCCAGGGCACGCGCCAGCTCCAGGGCGGCGCAGCCCTTGTCCCAACCGGCCGGGAGAATATCGAATAGGCGCACGCGGTTGTTGGGAAACACGAGCGAGAGTTCCGGCACCTCCGCGGCAATGCGCTCGCGCAACTCGGTGAGCTCTTCGCGCGAGCGGGCGCTCCAGATATTCGCCTTGAACACCGGCGCGTCATCGACGACGGGACGGCACGGGGCCTCTTCGCCCTTGAGCCACGCGTTGCCACCCGACTCCATAGCGCGACGCACGCGCTCGGGGTCGCTCGTCACGCAATAGGCATCGTTATCCCAAAAGTCATCACCCAGGCTGTAGACCTTTAGATAGGTATCGTCGGTCTCTTGCTCGAGGTAATCGGCCAGACGCATCAGGGCATCGTTGTCGGTCGCGCGCGAAGCGATCGCCTGACCGTCGACAAACATAACCTGGCCGTTACAGAACGCACCAGTCGAAAAGCACTCGGCGCGATTGCGGAACATCCAGCCCATCGCAGACGGCTGGCGACCCGAAACCGGGCCAAAGTGCAGACCCGCCGCCTGCATGGCATGAATGCCCTCGATGGCGCAGTCGCTGGCGCCATCGTGTCCAGCAGGAATCAGCGTATCGTCCATATCGGTCAGCACAAGTTTGATCATAAGGTCCCCTCGGTCATTCTTAATCCCATCTATTGTACCGACCTGCCAAAAAGGGACAGGTTTATTTTGGCAGGTTTTATCTGGGAAAACGCAAAGTCCCAGTTGTTACCTGCCAAAATAAACCTGTCCCTTTTTGGCAGGTGCGCTAGTATAGGGAACAACAGATTCGATGCGGGAGTGCCGGCGGTGCAAAC
>UQPY01000094.1 GCA_900542965.1 uncultured Collinsella sp.
CCCGCGACCCCAACCTTGGCAAGGTTGTGCTCTACCAACTGAGCCATGTCCGCTTACGAGGATTAATCTTACGTGATACCCGCATCCTATGCAAGAACTTTTTTTGAAAAGTTTTGCGACGCCCTCGCGAACCTCGCAAAGACATCAGCCACCACGGAAAGCGCAGGCAAACGCAAACTCGCCGCAAGAGGCCCCTACAACTCAGCGAGCATGATCCAGGCAGAACTGTCCTGCGCGAGCCTGCCGTCTACAAGCGGTGATGAGGTGAGCAGGACCCTGCCCGCCGGCAGCTCCACGGGTGCTGCACCGAAGTTCGTCACACACGCCCAGCCGTTGTCGCGGCGATAGGCGATGACGCCGCCCTCAGCGCCCTCGGCACCATCCGCAAGGCCGGTGCGCCCGTCAAGATCGAGCCACGCGAGATCGTTGGCGCACCCGCGCAGCTTGCGCCGCAGCCAGAGGGCGTCACAATAGAGCGCAAGCATCGATGCCGGGTCCGCTTCTTCCCTATCGGCAGCGTAATCGGAAAACCATGCAGGCTGCGGCAGATGGGGCACCGCATCGGCGTCCGCCGGTGAAAACCCAAACGATCCGCCCTGCGCGGGATCGTCCGCCGCCACCCACGGCAGGGGCACACGGCAGCCGTCGCGCCCCTTCTCGCGCTTCGGTCCGTGCGTATTGGTCGCAGTAGGATCTTCGAGTGCGGCCCACGGGATATCGGCCACCTCAAAAAGGCCGAGCTCCTCACCCTGATACACGTATGCCGAGCCCGGAAGCGCCAGCTCAAGCAAAAGGGCCGCCCGCGCGCGGCGCTCACCGAGTTCACGGTCCTCGTCATAAGACGACCCGTCGCGTAAGAGCCAGTCGAGCGCAATCTGGTGGTAGCGCGTCGCCTTGATTTGCGGCAGGGCATAGCGCGTCGCCACGCGCGGCACGTCGTGGTTGGAGAGTACCCAGGTCGAGGCAGAATTGGATTCGATAGCCGCCTTCAAGCCCTCCTCGATTGCAGCGTGCATGTCATCATAGGTCCAAGTGGCCTTGGCAAACTCAAAGTTGAATGTCTGGCCAAGCTCGCTGGGACGCGCGTAGAGATACTGGCGCTCGGGCAGCACCCATGCCTCGGCAACGGCGCTGCGCGGCGGATTATAGCGGTCGAACACGCGGCGCCACTCGCGATAGATCTCATGGACCTCGTTGCGGTCCCACAGCGGATGGGTGCCGTCGTCAACCATGTCATCGCCCTCGGCGAGATGCCACCGGTCGAGGTCATCGCGGTCGAGATCCTTGGCGAGACCGTGCGCCACATCAATGCGAAAGCCATCGACGCCTCGATCGCTCCAAAACGCCAGGACGTCGCAAAAGAACGCGTGAACCTCGGGGCATGACCAGTCAAAGTCCGGTTGCTCGGGCGTAAACATGTGCAGATACCACTGACCGTCCGCAACACGCGTCCAGGCGGGGCCGCCAAAGTTGGCATTCCAATTGGTGGGAGGCAGCTCGCCATGCTCGCCGCGGCCATCGCGGAAGATATAACGGGCGCGCTCGGGCGATCCGGGGCCGGCGGCAAGAGCGGCTTTGAACCAAGGGTGCTGGTTGGATGAATGGTTGGGCACGATGTCGACGATGACCTTGATGCCGTGCGCGTGAGCCGCAGCGATCATGTCATCGAAGTCATCAAGCGAGCCGAGACGTGGGTCGACATCGCAGTAGTCCGCCACATCATAGCCGCCATCGACAAGAGGCGATGGGTAAAACGGGCTCAGCCAGATGGCCTCGATACCCAGCCGCTCAAGATAGTCCATCTGCTGGGTAATGCCCGCGATATCGCCCAGACCCGAACCAGTCGAATCCTTAAACGAGCGCGGGTAGATCTGATAGATCGCGGCATCGGACATCCACGGGCGCGACGAGGACTTTTCTGTAGCCATGGGATGAGTCTCCCTTGCAACGAGGTTTTGCGAGATGCCCACGATGATACGCCCAAAGCGGACATTCGCGGCAAACAACGCCACAGACACGCCCCAAAACGCTCGCTCCCTCTCGGGTTCGAGCCCAAGCGATGGGTACGAAAAAGCCCGGCTACCGTAGTAGTCGGGCTGCTGCGTTTGGAGCGGACAACGGGGCTCGAACCCGCGACCCCAACCTTGGCAAGGTTGTGCTCTACCAACTGAGCCATGTCCGCTTGCGGGTTATTAATTTACGCGAGTTGTCCAAAAGACGCAAGTACTTTTTTCAAAAAACTTGTCTGCCGCATGTTCTTAGTAGCTAAACGCGCTAAAGCGATTGGCTAGGCACACGATTCCAGCGCTCCGCTAAACAGCTTCACCATCTGTACGCGCGTGCCGGCGCCGTCCGTACGACGAGCAACCTCCACGTTATCGACGAGCATACGCATAAGCTTGATGCCACGGCCGCGCTCCTCGGATGCGACCGGCTCGCTCGTTTCATCGATAGAATAGCCGGCACCTCGATCAAGCACCTCAACCACAACGCGATCGCCATAGGCCTGAACCGTCAGGACGCACCCGATACCGCCCGCATGGTCATAGGCATTACCCAGCGCCTCCCCCGATGCCAATGCGACATCGTAGCGCTCGTCACGGCGCAACGGAAGCGATTCAAGGAGTTCGGCGATGCGATGTCGGTAGTATGGAAGATTCTCGATACCCTGACGGACCTCGACACTCTTACTCCAGCGAGGCAGCTCCCCCACCGGAATAGCGGGAATAGACTCCCGTGCCGGCCCCGCGACATGAAGGATATCGACAAGACGAGCAATCTCCAAAAAGCGAACAACTTCACCTGATGCATTGACGAGCGAAAGCAGGCCTTCTCGCCTCATGAGCTCACGAGCGCGCGTAAGCAGGAATGCCAAGCCCGTCGAATCGATAAAGCTAACAGCCTGACAGTTGATGACGACACGACGCACGCCGCGGCCAATCAAGGCATCCAACCGCCGACGCAGCGCAGGCACCGTGGCGATGTCGATATCGCCTGGTGGCGTCAAAACCGCTATGTCATTCCACTCATTCATACGACCATGGTTCCCCAAAAAAGCCCACTCGATGCATTCGTTTCCCCAACCGTACGGATTCAGCCCGCCCAGCGTCGTCTATGAACGACCCCGTAAAAACTCAAGGGACACCAATGCAATGTCATCGTCCAGCGCCGATTCGGTAAATCTGTCAAGCTCGCCCAAGACCTTGCCGCAGATTCCCGATACGCCCTCACCCGAGACAGAGAGCAGAAGGTCACGAAGGCGCTGCTCGCCAAAGAAAGCACCCGAGCGGTCACGTGCTTCGATTGTTCCGTCGGTGTACATAAATAGCATGTCACCAGGAGCGAACGTAAACACGCCTGTCTCGTACACCATGCTCTCAAAGGCACCGATTACCCCCGATTGGCATCCAAGCAGCTCGACCTCTCCCCCACGAGCCTCGTCGCCACCCAGCGGCATCGACTCTGGCCTGATGACCATGGTCGGAGGATGGCCCGCCGAACAATACGTTGCGCGTCCGGCTTTAAGGTCAATCTTGGCGATAAAGGCCGTCACAAACGTCTCGACCCTCGAAAAGCCCATGAGCATGCTGTTAAGGGAGCGTGCCATGCGGGCCGGTCCAGCGCCCTCCCAGGCATATGCCGTCAGGGCCGTCTTGACGAGCGCGGACATCGATGCAGCCTCAATGCCTTTGCCAGACACATCGCCCAGAATCATGACGGCGCAATCGTCGGGAAGACGGATGAGCGTATAGAAATCGCCGCCGACCAACGCCGAGTTCGTGGCCGACAGGTACACCGAATCGGTTGCGATACCCGGAACATCCCCCAGTGAATTTCTCATGCCAATCTGGAGGGTCTGAGCGATATGGCGCTCCTCACGCTTTTGAGATTCGCCTTCATAGATCAGTTCAAAGTCATGAGCCAAGTGCACCAAGTAGTCATATTCAAGGTCATCAATCGGCTCTTGGCTACCATCACGAAGCAGCAGCGCGCGCGTCGTCGGGCCCTTCGCAACAGAAGCAGGAACAATCGCGTCGTTACTGTGCTTGCCATCACCCTCAGAGCGTGGGTGCCCCGCCTCGATGCCAGAGTCGACGTAGAGACCCTGGCAAGGCAGACCATGCGCCCTAAGCCAGCCTCCCATAGGCATCGATTCGTCAACGCGAGTTATACGAACGTGTTTAAGGTCCTCGGCACTCGTACCGCCCAAAACAGATGCCTCAAAGCCATCAGGGCCAGCCCCCAGACGTGCCGCTGGCGCCGTCGTGGAAAAGAAAAGCTTCTCAGGGTCGTCCGGCAAGGCAACGCGACTGCCG
>UQPY01000095.1 GCA_900542965.1 uncultured Collinsella sp.
TGGAGAGAGCGCTCCCGCAAACTGCCTCTTGACAACTTATAGGAGCGTCGGTTTTAGTTCAACAAGTTTCGGAGTGGTCGCGGTTGAGCGATTCATCGTAGTAAACCGCCATAGTTTTGGCGGAGGCAGTCAGATTTGTGGGTGTTAAACCAAAGAGTGTCCCTTTTGACTAGTCGTTTAAGAACGTCCCCAATGACTAAGTTGCAGGTGGCGGCGGTTGTGTTACACTAACGCTGCGTATATGACGCAAATATCTCGATACAGATCAATGATGTCCGTCGGTATTTGACGGAGCTAGACTGTTTAGCCGCCCTGAAGGTTTATGCAGGGAGCATGTGATCACAGGGCTTGAAAAGAAAGTTGAGCAAACACTGTGTCTGATCAACAGCAAGAAAACGAAATAACGACGACGCAGGCCGCTCCCGCTGCACCGGTTGCGTCGGACCAGGTTGCGGCGCCCGCGCAAGTCTCGGCTCCTGAGACGCCTAAGGCTGCTTCGACGCCTACGCCTGTAGCGGCTGAGAAGGCCGTGCCTGCAACTGGTGAGGAGGCTGCTCCGGCAAAGCCCAAGCGCATGCGCCGCACGGCCAAGCCTGCCGCTGACGGCGAGGAGGTCACCAAGCCCAAGCGCCGTACCACGCGCACGACGCGCGCCAAGCGCACCGTTGCAGCTGACTCCTCGGCGTCGATTTCCGATGAGGTCGCGCAGGCACGTGCGTTGGCGCAGATTAGCGAGGCTCAGGTGGTGCGCGCCCGCCGTCGTGCTGCCGAGCGCGAGGCCGCGGCTCTGACCGAGCTTGCAGCTCCGTCTGTGCCCGAGACCCCTGCCGCCACCGAGACCCCTGCCGCCGACCTGCCGACCGAGAAGCCGGCAACGCGCACACGCCGTCGCACGGCTGTTAAGGCCGAGCAGGTTGCTGAACAGGTAACCCCCGAGTTCACTGACGCTTCGGTCCGTTCCACGGCAGGGGAGGGCGCATCGCCTGCTGAGCACGCTGCGTCTGTCGAGGCCAGCGAAGTTCCCGTTGTCGATCCGGCTTTGCGCCCGCACCGTCGCGGTCGCAAGCCCAAGGCCTTCGTCGAGGCAGAGAAGGCCGCAGCCGCAGCCGCAGCTGCTCGGGATGCTGCGGCGACCGTCGAGTCTGCAACTGCTGCCGATGCACCCGTTCAGGATGCTACGACTTCCGAGGCCGCTCCCGCCGATGCCGAGCCCGCCGACGTCCGCCCCGGTCGCAGCCGTCGCACTGCTGTTAAGCGCACGTCCAAGGCTAAGGCTGCCAAGAAGGGTACGTCCGAGGATTCCGACGAGACGACCGCCGATGCATCGACTGATGCCGCCGAGCCCCAAGACGTCGAACGGCCTGCGTCCGAGAAGCCCAAGCGCGGTCGTAAGAAGTCCGCTAAGGCCAAGGCGTCCGAGCAGCAGGCTGATGTCGAAGCACAGGTCGATTCCGGCGCCGAGGCCAATGGCGCCGCTGCGGCCAATGCCGACGCCGCCACAACCGATGGTGCCGCGCCCGCCGAGGCCGAAGACGGCACTCGTTCCAACCGTCGCCAGCACAAGCGCAACGAGGAGCGCAACGAGCGCAACAACGATCGCCGCAACCGTCAGCGCGACCGCAAGCAGCGCAATAAGGAGCGCAATGCCGCTCCGACTGAGCCCACGCTTTCGCGCGAGGAGCTCGCGGCCATGAAGGTCGCCGAGCTGCGCGAGAAGGCCAAGGAGTTCGAGATTGAGACGACCGGCAAGAAGAAGGCCGAGCTCGTCGAGGAGATCTACACGACTGCCGCGAAGGCCGAGGGCTTCCGCGATATTAAGGGCATCTTGCAGATTCGCCCGGACAGCTCCGGTATCATTCACGCCCACGGTTACATGAAGTCCAACGAGGACGCCTTCGTCCCCGCTTACCTCATCCGCTCCGCGCGTCTGCGCACGGGCGATGTCATCGAGGGCTCGCTGCGCCCCTCGCGCGGCGGCGACAAGCGCGCCGGCCTCGCCAAAATCACGACCGTCAACGGTCTGGACCCCGAGCAGATTCGCAACCGTCCCAAGTTCGGCGACCTCACCCCAGTCTATCCCAACGAGCCGCTGCGCATGGAGCACGGCAAGGACTCCATTACCGGTCGCGCCATCGACATCGTGTCGCCGATTGGCAAGGGTCAGCGTGGCCTGATCGTGTCCCCGCCCAAGGCCGGCAAGACCACGATCCTCAAGAAGATCTGCCAGTCTATCTCGATCAATAATCCCGAGGTGCACCTCATCTGCCTGCTCGTCGACGAGCGCCCCGAAGAGGTCACCGACATGCAGCGCTCCATTAAGGGCGAGGTCGTGGCCTCCACCTTCGATATGCCCGCGGACAACCACACTCGCGTGGCCGAGCTCGTCATCGAGCGCGCCAAGCGCATCGTGGAACTGGGCGGCGATGTTGTAGTTGTGCTCGACTCCATCACGCGTCTTGCCCGCGCCTACAACTTGGCGGCGCCCGCCTCGGGCCGCATCCTTTCGGGCGGCGTCGATTCGGCGGCCCTGTATCCGCCCAAGCGCTTCCTGGGCGCAGCCCGTAATATCGAGAACGGTGGCTCGCTCACCATCCTCGCCTCCGCACTCATCGATACCGGCTCCAAGATGGACGAGGTCATCTTCGAGGAGTTCAAGGGCACCGGCAACATGGAGCTTAAGCTCGACCGCGACCTGGCCGATCGCCGCATCTTCCCGGCCATCGACCCCGTTGCCTCGGGTACGCGCAACGAGGACCTGCTGGTCGACGAGCAGATGCGCCCGTTTGTCTTTGGTCTGCGTCGCATTCTTGCTGGCATGAATAACACCGAGCGCGCAGCCGCGTCGTTCATCAAGGGTCTTAAGGGCACCAACACCAACCAGGAGTTCCTGGTGCGTTCGGCCAAAAAGCACAGCGACTACGAGCAGACGTTCTAGGTTGTCATCCACACGCAGCGATAGTCATCAATGCGATAAAGGGTCGGGGCTTTGAGCCTCGGCCCTTTTCCATATCGCCTATCCGCGCTTATTTTTGACCATAAGACTGGCAAGCAGCACGTTTCCCGTTTCAATCCGACATCGTCGCTTGCAATCGACAGGGCGGTTTCGCATAATAGCTTTTAAGCTTCGCGACGGAAAACGCGGATGAAACGAACCATATACCGTTGCTTTGGGGCATAGCCCCGCTTCATCTTCTCTCGCGCAGCCAACTGAATGATGCGATTTGGGTGCTGGAAGATGGGGAGAGCTCATGGCTTCTTCTGATGCGACACAACGAGCAGTCCTTGCCGGACTTTCGTGCGGGATCGGCCTGGCCGCTCCCGTGGTTATGTATGCCGCGACGCTGCCGTTTTCGTCGGTGAACGAGACGGTCGTGGCGGGTGCGGTTCCCTTCGCCGTGGGTGCGGTGGCGGGCGTGGGTATCTATGCCGCCTCGCTGGGTATCTTCGAGTACCGTGCGCAGCGTGAAGAGCGTCTGTTCCAGCCCGATGCCATGGGCGGTGCCGCCAATCTCAATCAATATCAAAGTGAGTTTAAGACCGCCTCGATTCCAGCTCAGCAGCAGGATGCGACTCCTTACGCTGCGACTTCTGCTTCTCAGGCTCAGTCGGAGCAGTCTACCTCGGCATTCCTTTCCGGCCTGACCGGTGCGTTCCAGCGCCGTCATGCCGATGATGGTGTTCCCACCATTGCTCGAGCCGCAGATGCTATGGACGAGGCCGAGGCTTGGTCCATGATCGACAGCATGCTCGACGACGATTCGCCGGTGAGCTGCGACCCTGCGCGCTCGCGAGACGTCTATCAAGTCGCCATCGACGAGCTCACCAACGGCGGGCAGACTGGCTCCTTCAATCGCGATGGCATCGCCGCTGCGGCACGCGCCGTGTCGGGCTCCCAGGCCGCCCCTGCGGGCAGCACGGCGGCTTTCGTGGCACTCGTTGCCAACGCGGCAGCCAATAACGCCTACAGCGCTACCTCGGCGGACGCGAACGCTTCTGCCGATAATTCGTACGTTGATGAAGACATGACCGCGGACGAGGAGGCCGTTGCCGCCCGCCGTGCCGCCGAAAGCTCGCTTTGGGGCGCTCCTGCCCAGCAGCAGGCGGCTGAGGCTGCGCCGTACAACGCAAACCTCGCCAGCATGCCTATCATCTCCGGTGTCGCGGACATCGATCTCGATGACCTCGATGAGCCTGCGGCCATCACCGCATCGATTGATGCCCAAGATCGCATCGACACCGGCGACCTGTCTCTTATACACATCTGACGCTGCCGACGACTAGTCGAGTGTAGAT
>UQPY01000096.1 GCA_900542965.1 uncultured Collinsella sp.
CGAGGTAGCCCTCCTGGTCGAAGTGCATGATCTCGATCTTCTCGGTCTCCTTCATGTGTGTCCTCCCATCACATGTGCGCAATTCTATACATCGCGCTTCTTGCTGATACCAATTATAGCCATACGATTGCTTGTTATTTAATACCAATCCAAACTCACGGAGATTTGCGGCGAACGGTCGGTTTCCTCGCCCGAGTGGTATTACAACGCCAATAGTTGTCTATTTCGAGCGCTACTGCCAACGGGTTCCCCACAACTCGCCAGCTATAAAAGCGTTGCGCCAGACCCGCCCAAGCGTTTCCGGCGCAACCGCGCAGTTTAGTTATTCGGCTTCCATCTCCGCTGTCACACGGCGATACATCTCGATAACCTGAGTCGTCGCCTTGGACGGATCCTGATAGTAGCGGCCATCACACGTCTCGGCCGAGACATAGCCCGTATAGCCGTGGCGCATGAGTGCCTCGAGGTCGGCACGCATATCACGCTCGCCGTCGCCCCAGGCAAGATGCGTCGTGCCGCCGCCCACATCTACAAAGTGGGTGTGAACGATCTTGTCGCCCAAAACCTCAAAGTAGCCGTCGATCGTGTCGCCGGCAACTTCCATGGCGCCAAAGTCGATACAGGCCTTCAGGTTGGGACGATCGACCGCCTCGAGGATGCGCGCGACATCCTGTGCGGTGTTGACCAACACGGACTCCGACGGCTGCAGGGCCTCGAGCGCGACGCGAATACCGCGCGTATCGGCGTAGTCGCACACCGAGCGCAGCATGGCAACGCTGCGGGCCCAGGCGTCCTCAGCCGGCTCGTCCAGATAGGCCCAACCACTCGTCACCAGAATCTGCGGCACGCCCAACTCAACGGCAACGTCGATCACATTCTTAAAGTACGAGAGGATGCGTTTTTGGCCCGCCTCACCGCGCACCGCGACGTTCCACGGCTTGGGGTTGTTCTGCTCGGGGCACACGCACACGATCTTGATACCGTATTGGGCGGCAAGATCGCGAATCTTATCCACCGAATCGTGCTCATGGCAATCCACATACAGGTGCATCGAGCCGGTCCACAGCTCGATATTGCGATAGCCGGCCTCACCTGCAGCCTTAAAAAACGTCTCGATGCTGTAGTAACGATGGTTGATGTTCATGAGCGAAAGCTCGGGTACGACCATAGCCCTCCCCTTTCGTACGGAGTTTTAAAAAACAGGGGGCCGCCGCAGATGCGACAAGCCCCCAAAGATCGACGCAACCGTTAGACGCGATGGAAGCGCGATTCGAACATATTAGGCAAGCACGCCAAAGTAAGCGCCGATGATGCCCACGACCATGGTGCAGAGGATCAGGACCATCGGGTTGATCTTCTTGGAGAGCAGCCAGTAGTAGAGCCAGAAGGCGGCCATACCGAGCATACCGGGCATGATGCCGTCCAGGATGTCCTGGAGAGTCTGGGCGGAGTCGCCCTGACCAATGGCGATGGGCAACGAAGCCCAGAACATGTCCTTGCTCATGGCGCCGACGACCATGACGCCGACAATGCCGACGCAGGCCATGATCTTTTGCATCAGGCCGGTCTTCTGAGCCTCGTCGAGGAAGCCAATGCCTAGCTCATAACCCTTGATAGCGCCAAAGATACGAATCAGGAACGCCGGGATGTTGTAGACGAGCAGGAAGGCGATGGGGCCAAAGACGTTGCCGGCCTGGCACAGGCTGATGCCCACGGCAGCGGCGACGACGCGCAGGGTGGACAGGAAGAAGGAGTCACCCAGGCCGGAAAGCGGACCCATGAGGGCGGCCTTGATGTCGTTGACGCTCTCGGGCTCAACCTCGCCACGAGCGACCTTTTCTTCCATGGCCATCGCGATGCCACCCACGAAGGGAGCGAGCTGCGGGGTGATGTTGAAGAATGCGCTGTGACGGTGCAAGGCCTCGGCGTAATCATCGGGACGGCCGGCATAGATCTTCTTGAGCATGTTGGCGACCATCAGGCAGAAGGCAATGTTCATCTGCTTGTAGTAGGTCCAGGAGAATTCCATGCCCAGGGCGCCGGTGTTCACGGCGCTCTTAATGAGGTCGGAGCGAGTAATCTGGTTCTCGGAATTAGAAGTCATCGTCCTCATCCCCTTCCACAGAAAGCTGGGACTGGGCGCCACCAAGGCCCAGCAGGTCGTACTTGTCGATGCCGATGATGATTGCGATCAGGGCGACGCCGAGGACGGGCACGTTGGCATAGGAGCACAGCAGGAAGCCCAGGAAGTAGAACGGCACGAGCTGCTTGGTAAGCACCAGACGGCCGAGCATGGCGAAGCCCATGGCAGGCAGGATGTTGGCTGCGACGCCAAAGCCATCGAGGACGAACGTCGGGATGAAGTCGAGCAGGCCCTGAACGGCGTCGGCACCCAGATAGAAGGAGACCGAGCACAGGATAAAGGCCAGGACGACAATCACGAGACCGATAATCCAGTGCATAGCGTAGATACCCTTGAGGTTACCCTTGCTGGCAAAGACGTCGGCACGGTCGACCAGAAGGGGCATACCGGCGTTGACGACGTTCTTAATGGCCAGGCACAGAGTGGCGATGGGCATCGCGAGCGCGATAGCGGCCTCGGTGCTCTGACCCAGCTGAATAGCGAAGGCGCAGGCGAGCACACCGCCAATACACTCATCGGGCGGCACGTAAGCGCCGATGGAGATTGAACCCATGAAGAGCAGCTCGAGGCTCGCACCGATGGCGAGGCCGGACTGCAGGTCCCCGAGGACTATGCCGACGAGCGGGCACAGAACGATCGGGCGGAACGCATAGAGCGTACCGAGCTGATAATCGAGCTTACCGAAGGCAGCGATAAGTCCGATGAGGATCGCTTGAACAAGCATTGTTCCTCCCTTTGATCCCTCTTGGATCCGCGCGGCGATTCCCGACTTGTCAGCGCGCCCTTTTCCATGCCGACAATCGCCTAGACAGATCCAGCTTGTACCGGTGTGCTGTTAACACCTAAACCGGTGCAAATGATTTGATACCAATTATATAGTCATGAGAAAACTATTTAATACCAATCGCTCAACGGGCGTGTACTCCCGGTGAACGGTAGATGGGGGTAACGGGTAAAGCGTTTATCCGGTACGCCCACGAATAGGGGCGGCGCCGTGCGCGCCGCCCGTGGTTCTCAATTAGAGGGCGCTTAGGGCATCGACCTTGGGGTCGTCGGCCAGAGCGCGAATCTCGACCTCGACACCGCGGCCGACGAGCTCACGAATGTCCTCTTCCTCGGCAGCAGTCACAAAGATCTGGCGGGAGATCTTACGGGCATCGGGACGCCGCTCGTCCTTGGACTTGGTGTTGCCCAGGTTGATGGAGGTGATCTGCGGGCAGCCGTCGACAAGCTGCTTGGCCTCGGCGATGCTGGCGACGCAGATGATCATCTTGTACTTATCGGTAACACCGGAGTTGATGGCCTCGATGGCGTGCTCCATGTCCTTGATGACGAGCTTGACGTTGGCCGGCTTTCCCATCTTGAGCGTAGTCTTCCAGACGGGATCGTTGGCAACCTTGTCGCCAACGCAGAAGATGCAGTCAGAGCCCAAGCCCTGGACCCAAGAGACGGCCACCTGGCCATGAAGCAGACGATGGTCGACGCGAAGCAGTTGAATCATGATTGACCCCCAAAGGTCTCATGCCGGAAACCCGGCCCCATTAATAGCAGGCGGTGACTAGAACTCTTCCTCGTCATCCGCATCGGTCAGCAGGTCGTTGACAAACTTGACGCGCGTGTCGTCAGCCGCGAGGATCTCGCGGATAACCTGATCGGCGGGAGCCTCCTGGTCCGAAAAGAGCAGCTGGATCAGCAGCGGCAGATTCATGTTGGCAACCAGGTAGGTGTTGGGGCGCGTCTGGACGATCTTGGTGAACTCGTTGTTGACGCTGCCGCCAAACAGGTCGGTGCACACGATTACGTCGTCGGCGGGGTCGAAGGTCGCCAGGAGCTTGGCGGCCTCCTCGGCGACGTCGGTGCGGCCGTCGACAAACATCGACAGGTCGTGGACGTTATCGCGCGCGCCCGAGAGCAGCTCGGTGCTCTCCTTGATGCCGGTCGCAAAATGCGCGTGGCTGGCGAAGATGTATTGCCTCATTGCGGTTTCCCCCAAATGAAATTAGTAGTCGAACTGGTGGTAGTAGCGGCGGTACTTGAGGTTGTGCTTGGTGACC
>UQPY01000097.1 GCA_900542965.1 uncultured Collinsella sp.
GTATAAGAGACAGGCGTATTTGGCTACTCGGCCGTTATGGTGATGTTCTCCCGGTGCGCTCGGATAACATCCCAGCTAAAGTGCTCGACCAGCTGCTCGGCAGAGCGCGGTGTGGTGTCCGGTGCGATGCCCGTTTGCCCAGCGAGCCAGCCCAGCAGTGCCTCGGGTGTGCCAAAGCGGGCGCGGAGCTCGCCCAGGTCCAGATCGCGATCGCGCTTGGAAAGGCGGCGGCCGTCCGGCGACATGAGCAGCGGAATGTGCGCGTAGTGCGGCGTGGGAAGTCCCAGCAGATGCTGCAGGTAGATTTGGCGCGGCGTGGAGCCCAGCAGGTCGCATCCGCGCACGACCTCGGTGACGCCCATGGCGGCGTCGTCGACCACCACGGCCAGCTGGTAGGCAAACACGCCGTCGCTGCGGCGTACCAAAAAGTCGCCGCATTCGGTGGCGAGTGCTTCGCATTGGGCCCCGTACGTGCGGTCCACGAATTCGATCACGTCGCCCGCGAGGTCGTCGATGTCGGGCACGCGCAGGCGCGTGGCCGGGGCGCGCAGGGCACTGCGGCGGGCGACCTCTTCGGCCGAAAGGCCTCGGCAGGCGCCGCGGTAGATGGGCGTGCCGTCGCTGGCGTGCGGCGCGCTCGCGGCGTGGAGCTCGGCGCGCGTGCAAAAGCAGGGGTAGGTGAGGCCGGCGTCTTGCAGTTGGTGCAGGGCGTCCTCGTACAAGTCCAGGCGATCGTGCTGGTAGTAGGGGCCTTCGTCCCACTCGAGCCCTAGCCATGCCAGGTCGTCGATCAGCTGAGCGGCAAGTTCCGGGCGCTTGCAGCGATCGTCCAGGTCCTCGATGCGCAACACGATGCTGCCGCCCTGGCTGCGGGCCGAAAGCCACGCGCACAGGCAGCTGAACACGTTGCCCAGGTGCATGCGGCCCGAGGGCGACGGGGCAAAGCGGCCCACAACAGGCGCAGGAGCGGAGGCGGGCAGCGTCGTTGGCGCGTCCGCGGAGGGCGTTGATATGTTGCGTGTTTTGATATCCATGCGGACGAGTATAGCGCGGGACACGGTAGAGAAGGCGTTGCCGTGGCTCGCAAGTTGGCGGCGCTGTGCATTGCGCGCGGCGGGTCTGCGGTTCAACGTCTCGATCGCCGCGCATCGACTCAGCTTCACAAACGACAGAAACCCCGGCAGCTCTTCGCAACTGCCGGGGTTTCCGCGGAAAAGGGGGACATGATCCTCGAGCGAACGGCAAAGGGGCAAACCGTTTTCGCTCAATTGCTTTATGCCCCTTGCTCGCGGACTCAATCAGTGCGCGCCGCAGCAACACAAAGCCGCTACACCTGTGACGGAGCTGTGAAGTGGTATCTATCGTTGGTGCAGGCCATGCCAAGGAGTGTCCCAAACTGCCGACAGATAAGGAACGTCCCTAAGTGCCAGGCTCGGGTGGGACTTTTGTCCCATTTGGCGCTCCGGTCGCCTAGATATTCGTCATGTGTGCTCGTAAACGTGGGACAATGGCGCTGTTGGTATCACAGACAAAGGATGTGCCTATGAACGCCCCCGTTGCCAAGACCTGTCGGCAGCGCCGCCTATTCGCGCGATTTGCTTCCGTCTGCGCGCTCGTCGCGCTTGCGTTGTTGCTGCTGCCTGCCGCCGCGCACGCTGACGGCTACTCCATGAGCCAAACCTACATCGGCGCCACGGTCGAGGCCGATGGCTCGTTGACCGTTGTCGAGGGACGCCAGTTCGATTTCGATGACGACATCAACGGCGTGTTTTGGGAGATCAATGCGGGCACCAACCAGCAGGGCGGCGCGGCGGGTGTCGACGTGCTGAGCGTCGAGGAAGAGGACACCGCGTTCAACAAAGTCGATAGCGCAAACAAGGGTGACTCTGGCGTCTACACGGTCGAGCAGTCCGACGGCGGCGTAAAGATCAAGGTTTTCAGCCCCCACGAGAGCGGCGATAGCGTGATCTATTACGTGAGCTACACCATGACCGGTGCGGTCATGAACTGGGCCGATACCGCTGAGCTCTACTGGAAATTTGTAGGTGACGGCTGGTCCGCGGATTCCGACGATGTCGAGATGGAAGTGTACTTCGCAAACGCCGCTGCCGGGACGGCGGCCGTCAAGGGCGATAACTTCCGCGCATGGGGTCACGGTCCGCTGACGGGCGACGTGTCACTCGATGCGGATGAACCCATGGTCACCTATACCATTCCCTGCGTGCATCAGGGCGAATTCGCCGAGGCACGCATCGCCTTCCCCAGCGACTGGGTGCCATGGCTTTCCGCCTCGAGCGAGAAGCGCATGTCAACGATCCTGAGCGAAGAGAAGGCGTGGGCCGACGAAGCTAACGCCCGCCGCGCTCACGCTCGCATGATTGCCAATGTACTTGCCGTACTAAGTGTTGTCGCAGCGGTGGCCTTTACCGGCACAATCGTTGTGCTCAAGCTGCGCCGCCGCAAGCCCAAGCCGCTTTTCCAGGACGAATATTTCCGCGATGTGCCTTCGGCCGACCATCCCGCCGTGCTTTCGGCCCTCATGAGCTGGAACGAGGTGCCCGATCAGGCATATATCGCCACGCTCATGAAGCTTACTGACGACCGTGTGATCAAGCTGGAGCAGGCGACCGTGACCAAGGCCAAGAAGGGTCTGTTGGGGCGTGAAAAAGAAGAGCAGACGTATCGCGTGACGGTGAGTGATGCGGGTTGGAAGTCGGCCAAGGGCATTGACCACATGGTGCTCAAGGTCTTCTTTGCCGGTGCTAAGCCCGACGAGAACGGCGATCGCTCGCGCACGTTTGACGAGCTGCAGCACTACGTCAAGCAGTACGCTACGCCCGTGGGCGACAAGCTCGAGGACTATCAGAACACCGTTAAGGGCAAGTTGGCCGATAGCGAGTACGTTGCCTCGGACGGCATTGTCGCAATGGTGTTCTGCCTGGTTCTTGGTATTCTGATCGCCTTTGTTCCCATGGGATCCATTTTCTTTACCGACGGCGCACAGGCGAACATTATCGCCGCGGTTATCTCGGTGCCGATTGTGCTGGTGGGTATTGGCGTGGGCCTTACGTTCCGCCGCTTTACGCCGGAAGGTGCCGAGGTAGCGGCCCGCTGCAAGGCGCTCAAGCATTGGCTCGAGGACTTCACGCGCCTAAAGGAAGCCGTCCCGGGCGATTTGGTGCTGTGGAACAAGCTGCTGGTGATGGGTGTGGCGCTGGGCGTTTCGAAGGAAGTCCTGCGTCAGCTTGCCGAGGCGGTGCCTCCCGAGGTGCGCGAGGCCGACGGTTTCTACGACAATTACCCCTGCTACTGGTGGTACTACCATCATTACGGCATCGATTCGCCGCTCGATTCGTTTAACGATGTGTATCACGAGAGCATCCGTGAGCTGGCTTCGAGTTCCGATCTGTC
>UQPY01000098.1 GCA_900542965.1 uncultured Collinsella sp.
AGCGGGTGGTTTAAAGCTGGCCGCTGCGCGGCCAGCAGACTAAAGTCTTGAATAAGAAGCCCCCGACCTGTTTTCGCAGGTCAGAGGCTTGAAATCAACGAATATCGTTTACTCCCACTCGATGGTCGCGGGCGGCTTGGACGTGATGTCGTAGCACACGCGGTTGGCGCCGGGGACCTCGGCCACGATGCGGCCGGAGATGCGGGCCAGAACATCGTAGGGCAGCTTGGCCCAATCGGCGGTCATGGCGTCGCTGGACTCGACGGCGCGCAGGATGATCGGGCGCTGATAGGTGCGCTCGTCACCCATAACGCCGACAGACTTGATGTCGGGCAGGACGGCGAAATACTGCCAGCAGCTGTGCTCGGAGTTGCGCTCGCCGGTCTGCTCAAACAGGCGCTGGTTGTAGGCATCGAGCTCCTCGCGCACGATGGCGTCGGCGTTCTTGAGGATCTCGAGCTTCTCCTTGTCGACCGCGCCGATGATGCGGATGGCCAGACCCGGGCCCGGGAAGGGCTGACGGAACACGATGTGACCCGGCAGGCCGAGCGCCAGACCAAGTGCACGGACCTCGTCCTTAAAGAAGTGGTCGAGCGGCTCGATGAGGTCGAAGTGCACGCCCTCGGGGAACGGGATCAGGTTGTGGTGGCTCTTGATGGTAGCCGTCTTGCCGCCCGTCTTGCGCGCACCGGACTCGATGATGTCAGGGTAGATGGTGCCCTGAGCCAGGTACTTGACCGGCTTGCCATCGGTCTCGAGCTGCTGCGCCACGGCGAAGAACTCTTTCCAGAACTGCGTGCCGATGATGCGGCGCTTCTCCTCGGGCTCGGTCACGCCAGCAAGGAGCTCGGCGTAGCGGTCCTCGGCGTGGACGTGAATGAAGTCGACGTCGAACTGCTTGGTGAAGACCTCCTCCACCTGCTCGGGCTCACCCTTGCGCAGCAGGCCGTGGTTGATGAACACGCAGGTCATCTGCTTGCCAACGGCGCGAGCGCCCAGAGCGGCCACGACGGAGGAGTCAACGCCGCCGGACAGGGCCAGAATCACGCGGTCGTCGCCAACCTTCTCACGGAAGTCCGCCGTCATGGTCTCGGCGAGGTTGTCCATGCTCCAGTTGGGCTCCAGGCCGCAAATCTCAAACAGGAAGTTGCTCAGCAGCTGCTGACCGTACTCGGAATGCTTAACCTCGGGGTGGAACTGCGTGGTGAAGATCTTGCGCTCGACGCACTCCATGGCGGCAACCGGGCACACGTCGGTGCTGGCGGTGACGGTAAAGCCCTCGGGCACCTCGGAGACGGCGTCGCGGTGGCTCATCCACACGGTCTGCTCCATGGGCGTGGAGTTGAAGAGCTTAGCGCCGGCCGTACGCGTAATGGTGGCGCGGCCGTACTCGCCCACCTCGGAGTGGCCAACCTTGCCGCCGAGCGTCACGGCCGTGATCTGATGGCCGTAGCAGAAGCCCAGGATGGGAAGGCCCAGGTCAAAGATGGCGGAGTCGATGGACGGAGCGTCCTCGGCATACACGGAGGCCGGACCGCCGGAAAGGATGAGCGCAGAGGCATTCATCTCGCGAATCTCGTCGGCCGAGATGTCGCAGGGAACAATCTCGGAATACACGTTGAGGTCGCGGACGCGACGGGCAATGAGCTGACCGTACTGCGCACCAAAGTCGAGTACGAGGACCTTTGCGGAAGCATGTTGATCCATGGTTTCCCCCTCTTGTTGGCGGGGAGCCGGTGCCCGCCCGCGCGAATGAACGAAAATAACTTTCATAGTGTACACGTTATGTGGGGTTTCTTCCCCCCTCACAGGCATCAGCGCACGGCAAACGCACGACCTGCGCCCCATTTCGTGGCGATTGGAGTGTTACCGAACGTTACAGATGATGTAATACGTTTGAACATTGAACGCGCTGTGCCACAATACTGACGAACGACTCCGCCCTCGCGGCGACAAAATTGATAGGAATACCAGCATGAAGCGCATCCTTCTCATCGCCACGGGCGGCACCATTGCATCGACCGAGGACGGCAACGGCCTCTCCCCCGCCCTGACCGGTGAGGAGCTCGCCCAAGGCGTTCCCGAGATCTTGGGGCTTTGCGAGCTCGACGTCGTGCAGCCCATGAACATCGACAGCACCAACATGCGCCCCAGCGATTGGATGCGCATTCGCGATGTCATCGTCGAGGGCTACGCTAACCACGACGGCTTCGTGGTTCTGCATGGCACGGACACCATGAGCTACACGGCAGCGGCCCTCTCCTACCTTATCCAGGACAGTCCCAAGCCCATCGTGCTCACCGGTTCGCAAAAGCCCATGGGCAACCCCTTTACCGATGCCAAGCTCAATCTGTATCAGAGCCTGCTCTATGCGCTCGACGAGCATTCGCACGATGTCTCGATCGTGTTTGGCGGTGTGGCCATTGCCGGCACGCGCGCCCGCAAGCAGCGCACCATGAGCTTCAACGCGTTCATTAGCGTCAACTATCCGCCCATCGCCTATATCCGCAACGACCGCATCGTGCGCAACGGGCTCCACGGCGCGCATCAGGGTGAAAACCCGGTGCGTTTCTATGACCACATCGACCCGCGCGTGTTTGTGCTTAAGCTCACGCCCGGCGTGAACCCGGGCATTCTGGACGCCCTGGCCGACAGCTACGATGCCGTGATTCTGGAGACCTTTGGCATCGGCGGCATCCCTGAGTTTGGCGAGTCGGGCGAGTCGTTCCAGGAGGCGATTTTCCGCTGGGTCGATTCGGGCCGTACCGTTGTTATGACCACGCAGGTGCCCGAAGAGGGTCTTGACCTGGGCGTTTACGAGGTTGGTCGCGCCTATGCCGATCATCCGGGCATTCTGCGCGGTGACGACATGACCACCGAGACGCTCGTGGCCAAAACCATGTGGGCACTCGGCCAGTCGCGCGACGCCGCCGAAATCCAGCGCCTGTTCTACAGCCAGGTCAACCACGACCGCATCCCGATGGCGTAAGTTGTCGACGGGTGTCCCCTATTCAATATCCTTGAGAAGCTCTGACACCGTCATACCGAGGGCGGGCGCGATCTTAAATAGAACCTTGAGTGTGAAGTTTGCCGTTCCATCTTCAATTCTGTCGAGATAGGGACGGCTGATTCCTGCTGCCACACAAAAATCGACCTTGGAGATACCAAGGTCCCTGCGCGTCTGTTCGACTCGCTTGCCAAGAATCTGTTTCGCACGTTCGTCCATGCAGCCGAGTTTGAAATGGAGCCGAATCAAAACCACCCTTAAAAAGGGTGGTTTGCTCTTAGGGTATAACCCACGGGCC
>UQPY01000099.1 GCA_900542965.1 uncultured Collinsella sp.
TAGCGGGTGGTTTAAAGCTGGCCGCTGCGCGGCCAGCAGACTAAAGTCTTGAATCAAAGCCGCGCTCGGCATCGCGCAGGTAACACATGCACGTAAGGACACTCTGCAACTTCTTGAGGTTCTCCTCGCTCAGCAGCTTATCGAGCGCATCCTGAATATCGCTCGGCAGCTCGGTGCCATAGGCATCCTCGTACTGCTGCTTAAGGCTCTCATAGCTATCGAGCATGTCCTGATACTGGTCGGCAAAGGACTTGAAGTACGCGATCTCGCCATCGATCTTCTGGACATAAGCGGCGTCGTCCTCAAAGTCCTGGGACATCGTCGCGGCCTGATCGCAAAGACCGCCCGCGGCATCCTCCAGCGCATCGCTCAGATCGCCAAAGCCCTTAGCAACCTCGGTCTTCTCGTCATCGACATCGACGGCCTTGTTTGAATCATCAACCTCAGCAGCTTCGTTCGAATCATCGACCTCGACGGCCTCGTTTGAATCATCGTCCGCAAGCGTGTTCACGGGAACGATGGGGTCGTCAGGCGATTTCTTGTCGAGCAGGTGATTGAGCAGGTCCCTAAGGCGCTGAACCTGAGAGTCCCACTCCTCGGGCGTCATATCGATAATGTCGCCATTGGAGAACTGGCCGATCGGCTCAAGCAGGCTCGCGGTATCAAAGGTACCGATATACAGCTTGCCGTCGAACTTCTGCATGCGCCAAATGTACTGGTTCTCGTTTCGGCCAAAGCCCGAAGTCAGGCCGGAAATACCGCCCTCGGGGAACATGTCGGTGCGATCGCCAACGACGAGCTCCATGTTCTCGTCCTTGTCCATGCGATAGATGTTAACCGACTGCTCAAGATTGGCATTCACAAACGAGCAGTCAACGCCACCCATGCTGCTCTTGCCGCCCTCTTCGGTGTTGGATTTGTTGAACAGGATGCGCTCGAGGGCAATCTCCTCGTCGTTGTATTCACCGATATAGAGGTAGTCGTTGTAGACGATGAGGTTGGCAGCGCCAGAACGGGTACGGGCAGGATCGATGCCAAAGCAGTACTTTGCACCGTCCGTCTTCTGATCGCCGACAATGGGAGTCCACGAATAGCTGCCGTCGGCATTCTTGTCGCCACGGACCATGGCAAACGACTGCATGGAATTATCATCGGGAGCGTTCTCGGGCGTACCGGTGCAGATGGTCGCATAGAGATGGCCATTGTACGAGACCATATCCCAAATGGCGCCGCCGTAGATGCTGTCCTGATAGCGAATCGCCGGATAGCCAAACAGCGTCTCCGAGTTGGCAATCTCGGTGAAGCTGTCCTGGCCCTTCGAGGGGTCAGACGACGTCAGGATTGTCGACACAAAATTACCGTTCGCGTCTTTACCCACATTACTGATGACGAGCTGGCCATCATGGACGCACATGCCGCGGATACCGGTAGAAATGCCCTGCTTGTAGGCAGCACCGTAATCCTGCATGCTCGAAAGGCCCTGATAGACAACTTTGTACTCATCCGTCTTAGGATCGATCTCGTATACAGCAGGCAGGCCGCCTTTGCCGTCATTGGTCCTGACGCTGCCGCAGAAATAGAGCTTACCCTTATAGCTCACGGCATTGCGGAACAAAGGAGCGACGCCGTTGAGCGATTCAGAGAGTAGCAGCTTGGTCTCACCGGTCTTGGTATTGATCTTGACCAAGATGCCGCCGCTGTCCTTGTCGGCCGTGCCGTCCTCCTTCTGCTGTCCATAGAAGAAGGTACCGTTAAACATGGCCTCCAGCGTCAGGCGCATGGTTTCGACATCAAAGGAATCGCCCAGCGTGCTGTTCATGAGCGTCAGCGTGTTGCCCATCGCCGCATAGCAGGTGCCCACATAAAGCCAGTCACCATAGCTCGCAGCCGCCCAAGTGTAGCTCTGGCCGCGATCGCCTTCGTTGTTGGCCGTATTACCATCGGCGCCCGGGACGGCAACGGCACCGTTACCCTGGTAGTCGACGATGCCATCCGGCTGCGACGTTCCTACCGTAGGATGCGAGAGCTTCTCAAAGGAATACCCATTTCCCGCATTGTAGGTAACGGCACCCGATGCGTCTTCGGCGTGCGCCGGCAGCGGCGATACCAAGATAGCGGCAAGCGCTGCCACCAAGCCAAGTGTTCCCACTCGTCTCATAAGGTTATAGCCTCCCCTGTCCTAAAGCCCAGTTTTAGCATTCTTCATTTCTGTCCACGGTTAATTGCAATCTGAGCACAGCAATAATCAGTGTATAAATATACACCTGTAATTTTTTGGACGGGTTCATAGATGCTCGATTGGTAGCGAATTCCGCGCAAACCGTCACCAAACTCCACTTTTGCCGCATCTAAAGGTTATTTTTGCGCAAATTTTTGGATGCCGATAGTCACAATGGGCAGGAGGCTGGTACCCACCGGAGAGGGCAACGCCTACATTTTCATAACGTAATAGCCCGCACCCCTCACTGCCGTCTCGAGTGTGTCGCGATCAACCGGGCGCTTCGAGCGCACGCGTGCCGTGTGGTCCGCGTACGTTACCGTAGCCCACACGCCATCAAGCGCATTGAGGGCATTCGTCACATTCCGGGCGCAGCCGTCGCAACTCATGCCGCCGATAAGGAGTTCCTCACGATAGGGGTAGTGGGACTCGTCGGTGTCTGCCACCACAACCTTTTTGGCCTTCTTGCCGCTCGCACCATCGCTGCAGCAACTCTTCCCGTGTGTCGAAGCGGCAATGCGACGCAGTCCAAAAAACATGCCGACGGCAATGACGGTCAGCACGATGAGATTCGCAGGGTTGAGCAAGTCACTCATGCGTTCCCCTTTCAAGTAGCCCTATCTGGATACCCCCATGGGGTGTCTCCATCTTAACCCAAAATCATGTCCGTTCGGTCAATTAGTTTCCCTCTTCAAACTTTTTTGTTGACCATGGCTTACTTTCGTGTATAAGTTTTCCTAGGCTAACAAGTAAGGGCTCGAAAGGGGCAACGTGACTCGAACCATTGACATCCCAACATACCAAACGGCCGTCGTGCGCAACTGCTCCCCTACGCTCGCAGGTATCAAGCCGGCTTCGCTCTTCACCTATCCCGGCGTTTACGCCAACCAAAACGGAATACCCGGCGCCGCCCATATCGAAGAGCGACGCTCTCGCCTGCTTGCCGTCATAGCCCAATGCAACCGCGAGCTCCAGCCACTCGGGATCCATATGAGCATTTTGGTCTGGCGCCCCTGCGGAGCGCTCATCTATGTGTACCTGTCTCTTATACACATCTCCGAGCCCACGAGACGCGTAGTAATCTC
>UQPY01000100.1 GCA_900542965.1 uncultured Collinsella sp.
GGAGAGAGCGCTCCCGCAAACTGCCTCTTGACAACTTATAGGAGCGTCGGTTTTATTGAGGCAAATATGTTGGGTGCTCGGCATTTCCAAAAAAGTCTACTCACTTAGCCAGCGGGTAGCCAAATGATTATTTAATCCCCGTCCGAGAGAAGTCAATTAGCGGGCAGAAGGGCAAAAGTAGTCAAAAAAGTCCCGTCCCAAATTAGCTACCACTTGCACCGATTATTCGCCCGGGTTGATGTTCGCGTAGAACTCCGCCCCGTCGTCCAGGCGCAGGATGCCCACGCGGCCGAACTCGGAGCCGGTGGCGGCGGCGCAGTCGATGTCGATGCGATCGGGCACACCGGCAGTGTCCTCGCCGCCCAAGCGCACGATCTGCCCGCGTCCCGATTCCTCATCGAGCCCCGCAAGACCACCGACCTCGCAATAACGCCCGAGCGACACCGTTGGCGTGTGACCGCTCACCACGACCGGACCCTTGCCCTCGGCAGAAAGCAGCCCCGTCGGGGCATCCCAATAGCCATGGCGAATCCAGAGCAAGTCATCGGACGACTGTACGGCGAGCATTTGCTGCAGCAGCTCGCGATCGGCATCGACCGCTCCCCTGCCGTCGCCGCAATCGACACCATGCTCAAGCAAAAACGCACGCGCCGCCTCGGTCTGAATGCCGGCGTGCACCAGCAGGTACGGCCGCTCGGCAGTCTCGACCACCGCGTAGAGCGGCAGCGCGGCCATCCATCGCACGAGCTCCTCGTATGCCTCAAATTCCATGTCGTTGAGCTGCTCGCGCGTCGTCCAGCCACCGTTGATATCCCAGGTCTCGGCATCGAGCGGATCCTGGCCAATGATGGCATCGAGCATGATCTGCTCGTGATTGCCCTTGAGCACGCGGGCGTTGGGCAGCGAGCGCACGAGCTTAATAACACCGACCGGATCGGGCCCGCGATCGATCATGTCGCCCAGCACGTACAGTGTGTCGTCGGACGTCAACGAGATCTTAGACAGGGCCTCGTCAAGCGCACGCACGTGCCCGTGAGCGTCAGATGTCACATAGATCGCCATGGTACGCCTCTCCTTGCATTGCGGCCGAAGCCCGGTGCCGCAACTAAAACTTCAAGTTGAACTTAAACGTTACCCATTGTACTCCATTGCAATAAAGCTGGAAAGGGTTTCCGAGCAGAGGCAAAGACGGCAGCCGTCTATGACGATATCGCGCACGCCCGCAATCCAACCCCATAAACCCACCATCTTTGGGTACAAATAACCGCAGGCAACTGACCGTGCCACGCCAACCACCCAGGAGCGGACACCATCTATGAACCAGATCCTTCTCTTTATCGGCCTCGTCATCATTTTGTGCCTGACCATCAAACCCGTCGGCAAAAAACTCCCCTTCCCCACCCTGCTCATCTTTATCGCGCTCGGCATGCTGTTGGGCGTCAACGGCCCGGCGCATATCGACTTTAGCGACTACGCGCTCACCGAAACCGTCTGCAGCACGGCGCTGCTGTTCATCATGTTCTACGGCGGCTTTAACACCAACATCGACCGCGCCAAGCCCGTCGCCGTGCCCGCGGTGCTGCTGAGCACGCTCGGCGTCGTCATCACCGCAGGCATCACCGGCGTGTTCGCCCACTTCGTGCTGGGCTTCGACTGGATCGGCGGCCTGCTGCTGGGATCAGTCGTGGCATCCACCGACGCGGCCAGCGTCTTTAGCGTTCTGCGCGAGCACAGTCTTTCGCTAAAAGGCGGCACCGACTCGCTGCTCGAGGTCGAATCGGGCTCCAACGACCCCGTCGCCTACATGCTCACCGCCGTGCTCGCGACCCTCGCGGCGGGCGGCGACGTTAACATCCCCGTGCTGCTGGCCAAGCAAATCATCCTAGGCGTGGGGCTGGGTCTTGCCATTGGCTGGACATCCAGCCGCCTGATCGAACGCGCGCAGGCAACAGCCGAGGGTGCGCAGACCATCTTCTTGTTTGCCGTGGCCATCGTCGCCTACGCGCTGCCGAGCTACCTGGGCGGCAACGGCTTTTTAGCCGTGTACCTTGCCGGCATTGTGCTAGGCGCGAGCGACATCACCGGCAAGGTCGAACTGGCGCACTTCTTCGACACCCTCACCGAGATGGCCGAGATGACGATCTTCTTCTTGCTCGGCCTGCTCGTAACGCCCGCACGCCTGCCGCAGATGCTGCTGCCGGGCCTGGCACTCATGGCGTTTATGCTCTTCGTGAGCCGCCCCATCGCCGTGGGCATGCTGCTGGCGCCCTTTAAGACGAACCCCCGCCAGGTTGCGCTCGTAAGCTGGGCGGGCCTGCGCGGCGCAGCTTCGGTCGTGTTTAGTCTCTTTGCCGTGGTGGCCGGTGTTCCCGGCGGTCACGACCTGTTTGACCTGGTCTTCGTGATTGCCGTGTCGAGCATTGTGGTGCAGGGCTCGCTGCTGCCGGCAGTGGCGAAGAAACTCGACATGATCGACGCGGAAGGCGACGTGCGCCGCACCTTTAACGACTACCGCGTCGAGGACGGCATGTCGTTTGTCAAGCTCAAGGTGGGCGCGGGGCATCCGTTTGCCGGTCGCTCGCTCGCCGATATTGGCAGCGCGACGGACATGCTGGTGGTCCTGGTGCTGCGCGATGGCGCGCACCCGGTGCTGCCCAATGGCGATACCGTGATTGAAGAAGGCGACCTATTGGTGATGGCTGCCCCGACATTTGAAGAGCGTGCCGAGGTTACGCTGCGCGAGGTCACCGTGACTCCCCACGGCCGCTTAGCTGGACAGCGTCTGCGCGATGTGCCGCAAGGCAAGCACCCATTTATTGTGGTGATGCTCAAGCGCGAAGGCCGAACCATCATCCCCGACGGCAACACCCTCATACACGCCGGCGACGAAGCCGTCATCGCCACGCTGGCGTCGTAGCCCTCCCCACCCATAACTTGCGGTGAAATAGGGACTGAATAGGGGGTGCGGACAGAAAGTTGGACCGTGAAGCGGTCCGGACTGGAGGTTCGCAT
>UQPY01000101.1 GCA_900542965.1 uncultured Collinsella sp.
GTTAATCCGCGGCGTGTATCGCGTGTTTCCTGAGCTCGAGTCCCGCGCTCCTATGGGGCTGGCTCGCGCTGCTACCCGTCCCGGCCCTCGTGGCCCTGGCCGCCCTTCCCGTCCGCAGCAACCGCCTCGAGCTCTACGGCGACCGCCTCGTCGTCGTGTACGCTGGGATGCGTTCGGTGATACCCTACGCCCACGTGCGGGGCGTCCGGCGCACCAGGACGCTCTGGGCGGGGACGGCCAACTCGCTCGACCGCGTCTATATCGAGGCGCCCTACGACGGCGACGCCATCGTCTCGGTGACCGACAACGATGCCCTCGTGGCAGAGCTCGAGCGTAGGTGCGGCCTGCGGCCCGGCTGCGAACAAGGCAACTAGCTTCGCAGGGCGGCTATCAGCGACTTGCTGCTCATCGTCATATCACGACGGTCAATTCTGGGTCGGGCTGGCGGAGCACGTCGAGGGCGGAAGGTATGGCGTCGCCCGCATCGTCTTCGGCGCGGAGCCGTCCGATGAGGAGATTCTGCGATTCGTTACAAGCAAATGGGAGAAGTTCTCGTTCTTCGGTGGCAAACCGGCTGAGGCAAGCAAGCCCGCAAAGAACCCCAAGCGACGCGTTCGCGAGGCGGCGAAAACCCTCAAGCGGCCAGCGATGAGCACCAAGGCGCAGCAGGCGCTCGCGGCACAGAGAGAAGCGATGAAGCAGGAGTCAGCTCATGCAAGAAGCCGACGCCGCGCGGATGAGGCTGATGCGCGCTACGAGCAGAGAAAACTGAAGCGCAAACAGAAGCATCGCGGGCATTGATCGCCAGTTGCAGCAAGGCAAACCATATACAGCAGCGGCGTCAATTCCACTTGAAGCCGACGCCGCGTAGACGCTAACGGTGACGGCTATGCACGGGCACGGGCGCGCCACCGCACTTCACAGCTTGTTTCTCAAGTATTTGGGACGCACACTCGGCGTTCAAAAATGCGGAGCGACTCCGCATGGCTCGAGACTGAGCCGAGGTGCCCTACTTCTCGCCCTCCAGCAGCCCCACGATGCGGTCGATGTCGACGGCAAAGCGAGGCCTTCCCTCGCGCTCGTAGCGGTCGAGGTATGCCTGGCACTCGGAGACAATGCGCTTGGTGTTGCTGTCGATGATGCGCTGGAGCGTCTCGTAGTAGGCCGAGCCCTCGGTCCTAAAGCGGCGCTGGTAGGCCTTGGTTATGGGGAACATCTTGATGTAGTGGATGCCGTGGCGGCAGCCGGGGCGCGTCGTGGGGCGGGGTGGCAGTGCAAAGTATTGGTCTTTGGGCACGTTGGGGGCGATGTTGGAACGCAGCGGCACGGCGAAGTCCCTGCGCTTTCCGCGGAAACGCAGCCTCACCACCACGATGCAGGGGCGATTGTGCTTAAGCATGAGCTCACGGTCGCCATCGACGAGGTCGAAGAAGTCCTGGGAGATGGATACGATCTTCATCGGTTACGCCCCCTTCATACGAAGCGGGGCCCGCATCGCTGCAGGCCCCTACAGGTGGGCGATATTCTACGCCTTGCGGCACCCCGTCGCCCACGGAGGTTAAACGTACACGTAAGCCGTACTCTGAAAGCCGCGGCTTCCGGCAAGTAGTTTATACCACGAAAGGTCGCTTTCAATGCGCATAGCTCGCAAAATAACACTCGCTGGGCCGTCACCCCTGGCCGTTACCCTCCAATCTTCATTGGAGTCAGCAGGTCAATTCATATAGTTATGGGGGTGTATCCTAAAGGGAATCAAATTAATACCCCCATAACTAAGGAATTTTCTATTCCCACTCAGTGACTAATCCAGTCCGAGTGTTGTCGATGCGTGTCGCGTCGTACCGCCTAGGGGCTGATTCGTGCGCAATTTGGGCGAATCAGGCCCTTGATTCGCGATTTCGGGAATGACTCAATTGATTCGCAAAACCGCAGGCCGCTCCTTTAATCACTCCCTGGTTTCCGCCGGGGTTCGTAGCGGGTGGCGTGAAAAGGGGTGATTCAAAGGGTCGGAGAGATGCGTCTTAGCCAAGAATAAGGTTAGCCTTATCTTACTGCATGATTCGTGTGTTATAGTTAGATAGCTCTAACTGTTTGGGGGCGATGGCCATGCACGAACGCGAGGGTTTCTGGGACAAGAATGCCGGTCGGTATGACCGTTTCATGCGAAACGACCGGGCGGCGTATGAGAAGATGTATCGGCTGATCCGGCCGGTAGTGAAAGCAAAAACCGTACTGGAGGTTGCCACCGGCACGGGGCTTATCGCAAAGAGCATCGTGAATGCGGCGGCGCACATCGAGGCTACGGACGCTTCTGCAAAGATGATCCTTGAAGCAAAGCGGGACAATCAATCCGCAAAGCTGCACTTTTCCGTACAAGATATGTTCCGCCTGCCCTATGCGCAGAAGTCCTTTGATGCGGTGATCGCGTCCAACGCGCTTCACATAGTGCCGCATCCGGAAAAGGCACTGCAAGAAATCAGGCGGGTGCTGAAGGACGACGGCGTGCTCATCGCGCCAACCTTCACCCACGCGGGGAGCTCGGTTTCCGGCAAGGCAAAAGCCTTTTTCATGAGTATGGCGGGATTCCCCCTCCACAGCAGGTGGACAAGCGAGGAATACCTACGTTTCCTGCGTCAAAACGGCTGGGCGGTGCAGAAAAGCGCGGTGCTGAAGGCCTCGTTCCCGTTGACCTATGCGGAATGCACGAAATCGGAGGGGCCAGATGTCGTTCTTTGAAAACACCCGCAAGCCCGTGGGCCTCGGCGGAAAACTTATGGTTGCCATGATGAATCTGGGGCACAGCCCTGTGGCACGGTGGGGACTTCGATTTCTACGACTTGCGCCAAATGCCAAGGTGCTGGATCTGTCTCTTATACACATCTGACGCTGCCGACGACTAGTCGAGTGTAG
>UQPY01000102.1 GCA_900542965.1 uncultured Collinsella sp.
CGCGTGGGCACGGCGGGGCTGCTGGGGGCCTCCTGCAGCACATAACCACGGTTGGTCGCCACGATATCGTGCCCATCGGCGCGCAGCAGGGCGATGTCTTGCACGACAATCTGGCGGCTCACACCCACCTCGCGAGCAAGCGCGCTGCCCGAAACGGGCTCCGTGGCCCCCTCGAGCACGCCCATGATGGCACGGCGACGCTCGCGGGCGTCCATTATTTACCGTCCAGCAGACGCAGGTGCTTGAGCGAGAGGTCGAGAATCGGCGCAGAGTGCGTCAATGCCCCCGAGCTAATAAAGTCAACGCCCAGGTCGGCGAGCGCGCGGATATTGCTGACATCCACATTACCCGAGCACTCGGTCTTGGCGCGGCCGGCGATAAGCTCAATCGCGGCAGCCATGTCGTCGTGGGTCATGTTGTCGAACATGATGATATCGGCACCGGCCTCCACGGCCTCGCGTACCATGTCCAAGTTCTCGCACTCAATCTCGACCGTCGTGGTAAACGATGCGTGGGCACGTGCCATCTCGATCGCACGCGTCACACCACCGGCGGCGTCGATATGGTTGTCCTTAAGCATAACGGCCGTCGACAGGTTGTAGCGGTGGTTGCTGCCGCCACCGATCTCGACCGCGGCCTTCTCGAAGACGCGCATGCCCGGCGTGGTCTTGCGCGTGTCGACGAGCACCGTCTTGGTGCCCTCGAGCGCCGAGGCCATCCTGTGCGTATAGGTGGCGATACCGCTCATGCGCTGCAGGTAGTTGAGTGCCACGCGCTCGCCCGAAAGCAGTACACGCGCGTCGCCGCGAACCTGGCCCACGTGATCGCCGGCGTGCACCTCGTCGCCATCCGCGACATCAAACAACACGGAGCTCTGCGAATCCAGCAGCTCAAAGGTACGGGCGAACACATCCAAGCCCGCGATGATGCCATCGGCCTTGGCGATAAGCTCCACCGTGGCGGGACGCGCCGTGGGACACACGCTCGCCGTGCTCACGTCCTCAAAGGTAATGTCCTCGCGCAGCGCCTGCAGAATCAGATCATCGACGACAAGCTTCATGGTAATGGGATTCATGGTCTACTCCTCCGCGGCCTGCGTGCCGGCGGCACGGGCCAAATCATCGATTGCAAGGGTGTCGGCGCTCAGGGCGCGGTGACGTCCGTCGAGCGCGGGCTCGCCCGCCTGCTCCACGGCAAGCGACTCGCCGGTGCGCATACGCCAAGCGGCGCGACGACCCCAGACGAGGGACTCAAGCAGGCTGTTGGAGGCCAGGCGGTTCTTGCCGTGCACGCCGTTGCAAGCCGTCTCGCCGGCGGCGTAGAGCTCGGGCATCGAGGTGCGGCCGTCCTTGTCAACCCACACGCCGCCCATAAAGTAGTGCTGCGTGGGCGTGACGGGGATGGGCTCGTCCAAGATGTCGCGACCGTCCTCCAGACAGCGCGCGCGGATGTTGGCAAAGTGCCCGGTCACCACGTCGCGCTCGACCGGGGCAAAGCTCAGCCACTCGTGCTCGGTGCCGTCCTGCTTCATCTGCTCGCGGATGGCGGCGGCGACCACGTCGCGCGGCTGCAGCTCGTCGGTAAAACGCTCGCCGGCGGCATTGAGCAGAATCGCGCCTTCGCCGCGGCAGCTCTCGCTGATCAGGAAGGTGCGGCCCGGCTGCGGCGAGAACAGGCCCGTGGGGTGAATCTGCACGTAGTCCAGGTGCTCCATCGTAATGCCGTGCTCCTGGGCGATGTAGCAGGCGTCGCCCGTGAGCTGCGGGTAGTTGGTCGAGTGGTCGTATACGCCACCGATGCCGCCCGTCGCCCACAGCGTATGGCAGGCGTGAATCTCAAACGGCTTGCCGGCATGCACGCCCTCGGCGGCATTTACCAGCTCGTCGGCTGGACGAGCCGAATCGTCCTCGTCCACGGGAACGGCGATGACGCCGGTGCACACCGTGGCGCCGTCGCACTCGCCGGTCAGAATGTCGGTCATGGCCACGTGCTCAAGAATCTGCACGTTGTCCAGCTTGCGCACGGCCTGGAGCAGCTTGGTCGTAATCTCCTTACCCGTAATGTCGGTATGGAAGGCGATACGCGGGCGGCTGTGCGCGCCCTCGCGAGTGAAGTCGAGGCTGCCATCGGCCTTGCGCTCAAAGTCCACGCCCATGGCCAGCAGGTCGTTAATGACCGAGCGGCTCGAGCGGATCATGATGTCGACGCTCTCGCGGCGGTTCTCGTAGTGGCCGGCGTGCATGGTGTCCTCAAAGAAGGCATCGTAATCCGCGCCCTCGGGCAGCACGCAAATGCCGCCCTGCGCGAGCATGGAATCGCACTCGTCGACCGCGCCCTTGGAGAGCATGATCACACGCGTGCTCGTCGGCAGATTGAGGGCCGCATACAGGCCCGCCACGCCGCAGCCGGCAATGACGACGTCGCACTCCATGTTGGGGTATTGCTTGGTTTCCACAGGAATCCTCTCCCTTGTAATGTGGCATGCGGGACAGTCCCTCATGCCGCATTGTTCTAGCGCGCCGCGTACTCGAGCATGCGGTCGAGCGTGAGTTTGGCCTGGTCGGCAGCCTCGTCCGAGACGCCGATCTGCACCTCGCCCTCGCCCGTCTCCAGACAGTGCACAAGCTTTTCGAGCGTGATGAGATCCATGTTGACGCAGGTGGGCTGCACCGCGGGGAAGTAGAACTTCTTGCCGGTGCCCTGGCAGCGGCGCTCGAGCTCGTAGAGCACGCCGCGGACCGTCACGATAATAAACTCGCTCGCGTCGGACTCCTCGGCATACTTGATGATGCCGGCGGTGGAGCCGATGTAGTCGGCCTCGGCCAGGAC
>UQPY01000103.1 GCA_900542965.1 uncultured Collinsella sp.
AGCACTTAATGTGCTTTCCGTCTTGCGCAGGACTGTAGAGCAGCAAACTTAACCCCCGCCCTCAGCCCCGGAAGCCCTCCCGGATGGCCCCAAAAAATTATTCAAAAAAGTTGTTGCGCGCCGGACAGACTTCTGTGTATACTAATCCCCGCAGCGCACGCGAGCGGAAACAAACGCGAACGACTGCCTGGGGAGTTAGCTCAGTTTGGTTAGAGCGCCGGCCTGTCACGTCGGAGGTCGCGGGTTCGAGCCCCGTACTTCCCGCCAACGCAATTAAAGCCACGTCTTCGGACGTGGCTTTTTGCGTTTGATGCACTTTGTTTCGGTAGAACGATCGCCCTAGCGCATCTTCGCCCAGAATCCCCGCCCCTTCAGGAACGCAAGTAAAATCTAATAAGCATATCTGTCTAAACAACAGCTTTGTTGCGCAACACCTGTTCAACGAGACAGGGGGTTAGGTTATACTAAATTGCACTGTAGGCCGCATCTGATGCATTTCGCTCCAAGCACGGCACTCAGTGGATATCCGATTTACCATTTGGATGTCCTGCGGTCATTTAGCGTCTCGACACAAGCTCGGCCCCGGAGCTCGTTCGAGCTGTTCGTATTCCTTGAAAGGGGAAAAATGGACATATCGAGGAAGACTGATTACGCCCTTCGTATGTTGGCGATGCTTGCCGAGGATCCGGAGTGTTTGCTTTCTGTTCGCACCGCTGCCGAAGAGGTCAATGTCCCGTATTCGTTTGCCCGTTCGATTCAGCATGGTTTGGTTCAGGCCGGTATTGTGGAGAGCCTGCGTGGCGTCCATGGCGGCATGCGTCTTAAGGTCAGCCCCGACGATGTCACCATCCGCCAGGTCGTTGAGGCCGTTCAGGGTCCCATGGTCATGAACGATTGCACTGCGCCCGATGGCGACTGTGCACGCATGGGTACGTGCTGCTATCATCCCCTGTGGGCCGGAGCTCAAGCGCTGATGCGCGACTACCTCGATTCCGTTTCGCTGGGCGATATCGTCGCTCACCGCCAGTTTCCGGCCGTCGATTCCAAGTTCGCCGACCGCGATGCGTTTCCCGAGTACGCCACCTGTGCGTGCGCTTGCCGGGAGGAATAGCGCCGCATAAGGAGCATAGCCATGATTCAGGACCCCTTTCGTTCGATGATTCGTTCGGAAGGGGTCCTGCGTTATCGCGACCTTCCGTGGCGCCGCACGCGCGACCCGTACATTATTTGGCTTTCCGAGGTTATGCTGCAGCAAACGCAGGTGCCGCGTGTGGAGACGCGTATGCCCGCGTGGCTCGACCGCTTTCCGACCGTACAGGCGCTCGCTCAGGCCGCTCCTTCCGACGTTTTGGATGCCTGGCAGGGGATGGGCTACAATCGTCGCGCCCTGGCGCTTCACAGGGCTGCACAGTGCGTTGTGACGGACTGGGGCGGGGAGTTTCCACGTGAGACGCGCGACCTGGTCGCCCTGCCCGGTATTGGCCCGGCGACGGCGCAGGGCATCCGGTCGTTTGCGTTCGATCTGCCGGGTGTGTATCTGGAGACCAACGTGCGCACGGTCTTTCTGCATCATTTCTTTCCCGACGTGCCGGCCGTTCCCGATCGCGAGCTGGTGCCGCTGATTCAGGCCGACTGTCCGGCGGCTCCCGGTGCGACGGCGGATGAGATCGCTCCCTTTGCCGTGCCGCTCGATGATGCCGACACACCGCGCGCATGGTATTACGCGCTGCTGGATTATGGCGCGTATCTTAAGAAGACGCTGCCCAATCCGTCCAGGCGCTCGGCGAGCTATAGCCGTCAGTCCAAGTTTGAGGGCTCGCGCCGTCAAAAGCGCGCCCATATTGTGCGCATGCTGCTAGCGGCGCGCGATGGGCAGCCGGCGGGTATCACACTCGCCGAGGCCGTAGCGGGTGTCAACGAAATGGAGGCGGCGGCAGGCCGCGAGCCGGTCGATCACGATCTTGTCGCAGGCATTTTGGCCGACTTGGAGCGCGAGGGCTTTTGCCGCTCCGAGGGTGACCGCTGGCTAAGCGTGTAGCCAACCCGAATCTGAAGAAGAGGATTGTAAGGTTTAAATTCTCGGCTTGAGGGCATCCTAAAGACAAGGCCGCTCGAAGCCTACGGGCGGCATGTTGAAGGGAAGTACACCTATGGATTTTGAGAACTCTCAAACCAAGAAGAACCTCGAGACCGCTTTTGCCGGTGAGTCCCAGGCGCATACCAAGTATCGCTACTACGCATCTAAGGCCAAGAAGGATGGCTACGTTCAGATCTCGAATATCTTTGCCGAGACCGCAGGCAACGAGTCCGAGCACGCCAAGCTGTGGTTTAAGTATCTGCACGACGGCGCCGTTCCCGGCACCCTGGATAACTTGCGTGATGCTGCTGCGGGCGAGAACTACGAGTGGACCACGATGTACGACGAGTTCGCCAAGACCGCCGAGGAGGAGGGCTTTGCCGAGATTGCCGCAAAGTTCCGTGGTGTCGCCGCCGTCGAGAAGGCCCACGAGGAGCGCTACAACAAACTCGTCGAGCGCATCGAGTCGGGCGAGGTGTTTGAGCGTGAGGGCGTGAAGGTATGGAAG
>UQPY01000104.1 GCA_900542965.1 uncultured Collinsella sp.
TCGCCCGCATGGCCGGCTGGTCTGCGCACCGCATGGAAGAGCTCTTCTGCGCGCATCGCATCATCCGCCCGGCATACCGTCCGGTGATCGAGCCGCTGGAATACAAGCCGCTCGCCGACCGCTAGGACGCGGACCGTTATAGAACCCGAGCGTGGCCAGGGCATCACCGCCCTCGGCCACGCTTTTTATGCCAGCAGAAAGGGCTGCATCAAATGATTGTGTTTTCCGATATGGATGGAACGCTGTTGACGAGCGATAAGCAGATGAGCGATGCCACCTGGGCGATGCTCGACGAGCTCGCTCGACGCGGGATTGAATTTGTGCCCTGCACGGGACGTCCGCTGTCGGGCATCTTTGAGCCCATCCTCGCCCATCCCGCCGTGCACTATGCCGTCTGCGCCAATGGCGCCAGCGTCTGGCAGCTCGACGACGATGTGCCCACCGACGCCTCGCGCGCCACGCGCATCTTGAGCCGACCGCTCGATTGCGGCATTGCCCATCGCATCCGCCGCATCGCCGCCGGCCACGATGTGACCTTCGATATCTTCGCGGACGGGCAGTGCTTCCTCCCCCGCTCGCTCTACACGCGCCTGGATGAGTTCTGCGGCGGCGACCCCCACATCGCAGCTTCGCTCAAGCGCACACGAACACCGATCGACATGGATATCGACAGCAAGATCGACGAGGTCGAGACGCTCGAACGCATCGCCATGTACTGGCACGACCCGGCCGATCGCGACGCCATCGCGGCGGAGCTCGACACGCTCGGAGGCATTGAGGTCACGCGTTCGTACGCCATGAATATCGAGGTCATGGGCGAGGGCGCCACCAAGGGAACGGCCCTCACGTGGCTATGCGAGCACCTGGGCGAGCGTCTCGCCGACGCCTGGGCGTTCGGTGACAACATCAACGACATCCCCATGCTGCAGGCAGCGGGCCACGGCATGGCCATGATCAACGCCGAGTCCGAAGACCGCGAGGCCGCCGACGCCATCACCGAATACGACAACGACCACGACGGCGTCGCCCGCACCATCATGGCCGCCCTTGCCTAGTCATTGGTCAGTCATTGGGGACGTTCTTAAACGACTAGTCGTTGGGGACACTCTTCGCAAAAAGCTGCAAGGACTGTCCCCCACTGTCGGCAGAAAAGGAACGTCCCCATCTGCCGGATTAGGAGAGACTCTCCAGCACGCGACGGAGCTCCTGCTGGACGGCGTGGTCGCGGTTACAACCCACCACGCGATCGGCCACCGCTTTAAGCGCGGGGCGCGCGTTTTCCATCGCGCAGCCCGTGCCGACAAAGCGAATGATCTCGTAGTCGTTCATCGAGTCGCCAAACGCCATGACCTCGTCGCGACCAATGCCGTAATGCTCCGCGAGCTGCGCGATACCCGAGGCCTTCGACACACCAGGCTGCATGGCATCGATCCACGCGTTGCCCGAAGGTGCAAAAGTAAAGAGCTGACCAAGTTCGCGCTGTAGCACGTACGCGCTGTCCATAACCGCACTGTCGTCGCAAAAGATACTCGCTTTGATGATATTTACGCTGGGATCGGGCAGCTCCCAAATGCGCTCGGCATTGGGAAGGTCCTTATCGACCTCACGCACGAACTTGCACTCGTCATCGAGCAGGAAGGACTTGGTTCGATCAAATAGCGCAAGATGCAGATTGGGAAACGTCCTGACGGCTTGGGCGAGCCTTCGAATCGCCAGGTGGGAATACACCTCACGGTCTATCATCTTACCGTCGGCGTAGACCTGGGCGCCGTTAGCGGCGACAAAGTCCATCTTGTCGCGAACGGGCGCAAAGAACTCGCACAGGCGATCGTAGCGACGACCTGACGATGCGGCGAAATGCACGCCATGCTCGTGTAGCGCCAGAATCAGTTCGTAGGTCTCGGGAGGCACCTGGCCGTTTTCGTCAAGCAGTGTGCCGTCCATATCGGATGCAATCAGTTTAAACATAGAAAAGCTCCCTTCGGGCTTGTTGGAATCGAACGCATATCCGATTCCAACGTACCCAAAGGGAGCTCAAATAAGACTCCGCGGGCGTAAACGTTACAAGGACCTGGCAAATAGCTCACACATGCCAGAGGTCCTACGGTCGCGGCGTCAGGCAGCCCGCCAAAGAGCGTCCCCGATGACTAGTCGTTTAAGAACGTCCCCGATGACTAGTCGGCGTAGGTGAAGGTTGTGACGTCGAACATGCCCTCGGGGCGGATGCGGAGCGTCGGGATGACCGGCAGGGGCAGGAAGATGATGCCCATGATGGGGTCGAGCGGCGGCTCAATACCCATGGCGCGCGCCTTGACCATAAAGTCGTCGTGCTGCGCGGCAACGTCCTCGGCCGTGCCTTCGCTCATCAGGCCACCGAGCGCCAGCGGAATGCGCGCCACGACCTCGCCGTTACGCACCAGCACGTGACCACCCTGGCCCACGGCCTCAACGGCAGCCATCATATCGGCAGCGTTATCGCCCACCACGCACACGTTGTGCGAGTCGCTGTCTCTTATACACATCTCCGAGCCCACG
>UQPY01000105.1 GCA_900542965.1 uncultured Collinsella sp.
CTAGTCGTCGGCAGCGTCAGATGTGTATAAGAGACAGCCACGCTGCTGACCGTGGCTCGGCGCGATAGGACGCGGCGACTGAACGCTGCCGGTGTGCCTGCTCGGCTGCTGCGGATCGGGAATCAGTTGAGTTCGATCGTTTTGCGACATCGTATGCATATCCTTCGATTTTCGCCTTGCGGTTCATCGTGTTTTTACTGGGCTTGCATTATAGCGATTGCCCTGCTGTTTGTGGTACGGAAACGGTGGCATTCAAAAGAGGTGGGACATTTGTCCCACCTTTGAGTCGTTCTTTGCCGCTATCCGCACACACCGCATTTTGCACAGGCCGAAAGTGCGGCCGGAGCCTGCGCGATGCCGCCCTTTGCCGTCTCGCGCAGCGTGGCCGGCAACGCGTGACCCACCGAGAGCATGACATGTGCCATCTGGTCAAACGGCACCAGGCTCTTAATGCCTGCGAGGGCGAGTTGTGCCGAGCTAAAGGCCGCTGCCACGCCGATGGCGTTGCGGTTTTGGCAGGGCACCTCCACGAGGCCACCGACGGGGTCACAAACGAGGCCCAGTAGGTTACTCAGCGCGATGGAACTGGCGTCAAGCGCCTGCTCGGGCGTGCCGCCGAGCATCTGCACCAGCGCGGCGGCTGCCATGGCGGCGGCGCTTCCGACCTCGGCTTGGCAGCCGCCCTCGGCGCCGGCAACGCAGGCGCTTGTGGTGAGGTTGAGGCCGATGGCGGCTGCGCAGTAGAGCGCGTCCATGAGTTGCTCGTCGTCGAGCTGAAGGTGATCGGCGAGCGCCAGCACGCAGCCGGGCACAACACCCGCGGATCCTGCCGTCGGAGCTGCGACGATCACACCCATCGTGGCGGAGCGCTCGAGCACGGCCATCGCGCGGGCCACGGCGTCGGTCTGGACGACGCCCATCAGGCTTGCACTCAAATCGTTGCGGCTGGTGGCATCGACGAGTTTGGCCTCGCCGCCGATTAGCCCACCGAGCGAGCGCTGCGGATTGGCGAGGGGGGCCGTGGTCTCCTCGCGCATGACGTCGAGCACGCGGCGCATGGCGGCGACGGCGTGGGCCTCGCCGGTCAGACGCGCCTCGCGCACGGCCATGACGGCGCCGATGCTGAGCCCCAGTTCCTCGCACGCATCGAGCAGCTGCTCGCCGTCGTCGAAGATTTCCTTGGCCGAGACGCCGGGGGAGAGCGACGAGGCAGAACCGGGGAGCTCGATAAACGTTGCGTAATCGACATTGTCGAGCTTGCGCAGCATGGGGACGACGGTGTCGTCGGGCGTGCCGTCGGTCTCAAATACGGAGTAGGCCTGGCCGCCCACTTCGGTGCGGTAGGTGCGGCAGAAGGCGATGTTCACGTGGGCGTAGGCGAGCAGGTTGGTGAGCGCGGCGAGCACGCCGGGAACGTCCTTGTGCGCCACGAAGAGCGTGGAATACATACCCGAGATGTCGACGCCGACGCCGTTAATGCGGCTGATGCGCATTTTGCCACCGCCCAGGCTCTCGCCGCGAACCTGTGCCGTGGCGCCCGTGTCGTCGACCATGTCGATGTCGACGGTGTTGGGGTGGATGGAGGCGTCGTCGCCCTTGATGTCAAAGTGATATTCGAGGCCCTGCTCGCGTGCGAGGTCGAAGGCCTGCTTGATGTTCTCGTCGTCGGTGTCGAGGCCCAGGATGCCTGCGACGAGCGCGCGGTCGGTGCCGTGGCCGCGGTAGGTGTGGGCGAAGGAGTTCCACAGGCCAAAGGTGACTTTGGTGATGCGGCCTTCCAGCAGGCTGGCAGCAACTTGGGCGCAGCGCAGGGCGCCGGCGGTGTGCGATGAGCTGGGGCCGACCATGACGGGGCCCAAGATCTCGAATGCCGAGGTCGTAGCTAGTGTTTGCGGCTTGCCTGCCATGGGTGCTCCTTATCTATCCCGTCGTCCTGAGGGGCGGGGCATAAGGTCGCCTGCTCGGACAGTCCTGCTCGCACGGAGGCCACATTAAGTGGCCTCCGGCTCGTGCGGAACTCGCGATCGACCTTATGCCCCGCCCCTCAGGACTAAGGATACATGGTTGGAGTTGCTGGATGGCAAAATTCATTAGCTGGGAACTTGTCTTACCTTGCTTCCTTGATTGTCGACTTTATCCGAACACCTCCCACATTCATCCGCACATGTGCGGATGAATGTGGGAGGTGTTCG
>UQPY01000106.1 GCA_900542965.1 uncultured Collinsella sp.
CGACGCTGCAAACGCCCCTAAGCGGCAATCTGACGTTCAATCGTCGGTCGCGTACCAAAGTACGCTTCCCTCCTCTTTCACGTCACCTTGCTCGCTTAGGGACGTTTTCGCTGTTGGTGACGGCAACGCGGCTTTTCCATTGTTGGAACTAGAGCCTTCTCTTTCGACCAGTGCTCTTAGTCGAAAGCTATTTAGCGACATTCCGTTATTCGGAATGTCGCTTTTGTTTTGTGCTGGATATTTCGCTTGCGTTGGTGGATATGTCGTGCGCTCTGCTTGTGGCAATATAAGATGTTTACTTGTGTTAAACGGAATTCGATGTTCTTGAGGGTAGGGGATTTCTTTGGGTCGTACTGGGGTTATGACGCCGCCTTTGGGTTGGCGGCTGGGTGTTGCTGGTGGTGTGGCACTGGTTGTGCTGCTCGTTGACCAGCTGGCCAAGCTTGCGGTTCGTGCCGTGGGCGACGCTTTACATGTGACTGTTATCCCCGGTGTGATCGACTTTTTATTTGTCCGCAATATCGGTGCTGCCTTTAGCATGGGCGAGGGGCATGGCATCGCGTTTGCCGTGCTGGCGTTGGCGGTCATTATCGCTATCGCCGTGTACCTCGTTCGTGCATCCCAGCTCGCCCATCTTGAGGTTGTGGGCATGGCTATGGTTGCTGGCGGCGCTATCGGCAACGCGATCGATCGCCTTGTCTTTGGCTTCGTGACCGATTTTATTGCCACCACCTTCATCGACTTCCCCGTCTTTAACGTGGCCGATATCGGCATCACCGTAGGCGTCGTGCTTGCCCTTATCGGCTACATGTTCTTGAGCCCTGCGGCCCGTGAAGTTGATGCGACTGCCGAGCTCAATGCCCGTGATGAGGCACGCGCCAAGCGCAAAGCCAAGCAGCGTGGGGAGCGTGCCCGCAAGATCCGCGAAAGGAATGAGCGCTAATGGCCGACATCCATATTCTCGTTGCCGACGATACCGCTGGTCAGCGTCTCGACGCCTATCTGGGCGCCAACGACGGCTGCCCCACGCGCTCTGCTTGCGCGCATCTGATTGAGGGCGGTGCCGTTGCCGTCAACGGCGAGACATGCCTGTCAAAAAAGTATGCCGTGCGCTCCGGCGACCGTATCTCGGTCGACCTGCCCGAACCGCATGATCCGACCGACGTGATTCCCGAGGCCATTCCCCTCGATATCCGCTACGAGGACGACTACCTCATCGTGCTCTCCAAGCAGCGCGGTCTGGTGTGCCATCCAGCCCATGGCCACGAGAGCGGCACCCTTGCGAACGCCTTGGTCTATCACTGTGGCATCGACCATCTGGGCACCGTGCAGGGTGAGGACCGCCCCGGCATCGTACATCGCCTGGATCGTGACACCTCGGGCCTTATGCTTGCGGCCAAGGACGACGACACCCAGCGCGCGCTCCAAAATCTTATCCGTACGCGCACACTCGACCGCCGCTATATCACGCTTGTCCACGGGCACATCGCCATGGACGAGGGAACCATTAACACCGGTATTGCCCGATCGACGCGCGACCGTGTCAAGATGGCGGTTTCTGACGATCCTTTCGCGCGCCAGGCCATTACGACCTTTAAGGTCCTCGAGCGCTTCGATTCCATGCGTTTTGACGACGGCTATACGCTCGTCGAGTGCCACCTGTTTACGGGCCGCACACATCAGATTCGCGTGCATATGCGCCATATCAACCACGCCTGCGTGGGCGATCCACTTTACGGTAAGTGCGATGCACGCGCCGACCAGGGTCTGACCAGGCAGTTTCTGCATTCCTGGCGCGTGGCGTTCGAACATCCCGTGACGGGGGAGCGCATTGAGTGCCGCGACGAGTTGCCGTGGGATCTCGCTGCGGTTCTCGACGATCTGGCTCCGCGCTCGCTCGGTCGCACTGCCGCCGGCGACGACATCGTCCCGCAGCTCGGCCTGCTCGAAGCCTAGCCGGTATTAGGTGGTTTCTTGAACTCGGTAAGCCTGCGGTAAGATATACGATTGTTTACGTTACGCGTTGCTGGGAGCCTGCATGCTCGCCTTTTTACAAACCAACACACCCATCGTGATCTTCAACCAGATTGTCGTCACGCTGCTCACGGTCTGCTTTCTGTACCAGGTGGTCTTCTTTGTCATTGGCGCTCTTCGTGG
>UQPY01000107.1 GCA_900542965.1 uncultured Collinsella sp.
TACACTCGACTAGTCGTCGGCAGCGTCAGATGTGTATAAGAGACAGGTCCGATATCCCGGCCCTGTGCGAGTTCGCACACGCCACCAACGAGTGGAAGCAGGGAAACCCGGAGCCCTTCACCGACGAGAAGTTCGCCGCCGCCATCAAGGCCGCCAACGCCTACGGCCATTCTATCCTGGCCTAACCGACCAAAACCGCCACAAAGGGGACAATACCTTTGTGGCGGTTTTTTATTGCCGTAACATGCTCGAGTCGAACTCGCTAGCCGGGATAACGCGGTAGCCGTGACGCAGGAGCAGGTCAACGAAGACACCGTTGCCCGGAGTGAGCGTGCCGCTGAAGGTTCCGTCGTAGATACGGCCGACGCCGCACGAGGGACTGCGATCTTGCAGGATGCACGCGACTATCTCTTCCGGTCCGCCTGCCTGCTCGCACATATCAAGCGCGCGCTGAGCACCCTGGCGAAACTCGCGATCGACTGAGGTACCCTCGCAGGTACGGACCTCGCCGTTCACAATCTCGGACGGCTTGCGCGGCGTGGGCAGGCCGCCAAAGACCTCAGGGCACACCAAGAGGACCTCGGTCCCCGTGCGCTCGCAAGCCTCGACCAGCTCTCGATGATAGTTGTCGAGCCCGTTATACTTGCAGCTCTCGCCCATCAAGCAGGCACTTACCACGATCTTCATATACAACACTCCCCACGCAAAACGCCCCATTTGAGATGGACACTCAAATGGGGCGATTGACATTGCGTAACTAGTATTACTGCTGCTTCGGCATCAGCGGATTCTCGCGCGTGAGGAGATTCATAAACTCCTCGCCCGTGATCGTCTCCTTCTTGTACAGATAACGAGCCAGCTCGTGGAGCTTGAACTTGTTCTCCTTCAGGATCTGCAGGGCGCGATCATGCGCGTCCTCGATCAGCTTGGCGACAATCGCATCCACGCGCTCGGCCGTACCCGGGGCGCAAGTGAGCGACGTGTCCTGGTTGAGGTACGCATTCTGAACGGTACCGAGCGCCATCATGCCAAACTCATCGGACATACCAAAGCGCGTCACCATGTTGCGGGCGAGCTTGGTGGCCTGTTCGATATCGTTGGCGGCACCGGTCGTCATCTCGCCAAAGATGAGTTCCTCGGCCGCACGGCCGCCGCAGTAGACGGCAAGCTTGTCCAAGACCTCCTGGCGCGTGGTCAGGAAGCGCTCGTCCTCCTCGACCTGCATGGTATAGCCAAGAGCACCGCTCGTGCGCGGCACGATGGTGATCTTGGTAACCGGCGCGGAACCCTTTTGGCGGGCAGCGACGATGGCATGGCCGATCTCGTGGTAGGAAACGACCTGCTTCTCGTGGTCGGAAAGCACCGTGGACTTACGCTGTTGGCCGGCAATGACGACCTCCACCGACTCCTCGAAGTCGTCCTGGGTTGCACGCTTGCGACCCTCGCGAACGGCGCGCAGGGCGCCCTCGTTGATGATATTGGCCAGGTCGGCGCCCGAGGCACCGGGCGTGGCGCGGGCAATCGCGGTCAGATCGATCGGCGGCTCGGTCTTCACACTCTTGGCGTGGAGCTCGAGGATGTTCTTACGGCCGGTCAGATCGGGCAACTCGACGGGGATGCGGCGGTCAAAACGACCGGGGCGCAACAGGGCCGGATCAAGGCTGTCGGGACGGTTGGTAGCAGCGAGAACGACAATACCCTTGTGGTTATCGAAGCCGTCCATCTCGGTCAGCAACTGGTTGAGCGTCTGCTCACGCTCATCGTTGCCGCTAAAGCCACCGCCATCGCGCTTCTTGCCGATGGTATCGATCTCGTCGATGAACACGATACACGGGGCCTTTTCCTTGGCCTGCTTAAACAGGTCACGAACCTTTGCAGCGCCGCGACCAACAAACATCTCAACGAACTCAGAGCCCGAAATGCTAAAGAACGGAACACCGGCCTCGCCGGCAACAGCCTTGGCAAGCAGGGTTTTACCGGTACCCGGAGGGCCGACAAGGAGAGCACCGCGCGGCAGCTTTGCGCCGATTTCCTCGTAGCGCTGCGGCTTCTCCAGAAAGTCGACGACCTCCTTGAGGGACTCCTTTGCCTCTTCCTGGCCGGCGACATCCTTAAAGGTCACGCCCACGTCCTTGGAGG
>UQPY01000108.1 GCA_900542965.1 uncultured Collinsella sp.
TCTCGGTGCTGCGCCTGCGCTCGCATGACCGCGCCCAGCTGCTCGACGCTGCCGAGAAGATTATCCTCGCCTGGCGCGAGTGGACCGATGAGTCTGTGGGCGTCATCGCGTACACAGCCGATGGCGTGGCGCACAACACCGTGACGCCCGTCATCCGCCGCGTCGACTCTCGCGGAAATGCCGGCGGCGAAATCTACGAGGCCTACCTGGCGCTTCGCTGCAATATCACGACCGACGAGCACCCGCTGGGAGTTTTCCACCCGCACGCCGAATACCACCACATTAAGAAGGAGAACATCGGCCTGATCGAGGTCATGGGCCTGGCCATTCTGCCGCCGCGCCTGGTTCCCGAGCTTGGCGCTGTCCGTGAGCATCTGCTGGCAGCCAAGGTCGATGCCAGCTACGATCTTGCCGGTGCGCTCGAGGGCGATGATCTTTGTCGCAGCCATGCCGCGTGGGCCGAGGACGTCTTTGCTCGCCGCGCCGACGAGCTTACGGCGGATAACGCCATCGATATCCTGCACGAGGAGGTCGGCGTGGTGTTTGGCCACGTGCTCGACAACGCCGGCGTCTTTAAGTGGGACGAAGCCGGCCGCGCCGCCCAGCAGCGCTATATCGACTCGCTGTAGAGCACAGACCCGGACGCTCAACGGCAGCCCCCACGACATAGCCACCTACACGACAACGGCGCCCGCCGGCAACATCGCCGGCGGGCGCCGTTTTCTGATGCAAGGGTAGCTAATTTGCACCAAAACAAGGAGTGTTCCAAACTGCCGGCAGAGAAGGAGCGCCCCAGGTGCCGACCTAAACCCCACATTATTCGATGGAAAAACGTGGTTACCTCCCACATTATTCGATGGAAAAACGTGGTTTACTCCCACATTTTTCGATGGAAAGACCAAGACGGTCTTATACTAACCATGATCGTTAGGGGGCAGTATGCAGCGACAGCTAATGGACGAACTCATCGCTTGGAAATCTAGGTCAAACCGCAAGCCCCTCCTGCTTAAGGGGGCCCGCCAGACGGGAAAAACCTGGCTTCTCAACGAATTCGCAGGCCAGCAGTATCAAAACGTCATCCGTTTTGACTTTATGCTCGAACCGGGCGCACGTTCGCTGTTCGACGGAAGCCTTGACCCCAAACGCATCATCTCCCAGATAGAGCTCCTGCGCGGCCAGACCATAACGCCGACAGACACGCTCATCATCTTCGACGAAATCCAAGAGGCACCGCGTGGCATCACCTCGCTCAAATACTTCAACGAGCTGGCGCCGGAATACCATATCGTGGCAGCCGGCTCCTATATGGGGCTCGCGCTCCGACGCGAAAACGAGTCGTTCCCCGTCGGCAAGATCGACCAGCTCACCATGCGCCCCATGGGGTTTGTCGAGTTCGTTCGTGCCGTCGATGGCGATCCGCTCGCAGATGCCATCCTTGCCGCAGACATGGACCTGCTGACAAACGTTTCCGAAAAGCTCGAGCGCCTGCTCAAGGAATACCTCGTTGTCGGTGGCATGCCAGAAGTTGTCTCCGCTTTCGCCGCCTCCCACGATTTCATCGAGGCCCGCAGGCTTCAGCAGCAAATCATCGAAGCTTATGAATCCGATTTTGGCAAGCATGCGCCAGCCCGCATCGTCGAGCGCATGAGGCTGGTTTGGAAATCCCTTCCCGGCCAGCTCGCAAAGGAAAACAAGAAGTTCGTCTACGGCGCGCTTCGTCCCGGGGCGCGCGCACGCGATTTTGAGGAAAGCCTCCAGTGGCTCATGGACTATGGAATCGTTCATAAGGTACCACGTGTTTCCGCCCTAAGAGCACCGCTCACAAGCTACGAGGATCTCTCGGGCTTCAAGCTGTTCTGCATCGACACCGGCATCCTCGGAGCACTCTCCGGCCTCACGCCAGCCATTGTTCTGAACGGGTCCGCTGTTTTTACGGAGTTCAAAGGCTCGCTGACCGAGCAATACGTCGCACAGGAGCTTTTGCTCCAAGGCAAAACTCCCGCGTATTGGTCATCCTCCTCCGGCAATGCAGAGACTGACTTTGCCATCGACCATGCGGGGACCTGTCTCTTATACACATCTCCGAGCCCACGAGACGCGTAGTAATCTCGTA
>UQPY01000109.1 GCA_900542965.1 uncultured Collinsella sp.
CAAAAAGACTGGTTACAATTACGTGCAGCATACTAACAACGGGAGGAATCGTGGCAAAAAAGCCCCAGGACGCTCAGCACAACCAGCACGGCAAGCATGCCCAGCGCGGCCAACAGCAAAAGCGCGGCGGCAAGGCCCAGAGCGGCCACGCCACTCATGCCCCGGCAGCGCCCTCGCGGCCCTGGCGCCCGGGCCGCGATAAGTTCCTTCCCGTCAGCCGCGCCGACATGGATGCGCGCGGCTGGGACCAGTGCGACTTTGTCTACATCTGCGGCGACGCCTACGTGGACCATCCCAGCTTTGGCATGGCCATCATCAGCCGCGTCCTCGACGCGCACGGCTACAAAGTGGGCATCATCTGCCAGCCCGACTGGACCGACCCCGCCAGCATCACGGTGCTCGGCGAGCCTCGCCTAGGCTTTCTCGTCAGCGCCGGCAACATGGACTCCATGGTCAACCACTATTCGGTGACCAAGCACCGCCGCCACACTGACGCCTATACCCCCGGTGGCGAGGAGGGGCGCCGTCCCAATCGCGCCGTCACGGTCTACGGCAACCTCATCCGCCAGACGTTTAAGGACGCCCCCATCATTATCGGTGGCATCGAGGCAAGCCTGCGCCGCCTGGCCCACTACGACTACTGGCAGGACAAGCTTAAGCGTTCGGTACTGCTCGACTCGGGCGCCGACATTCTCATCTACGGCATGGGCGAGCACGCGATTGTCGAGATCGCCGACGCGCTCGACGCGGGGCTACCCGTCGACCAGATCACCTATATCAACGGTACCGTCTACCGCACGAGCTCGCTCGACGAGGTCTACGACTACGACCTGCTACCCAGCTGGGACGACCTTGCTGCCGACAAGCTCAACTACGCACGCAGCTTTAACGTGCAGCAGCAGAATATGGACCCCATCACCGGACACCGCCTGGTAGAGCCCTACCCCAACAGCGTATATGTGGTGCAGAACCCGCCGTCGGCGACGTTGACGACCGACGAGATGGACGAGGTAGCCGAACTCCCCTACGCGCGCGATTGGCATCCCGACTACGACGCGGCGGGCGGCGTGCCGGCCTTTGCCGAGATCAAGTTTTCCATTAGCTCCAACCGCGGCTGTTTTGGCGAGTGCTCGTTTTGCGCGCTCACCTTCCACCAGGGCCGCGTGTTGCAGATGCGCAGCCACGACTCGATCATGCGCGAGGCCGAGCTGCTCACGCGCGATCCCGAGTTTAAGGGCTACATCAACGACGTGGGCGGACCGACGGCAAACTTTAGCCGCCCTGCCTGCGACAAGCAGCTCAAGCACGGCGTGTGCAAGAACAAGCGCTGCCTGTGGCCGAGCGTATGCAAGAACATGGTGGTCGACGAAAGCGGCTACACGCAGTTGCTGCGCGACCTGCGCCAACTGCCGGGCGTCAAAAAGGTCTTCGTGCGCAGCGGCATCCGTTTTGACTACACCATGGCCGACGCCTCGGACGAGTTTTTGCGCGAGCTGCTGGAGCATCACGTCTCGGGCCAGCTGCGCGTAGCGCCCGAGCACGTGAGCGACGCGGTACTGTCCGTGATGGGCAAGCCGAGCCGAGCTGTCTACGACGCATTCTGCCGTAAATTTGAACGCTTGAATCGCGAATACGGACTCAAGCAGTACGTGGTGCCGTATCTGATCTCGAGCCATCCCGGATCGACGATGAAGGAAGCCGTGGACCTTGCCGAGGCCGTGCGCGACATGGGCTACATGCCCGAGCAGGTGCAGGACTTCTACCCCACCCCGTCCACCATGTCGACCTGCATGTACTACACCGGCGTGGACCCGCGCACCATGGAGCCGATCTATGTGGCGCGCGACCCGCACGAAAAGGCCATGCAGCGCGCGCTGATTCAGTATCGCAAACCCGAGAACTACAAGCTCGTGCGCGAGGCGCTGGAGAAGGCCGGGCGTCGTGACCTGATTGGCTACACCTGTCTCTTATACACATCTGACGCTGCCGACGACTAGTCGA